>CAKZVB010000168.1 GCA_937922015.1 uncultured Granulosicoccaceae bacterium
AACCGTGATGGGCTCAATGACTCTTGACCAACTCCTGTCACACCGGGATCAAATCAATACACAGTTGCTTAGCGTAGTAGAGGAGGCTACCTCTCCATGGGGGGTTAAAATCAACCGTATCGAGATCAAGGATATTGCGCCGCCGCGTGATCTTGTTGATTCGATGGCTAAGCAAATGAAAGCTGAACGCGAAAAAAGAGCATCGGTTTTAAACGCTGAAGCAGATCGCGAAGCACAAATACTAATTGCAGAGGGGATGAAACAATCAGCAATTCTGCAGGCTGAAGGTCGCAAGGAGGCAGCCTTCCGCGATGCTGAAGCACGTGAGCGCGAAGCAGAGGCCGAGGCAAAAGCCACGGTGATGGTCTCCGACGCTGTTAGCAACGGTGACATACAGGCACTGAATTATTTTATCGCACAAAAATACGTGGAGTCACTAAAAGAGATGGCGTTGTCGCCCAACCAGAAAACAATCTATATGCCACTGGAGGCAAGCGGGCTGATCAGCAGCATTGGCGGCATTGCTGAGCTTGCAAAGAATGCCATCAGCACCCCTGTCCCCAAAACAAAAAAGTAATCGGCAGAATATAGCCCGTCCGTACCGGAGAATTAAATGGAATTTATAACAGGCGAACTCACTCCCTGGCATTGGATGACAGCAGGCTTGTTATTATTTGCCGTAGAGGTTCTGGCGCCAACCACTTTCCTGCTATGGCCGGGCATTGCCGCAATAGTCACCGGACTTATCACAGCACTTATACCAATACTAAGCTGGCAACTGCAGGTCGCCTTGTTTGCCGTGCTTACTATCGCCTCTACCTTCGCAGGTCGCTATTTCTATAAGAGAAGAAGAAACGCTGAAGCAGAGACTTCGCTCAACCGACGTACAGATTCCTATATTGGTAAAGAGGTGACCATTGAAGAAGCAATAGTAAACGGCGTAGGAAGCATTACGATAGGCAGGACAAGATGGAGAGTTGTTGGCCCCGACGCCGCAGCTGGCACCAAAATGACTATCACCGGCCTGGATGGGTCATCGCTAATAGTGGAACTGGTTTCGGAAAAAAGTTGACTGATGCCGGTCAGAAACATCGGTTGGTATGTCAGACGGATGCTAACGGATAATTTTGGGGGACTACAGCAGCAACGTACTACTCAGCGGTAATCTTGAATTGCAGTAACACACAATTGCCTCGCCCGACGTGCATCATCGATTCGCACAAATGCCGGATTATCATCAATCCACGGCCATAAGCCTGCATTAAATTCTCTGGTTGCAAAGTCTGAATCTCTAACGGAAAATCAAACCCCGCCCCGCTGTCCTCAACACTTATAGCAATTATATCGTCGCTCAGCTGTTCGATCAGCACAGACACATAGCCATCCTTCAACTCAGCGAGCCGGGCTGCGCGGCAGATAAAATACTCTTCGAAGCCTTCCGGGTTTTTCTTCATGGAAGAATCAAGGCCGAGCACACCATGATCAATGGCGTTGTTCACTACCTCTGCGATGACCAATTCCAGATTATGATGTCTGTTTTTATCGACATCGCACTCGTAGCAGATAGATGCGACAAGATCTGCAATCAGGTCAGAATGATTCAGATCTTCTGCCTCAAACTTCCAGAATCTGGTTCGGGTTTGTTCAAGTGCCTGCATTACTTTTTTATCGCAAACAATTTATCGAAGTTTGCGATGGCCAATACCTTCATCACATCAGGTGTAGGGTTGAGCAACAATATCGTGACAGCCCGCCCGACATGTTCCCGCAGCATGAGCAACATACCCAGCGCACTGCTATCCATGTAATCAGTTTCGCTTAGATCGACATTTATCTGCGTACTGTCTTCTGCAATAGAGGAGTAAGACGCTTTAAAAGAATCGTATACGCGATAGTCAAATCGTCCGGCAACACAAACTGTCACCTCCTGACCATTATCGGATTGTTGTGCCGTTACTCCCACAAATACACCTCTGATAAAGAATTACCACATGAAATTCTATCGACTTGGGGTACTTATTCCTGAACCATCTTGAAAACAGCGCGTCCTTCAATATTTATTTAACGTATTGATTTATATTGGAATTCACCAAAATTCACTAACAGGGTCTGCATTTTCTGCAGAAAACTTGCCAGCGTTTGTGGATGAATTCAACTTTTGACGGGTACAAATGGTTGCAGGCAGTATGCAGGCCAGCTTGTTTTTTCTTCCTCAGAATCAAGTTGTTAGTTACTGCTCTTAACTTCTCAGCCCATTAATGAGGCTTCAGTCAGTTGCATTAGCGTATATCAGTAAACACTAAAGTAACCTAAAACAACCCGTGATGAACTACCTTCTCGCCCGAAAAAATTCCTGAATAATCCCGCGACAGTCATCTGCCAGCACTCCACCGACCACTTCAATCTTATGAAGATGCGACAACGCTTCAAAGTAATTTACATGGCCACTTACAGCACCACCCCGCGGTTCTGTGGCACCATAAACAATCCGATCAAGCCGCGCATGCATTACCGCCCCTGCACACATCAGACAAGGTTCTATCGAACTATACAAAGTACAGCCCGTCAGTCGGTAATTTCTAATCGATGCGGCGGCAGTACGTATGCAGCAGATTTCCGCATGAGCGGTGGGATCGCAACTGGCTATCGGCTGATTCGAGGCTTCGGCAATAATCTCGCCTTCGCAAACAATGATCGCACCCACCGGCACTTCAGCATTCAGGGCCGCCACTTCTGCAAGCTCGATACAACGCCTGATATAGTGCGTGTGGTCCAAGGATCTTAATAATATGGGAGGGGTTAATACTTATTTGCGGGGTGAACCACATGGCTCACCCCGCGGCTTACTCAGGACTCTGCTGCAGGTGCTTCAGCTTCATCAGACGTGACCGCTTTCATGCTCAAGCGAATCCGACCTTGCTTATCAACTTCCAGCACTTTAACGCGAACAGTCTGCCCTTCACTTAACTCATCTGCGACATTTTGTACTCGCTCTTCAGAGATTTGTGAAATATGAACAAGACCATCCTTACCTGGCAGAATATTTACGAAAGCACCAAAGTCCATAATCTTCTGAACCTTGCCTTCGTAAATGGTACCAACTTCTACATCAGCAGTGATCTGCTCGATACGACGACGGGCTTCTTCGCCGGCTTCTCTGTCGCTTGATGCAATCTTAATGACTCCATCATCACCGATGTCGATAGTAGCACCGGTCTCTTCAGTCAGTGCCCGAATTACTGCACCGCCCTTACCGATTACCGCAGCGATTTTTTCAGGGTGAATTTTGATTGTGATAAAACGAGGAGCATGCTCTGACAGTTCTTCACGCGGTGAGCTTAGAACCTTGTTCATTTCACCAAGAATGAACAGACGACCTTCTTTCGCCTGCTCCAGCGCCGCCTCCATTATCTCACGAGTGATGCCATCGATTTTGATATCCATCTGCAGAGCGGTAATACCTTCTTCGGTACCGGCAACTTTAAAGTCCATATCACCCAGATGATCTTCATCACCCAGTATGTCACTGAGAACGGCAAAGCGACTGTCGTCTTTGATCAAGCCCATAGCGATACCGGCTACCGGTGCGGATAACGGTACACCGGCATCCATCATTGCGAGACTTGAACCACAAACACTGGCCATTGAACTTGAACCGTTTGATTCAGTGATTTCTGATACAACACGAATAGTGTACGGGAACACTTCATCATCAGGCATAACCGCGGCAACACCACGACGGGCCAGACGACCATGACCGATCTCGCGTCGCTTCGGTGAACCGACAAAACCGGTTTCACCTACACAGTATGGAGGAAAGTTGTAGTGCAACATAAACGGATCGCGTCGCTCACCTTCAAGTGCATCAATTATTTGTGCGTCACGTGTGGTACCCAATGTTGCGGCAACAATCGCCTGAGTTTCACCGCGGGTGAACAAGGCAGATCCGTGAACTCGTGGCAACAGACCAGTCTTCACAGAAATCGGACGTACAGTGCGGGTATCACGACCATCGATACGAAGCTCACCGGCAAGGATACGGCTGCGTACAGTACTTTTCTCAAGTGCCGAGAACGCACCTTTGACTTCAGCCGCTGTCGGTGCACTGTCGGCGTCAGTGGCTAATTGTGCAACCGCTGCATCTTTTACTTCGCCTACTTTCACCTGACGCTCAAGTTTGTCTGGAGTGCTGTACGCGTCTATCAAACCGGCTTCAGCAGCAGCAGCAACACTCGATGCCAGCGCTTCGTTTACCGGTGGTGCTTCCCAGTGCCATTTTTCTGCACCGACTTCTGCAGCCATTTCACCTATCGCCTGAATCACGACCTGCATTTGCTCGTGGCCAAAAACGACAGCGCCCAGCATGACGTCTTCCTGCAATACTGCGGCTTCAGATTCAACCATCAGTACCGCGTTGTTTGTACCGGCAACCACCAGATCAAGATCGGATTCCACCACTTGAGAAGCGGTAGGATTCAGCACATAAGCGCCGTCGATATAGCCGACTCTCGCCGCACCAATCGGACCTCCGAAAGGCATGCCGGACACGGCCAGTGCTGCTGATGCACCGATCATGGCCGGGATGTCTGCCTGAATTTCAGGATCAAGTGACATTACAGTTGCGATCACCTGAACTTCGTTGCGAAAGCCTTTCGGAAACAATGGTCGCAGCGGTCTGTCGATCAGCCGTGAGGTCAGTGTTTCGCTTTCTGCAGGACGCCCTTCACGTTTGAAAAATCCACCTGGTATTTTACCGGCAGCGTAGGTGCGCTCCTGGTAGTTAATGGTCAGCGGGAAAAAGTCGACATTGGGATTTGCTTCTTTTTTACCTACCGCAGAGACCAGCAACATGGTGTCACCAATGCTGATCATAATCGCTGCCGATGTCTGGCGCGCGATCTCTCCGGTTTGCATGACAACTTCGTGGTCGCCAAATTGAAATTTTTTCGTTACTTGAGTCACTTTAATTCCTTAGGTTTTGCTGGGCGGCCAACTAGCGGCGCAAACCGAGTCGTTTGATAAGATCCTGGTAACGCGATTGATCTTTACCTTTGAGGTAGTCGAGCAATTTGCGTCGCTGATTAACCATTCGCAGCAAACCACGACGTGAATGATGGTCGTGCTTATGAAGCTTGAAGTGCTCGGTAAGGTGGGTGATTCTTGCTGTCAGCAAAGCGACCTGCACCTCGGGCGAACCCGTGTCTGCAGTGTCACGCTTGTATTCGTTGATAATCTCAGCCGTGGTTTCGGCGTTTAAACAACCCATGTGTCATCTCCAATGATGAGTAAAAGTGTCACAGCGCTATCTGTGACTGTTAAGGAGCAACCGCCACTCATTGCAGTTGGCCTCCAATTATACGGACGGTTTCGAGCCGTCCGTCAGAAATTTTCCCCAAACCAAGAAATTTCCTGGTGGGGTCGTATATACGCAACAGATCATTGGCCAGTTTATTTACTGGCAAATTGGTTGTTGCCTCGTGCAGTGTTTTGTCCAGCGCCGGTTTTGAACCATGGCGAAATTTCATCGCGGTTTCTGCATCGAGATCCAGTTGCGGCCAGTCACTGATTACTTCATCGACTTCCAGCAATAACTGATCGGCATCTGAATGCGCCTGAATATCTTCAAGGCTATACATCTTGTGTTGCTCAAACGGCGAAACAGAGACTCTGCGCAGACTGGTCACGTGTGCTCCGCAGCCAAAGCTGTCGCCGATATCGCGCACTATTGAACGTATATAAGTACCTTTCGAGACTCGTAATCTCAGTGTAAATCGCTTATCAGCAAAGCTTTGCAATTCAATTTCACGCACATTGATGGGCCGTGGCTGAAGTTCCGGCATTTTGCCACTGCGAGCCAGCTTGTGTGACCGGACTCCATTGAGCTTGATCGCCGAATACACCGGTGGTCTTTGCATGGAGTCACCCAGGAAGCCGGCGACCGCCGCCTGCATTTGCGGCAAACTGATTTGCGGCACCTCTGCCTGCGCAATAATTTCACCGTCAGCGTCTTCAGTGTCCGTTGAAATACCTAACAGCCCTTGTACTTCATAGGTTTTTTCTGCATCGAGTAAATAAGCACAAAGCTTGGTGCCTTCACCAAAACAGATGGGTAACATGCCGGTTGCCGATGGATCGAGACTACCGGTATGACCAGCTTTCTTCGCACCAAACAATTTACGAACCTGTTGCAGGACACCGTTAGACGTACACCCGCCCGGTTTGTCGAGTAACAGCAATCCGTTTAATTCACGCAAGCTGCAAGCTACCCTGGCGCGCCGCCGGTGGATGGTTCCGGCATGCCATCGTCATCTGGCAGGTTGTCGGCCAGAGAATCATCAATGGTAGTGTTAGTGCTTACCGCATCGTCTATTAACGTGGTAATGCGCGCGGCATTTTCCTGCACAACATCGTACTTAAAGCTGAGTGTCGGCACCACGCGTAACCGCATTTTGTTGCCCAGCTGTTTGCGCAGGAAGCCGGACGCCTTGTTCAGGCCGTCTATTGCAGCTTGCCGTTGTTCGCTATCACTGTCCAGATCAAACGTCGAGACAAACACCTTGGCACTGGATAGGTCTTTACTCACTTCAACGCCTGCCACAGTCATGGTGGCAGGAACCCGGGGGTCCTTCACTTCTGTACGAATCAGTTCAGCGAGTTCACGCTGAATCTGATCGGCCACCCGGTAGCTGCGAGGATAGTCTTTCGCCATAGGTTATAGAGTCCTGGCAACTTCCTTGCGTTCAAAGACTTCGATCTGATCGCCGGGCTGTACATCGGTGTAGTTTTTCACACCAATACCGCACTCGGTGCCCATTCGGACTTCGGCAACGTCGTCTTTGAAGCGACGCAGCGATTCCAGCTCACCTTCATAAATAACGATGTTGTCGCGCAGGACTCTTATTGGCGCACTCTTGCGAACCACACCGTCTTCGACCATAGAACCTGCAATAGAACCAAACTTGGGCGACCGGAATACATCCTGAACTTTGGCCAACCCAATGATGCGTTCCTGAATTTCCGGTGGCAACATTCCACTTGCTGCGGCTTTGACGCGGTCGATCACTTCGTAGATCACGCTGTCGTAGTGCAGCTCCAGTTCCTGCTCCGTGATCACCTTGCGTGCCGTGTTATCAGCGCGGACATTAAAGCCTATAATGCTGGCACCGGATGCCGCAGCTAACTGAGCATCAGATTCGGTGATACCACCCACGCCACCACCGATGACGCGAATCGTGACTTCATCAGTCGACATTTTTTCAAGGGCATCGCGAAGTGCTTCGAAACTTCCTTGAACGTCCGTTTTAATAACCAGGTTAAGCGTACTGACATCGCCGTTTTTAACTTTCGAGAAGACATCTTCAAGCTTGGCCGGTCGACGCTCTGCAAGTCTGGCGTCACGGGATTTCTCGTTTCTAAGACCGGCAAGCTCACGGGCACTGCGCTCATCCTTGGAGACCAGCATGCCCTGTCCGGCATCTGGTGTACTGGACAAACCAAGTACCTGCACAGGCACTGAAGGCCCTGCTGTTTCAACCTGATTACCGCTGTCGTCAAACATGGCTCTAACGCGACCGAATTCCTTACCGCACACCATGATGTCACCGCGTTTCAATGTACCGCTTTGCACCAGCACAGTTGCAACCGGACCGCGACCTTTATCGAGAGTAGCCTCAATAACCACACCTTGTGCAGGACCGTCTGGCACGGCCTTAAGTTCAAGGACTTCCGCCTGCAGCAACAGAGCATCGAGCAGGTCATCGACGCCCATACCTGTCAGCGCTGACAGCGGTATAAACATGGTTTCTCCACCCCAGTCTTCCGGGATGACTTCGTGCTTTGAAAGATCGTTTTTAACACGATCAGGGTCAGCACCTTCTTTATCCATTTTGTTGACCGCCACAATCATTGGCACACCGGCAGCACGGGAGTGCTGAACGGCTTCAACGGTTTGCGGCATAGCACCATCGTCTGCGGCAACGACTAAAACAACGATATCAGTGGCTTGTGCACCGCGCGCACGCATTGAGGTAAATGCGGCGTGACCCGGTGTATCGAGAAAGGTGATTTTGCCCTTGTCATGGTTAACGCTGTAGGCACCAATATGCTGTGTGATACCACCGGCCTCACCCGCTGCAACCCGCGAGGTTCTGATGTAGTCGAGCAACGATGTTTTACCATGGTCAACGTGGCCCATGATGGTCACTACCGGAGGCCTGACTTCAAGACCTTCGACTGAGCCTTCTTCAATCACCGGCTTGGTCCTGGCGATTATTTTATTCTGCAACTCTATTTCAAGATCATCCGCAGAACTCATGGTGGCATTGTGGCCCATCTCTTCAACAACAAGCACCGCGGTGTCCTGATCGAGCATCTGGTTGATGGTCGCCATCACGCCCATGCCCATCATGATCTTGATCACTTCACCGGCTTTCACTGCCATGCGATTGGCCAGCTCGGCAACGGTGATGGTCTCTGGAACATCCACGTCGCGAACCACTGGTTCGGTCGGCATGGCAAAGCCATGCTTGGCTTCAATCGCACGGGTGATTTCACGTCGCGAACCACGCTTCTCGCGTTTGCCACCACGGCCACCCGAGACTCGTAATTCTTTACGACCACCGCCACCGGGTGCGGCCTTGGTGCGGCCACGGGTACGCCCGCCCTTGCCGCCGCCGCTTTCAGCAGGCGGAGGACCGGGTGCGAATACTTTTTCACGCTTGACCGATGCGGCCTTGCGTTTTTCTTCTTCGATTTTGGCGAGCTCTGCCTCGGCAGACTTGCGCACTGCCTCAAGCTTGGCACGACCGACATCTTCAACACCTTGCTGAAGTTCTGCCAGTGCTGCCTGTTCAACTGCCATTCGGGCAGCCTGCTCTGCTACCGCTCTTTCTTGTTCTTCGCGCTTGAGCCTGGCTTCTTCTTCTGCAGCCTGTTTCTGCTGTGCTTCCTGTTGTGCCGCTTCAGCAGCAGCAGCGTTTTCGGCCTCTGTTTCGGCGGTTGACTGCTCACTGGCCTGCTTTTCAACACGATTCGCTTCTTCTGCTATCGCGCGTTCTGCTTCCAGTTTTGCCTGTTCTGTAGCGGCGCGCTGTTGCTCTTCAAGCGCTTGCGCCTTGGCTTCAAGTTCAGCAGCTCTGGCTTCAAGCTCTTTGGCTTTTGCGTCAAGTGCTTCGCGCTCAGAATCAACCGTTGTAGCATCCACCGGGGTTGTTGCGGGGCTGGTCGCGGCAGTGGCAGATGAATCGCCGGCAGTTGCCGCCGACTCGGCTGGAGCAGCGGCGTCTCCACCGTCTGCCTGCTGCTGGCGAGCGGCTGCCTGGCGAATCATCTCTTCGCGAGCTTCATCGTCTCGTTTGGCATACGTCCTTTTGCCACGCGTCTCTACAGTGACTGCCTTACGACCTGGGCCACCGACTTTTATCTCTCCTCGCTTCTTACGAGTAAGAGTGATCTTGCTCGCGCCGAGGGATTTCTTTTCGACGCCATGGGACTGGCGCAGAAATGTCAGTAACTGAGATTTCTCTGCGTCCGCAATGGTGTCTTCAGCCGCGCTTTTATCTACGCCGGCGTCTTTTAGTTGTTCGAGCAGTTTGTCGACTGGTGTTCCCACCGTGTCGGCCAACTGTTTGACGGTGACTTCTGCCATAAGTTTTTCTCTACCCCCCGCTAGCTTCGGCTCCCGCCTCTGCCGCCTGTTCCTCTTCTTCCTGGAACCAGCTTTCGCGCGCCTTCATAATAAGAGTGCCTGCCGTTTCTTCATCCATACCATCGACTACCATCAGCTCATCCGTGGCCAGATCGGCCAGATCATCTACTGTGGTGACGCCAATTTCTGCCAGTGATACGGCAAGCTCGGCGCTAATACCTTCCATCGCCAGAAGTTCATCCGACGGATTCAGGTTTTTGATTTTTTGCTCGGTAACGAGTGCTTGTGTTAGCAGCACATCTTGCGCTCTACTGCGCAACTCTTCCACCATTTCTTCATCAAATTCGTCTACATCGAGAAGCTCCTGTGTAGGAACATAGGCAACTTCCTCCACACTGGTGAACCCTTCCTGGACAAGAATGGTCGCCACTTCTTCATCTACGGTTAGATGTTCAACGAATTTTTCAATCAGATCACGCGCTTCAGTTTCGTTTTTCTCATCTGCGGTGCCTTCATCCATGACATTGAGCTCCCAGCTGGTTAGTTCACCAGCCAGTCGGACATTCTGCCCGCCACGGCCAATCGCCAGTGACAGTTTATCCGCGTCGACAACGATATCCATACTGCCGTTTTCTTCATCAACGATAATCGAAGCGACTTCCGCAGGTGCCATGGCGTTGATTACATATTGAGCCGGGTTCTCGTCCCATAAAATTATGTCTACGCGCTCACCGGCCAATTCGTTTGACACTGTCTGTACCCGTGAACCGCGCATACCAACACAGGCTCCGACCGGGTCAAGACGTTTGTCGTTGGAGACCACCGCTATTTTTGCACGACTGCCTGCATCGCGGGCAGCGCCACGAATTTCGATGGTACCCTGACCCACCTCCGGCACTTCAAGTTTGAACAATTCGATCAGAAATTCGGGTGACGTGCGGCTGGCAAACAATTGCGGGCCACGTGCTTCTGCCTGTACTTCCCGAAGGTAGGCTCGCAGTCTGTCACCGGTTCGTACCGCTTCACGCGGGATCATTTCCTCGCGACGAATGTAGGCTTCAGCGTTATTGCCCAGGTCAATATACACGCCTCCGCGCTCTGTGCGCTTGACAATTCCCATGACCAACTCGCCAACGCGGTTCTGAAATGCTTCAACGACGCGCGCGCGCTCGGCTTCACGTACTTTCTGCACAATGACCTGTTTGGCGGTTTGAGCAGCGATGCGGCCGAAGTCAACCGATTCTATTTCATCTTCAACCCATCCGCCCAACTCCAGCTCAGGGTCATCGGCCTGCGCTGCCGACAGTGTTATCTGGCGAGTAGGAAATTCCTGCTCTGCATCATCTTCACAAACTTCCCATCTTCGATAGGTGTTGTAGTCACCGGTTTCACGATCGATATCAACGCGCACTTCGATATCCTTACCACTGCGTTTACGTGTCGCAGAGGCTAATGCTGCTTCCAGTGCTTCGAAGATAATGCTTTTATCAACGCCTTTCTCGTTAGAAACCGCGTCTACGACAAGAAGTATTTCTTTGCTCATAGTTGCTCAACCTTCTTTACAGTCGCAGCAAACAGCTGCGTCTTCAGAGCACAGGGCCCTGCGATTGTCATCAATATTGTGCTCTGGCAGCTTTTGCCGGAGTAATAGTTATCCAAATTTCGGTACCACATTCGCGCTGTCTATATCGCGAATGGTTAGTTCATGTGAGTCGTTGTCAACTTCAACTGTTATTTGTTCCCCGTTAACGGCAGTTAATACTCCCGTATAGTTCCGCCGTCCGTCCTGCGGTACTGTTAAACGTACTTTTATAGTTTTGCCTTTCTGGTTCTCGTAGTGATGAGCATCATACAGAGGCCGCCTCATTCCAGGTGATGAGACCTCAAGGCAATATTCACCAGCGATTAAATCCTCGACATCAAGCCCGGCGCCGACCATGCTGCTGACTGTCGCACAATCGTCTACCGTTATCCCTTCTTCGCGGTCTATATAAACCCGCAGAGTTAACCCCGACTCGCTCTGCCCCAGTGATGCCCCTACAAACTCGTAGTTGAGCGCATCAACAATTGGCGAGATAAAATTCCAAATTGCTTCTGGTGCCCTGCGCATCCTGTTTCCACATCGTGGTCATATCATTCGGTGTCAACGCCAAATTTAGCGCTATTTTAGTATTTCGCCGGCCTTTTTGCCCGCCAAAGCCCTGTTACTATAAAAAATATTATGGCAACAAAAAGGCCCCATGAGAGGGGCCTTTCTGATAAATCCTTGGTAGCGGGGGTAGGATTCGAACCTACGACCTTCGGGTTATGAGCCCGACGAGCTGCCAGACTGCTCCACCCCGCAACTGCGAACACGGATGATAGGAGTAAACCGCTCGAATTACAAGTTTTAATACTCTATGAAGACGTATTTTTGTGAAATTTCACTTGTTCGGAGGATCACGCTGAAATACCGGAACGGGAGAACCCCTATCCGGCGAAAGCAGCCATGCAGGCGACCATGATTAAACCGGGGAAAAAACCGAAAAATATCATCGCGGCACCATTGAGCGTCAGCCCCAGCTGGACATCAAACGGGGCGACCACCGGTGTGGGCTCTGCCGGATCGTCGAAAAACATGTATTTGATGACACGCAGGTAGTAAAAAGCGCCTACCACTGACATGACCACAGCAATCACAGCAAGCCAGATCAGATCAACGTCGACCACGGCTTTGAGTACCGCAAGCTTGGCGTAGAACCCAACCGTTGGCGGCACCCCCGTCATCGACACCAGAAGAACCATCATCACAGCGGCGTAAACGGGATTGCGCCGAAACAAACCGCGCAGATCAGTAAGCAGGTTGATATCTACATCCATGCGGTCCATGGCTAAGATAATTCCAAACGCCCCCATGCTTGTGATGGCATAAGTAATCGCATAAAACATCGCCGCCGCATAACCTTCATTGGTACCGGCAAGGATACCCATGAGGATAAAACCGACATGAGAAATTGTGGAATACGCCAGCAGCCGTTTAAATGACACCTGCGCCAGTGCGATGATATTGCCCAGCACCAGCGACATGACCGCTAGAATAATCAGCATACCCTGCCAGCTTCCGTGGGCGGTACCCAGCCCATCAACCAGAAAGCGCATGGCCAGGGCAAATGCCGCTATCTTGGGAGCGGCTGAGATATAGAGCGCTACTGACGTGGGCGCTCCGTCGTAGACATCGGGTACCCACATGTGAAAGGGAGCAGCACCGAACTTGAAAGCAATGCCGACAACCACAAAAGCCAAACCGAAAATCGCCGCAGTGGAATTTGAATCTTCAGCTAATTTTACCGCTATCTGATCAAAGTGAAGGCTGCCGGTTGCACCGTAGATCATGGAAATGCCGTACAGCAACGCACCGGATGCCAGTGCACCCAATACAAAATATTTCATCGCCGCTTCTGAGGACCTTGCATCGTGACGGTTAAGAGCCACTAATGCATAGAGCGATAAAGATAACAGCTCAAGACCAAGATAGAGTGTCAGCATCGTGCTGGAAGACACCATAATCATCATGCCCAGCACACCGCTCAATGCAAGTGTGTAGTACTCACCGCTGGTAATCTTGCGCGAGTTTACATAGTCACGGGAATATAAAAACACACCGATAGAGACAATCAGTATCCATGACTTACATACGTTACTCATTTGATCCATAACAAAACTGCCACTAAACGCGGTGACACTGCCAGTCGCAGGCGAGATGTACCAGGTTAATAACAGAGTAATGAGCAAAGACACCTGAGACAACATATACGCGAGGGGTCGGCGCTCTTCGGCAACGAACAGGTCGCCCACTAAAATAATACAGATAGCGCAAAGTAGAAAAATTTCAGGTGTGGCAAGGCCAATATTATTCATCTGCCGGGCCCTTAGAGTTTAGATATGGTGACATGCTGCACCAGGTTAGCTACCGATGCGTGCATTACATCGACAAGTGGCTGCGGCCACAATCCGAAAAACAACACCATCGCCGCAAGCAGGCCCAACATAAATTTTTCCCGGCGAGTAACGTCAGTTAACGCTGCTACTTTTTCATTGGCGATCTCGCCAAACACGACCCGCTTGATCATCCACAAGGTGTAGGCGGCACCAAGAATAAGCGTGGTGGCTGCTAAAAATGCAAACCAGAAATTTGCTTTAAAGCTCGCCAGTATGACCATGAACTCACCAACGAAACCCGAAGTACCGGGAAGCCCTGCATTTGCCATGGCAAAGAACACCATAAATGCCGCAAACACCGGCATGGTATTGGCCACACCACCATAGTCCGATATAAGCCGTGAATGCATACGATCATAAATCACACCCACGCAGAGAAACATCGCCGCTGAGATAAACCCGTGAGATATCATTTGCACCATCGCACCTTCTATACCCAGTGCAGCGTGATCAGTTACATCGCCCTCGACTGTGTTGTCGAGCGCACCGAAAACAATGAACATACCCAGCGTTACAAAACCCATGTGGGATATCGATGAATAGGCGATTAGCTTTTTCATATCAATTTGAGCCAGTGCCACAAAACCGATGTACACCACAGCAATAAGAGAAAGCAAAATCATTAACCAGGCAAGCTGCTGACTGGCGTCAGGCACAACAGGCAAACTAAAACGCAGAAACCCGTAGCCGCCCATCTTGAGCATGATAGCCGCTAATACAGCAGAACCTGCCGTTGGAGCTTCAACGTGCGCATCCGGCAGCCAGGTATGTACCGGCCACATGGGAATTTTTACCGCAAAGGCTACAAAGAAAGCAAAAAATATCAGCGTCTGTGCACCAGAGGCCAAGGGCACCTGATGGAAGGCTGCAATAGAGAAACTGTCTGCCTGAGTATAGAGATAAATCAGCGCGACCAGCATAAACACAGAACCGAGAAAGGTATATAGAAAGAACTTTATGGTTGCGTATACTCGTCGCGGTCCACCCCAGATACCGATGATCAGGAACATTGGTATCAGCGTAGCCTCAAAGAATATATAAAACAAAATAGCATCTGTAGCGGCAAACACGCCGACCATGAAACCGGTCATTATTAAAAATGATGCCAGATACATAGCGGGTTTATCTTTAATCACTTCCCATGCAGAAATCACAACAATGATATTGATAAACGTGGTTAGTAGAATCAGCGGCATGGCTATGCCGTCAACTCCCAGTGCATAGTTGATATCAAACGAAGGCAGCCAGGCCACGTTTTCTACAAACTGCATCTCTGCGGTATTTTTATCAAAACCAAAGTAAAGTGGCAGGCTGAATAAAAAAGCCACCACAGATACCGCAAGAGCTATGGGACGGCAGCGTTGATCACCAACGAACAGCACTGCAAGACCGCCAATTATTGTCAACCAGATTATTATGCTAAGGATGGGCATCAATCGCGACCGCAGCTATGTTGTGAAAATGAAGACTGATAACATCGCCAGCAAGCCGATGATCATAGCGAATGCATAATGGTATAAGTAACCGGTTTGAATGGTCCTAACCAGTGCCGATAACGTTCCGACCTTGCCGGCGCTACCGTTAACCATCATGCCATCAATTAACTTAACATCACCGACATTCCAGAGTTTGTCGGCAATTTGCAAACTGCCACCGGCAAACACTTTTTGATTAAAGTCATCAAAGCCGTATTTGTTGTCGAGCAATTTGTGGATAAAGGAAAACCGGTTTGCAAACCAGTCTGCAATATCAGGTCGCTTCAGGTAGATAAACCAGGCTGCCAGTGTTCCGGCAAATGCCAGATAGAGAGCAGGCGTTTTAAAACCATGAAGCACAAAGCTGAGTGGACCGTGATAGTGTTGACCTACCTTTTCAATCACATCGTGCGCAGGCGCTACATAAATGGCATCACCAAAGTAGCCGCCAAACAACATGCTGCCAATGGTGAGAGCACCCAGAATTACCGACGGTATTGCCAGCAAGATCAGTGGCACCGTCACGACACTCGGTGACTCATGCAGATGATCTTTGGTGTGCTGATCCATGCGTTCTTCACCGTGGAACACCAGAAAGAACATTCTGAAACTGTAGAACGCGGTGATAAAGACGCCTAGCAATACACAGATATAGGCAAATCCGGATCCGGTGATTTGCGATTCGTGCACCGCTTCGATGATCGCGTCTTTGGAAAAGTAACCGGAAAAGCCAGGGAAACCGATTAGTGCCAGGGTACCGATCAGTGATGTCCAGTAGGTAACCGGCATGTATTTCTTCAGGCCGCCCATTTTCCGGATGTCCTGCTCGTGGTGCATACCAATAATGACACTGCCAGCAGCCAGAAACAGAAGCGCTTTAAAGAACGCATGGGTCATTAGGTGGAATATTGCCGCACTATAGGCAGAGGCCCCAAGTGCTACGGTCATATAACCGAGTTGCGACAAAGTCGAGTAGGCCACCACTCTTTTTATGTCGTTTTGAACAATACCAACCAATCCCATCAGCAAGGCTGTGAGTGAACCAATAACAATCACAAAACTCAGCGCTGTTTCGGACAATTCGAACAGTGGCGACATGCGCGACACCATAAAGATACCGGCGGTTACCATGGTCGCGGCGTGAATCAGGGCGGAAATTGGTGTCGGACCTTCCATCGAATCCGGCAGCCAGACGTGCAGTGGAATCTGCGCTGACTTACCCATTGCACCGATAAACAGACAAATACACGTAACCGTCAGCACTGACCAGCCGGCACCTGGAATCAGCTCCATGGTTTTTCCAACCAGTGCAGGAGCAGCATCAAAGACTTCAGTGTAGTTCAGTGAGCCGGTGTACATAAGCACCGCGGCGATGCCAAGCAAAAATCCGAAGTCACCTACACGGTTCACCAGAAATGCTTTGAGGTTGGCAAAGATCGCTGTGGGTTTTTTATACCAGAAGCCAATCAGCAGATAAGACACGAGGCCTACTGCCTCCCAGCCAAAAAACAACTGCATAAAGTTATTTGCCATCACCAACATCAACATGGCAAAGGTGAACAGCGAAATATAACTGAAAAAGCGCTGGTAACCCGGGTCGTCGTGCATGTAACCAATAGTATATATGTGCACCATCAAAGAGACCGACGTCACTACGGTCATCATGACCACCGTCAATCGATCAACCAGAAAGCCAACTTCAAATTTGATATTACCGCTGACCATCCACGTGTAGATGGTTTCGTTAAAAACTGCACCGTCACCGGATAAGTTTTTCATCAACGCAATTAATGACAGCGCAAAAGCTATCGCCACACCGGCTATAGTGATCCGGTGGGAGTTAACGCGCCCCAGCGTCTTGCCGAAGAAGCCGGCAGCGATTGCACCGATCAGCGGCGCAAGTGGCGTAAGTATGTAGAGTAGTTTCATGTCTACCCCTGCAACTGATCTAGGTCGGCAACGTTGATCGTACCGCGATTTCTAAACAGCACCACCAGTATCGCCAGCCCGATCGCTGCTTCTGCTGCTGCTACGGTGAGAATAAAAAACACAAACACCTGCCCTGCCACATCGCCAAGAAAATAGGAAAACGCGATAAAATTCATATTGACCGCTAGCAGCATAAGCTCGATACACATCAGGATAATGATGATATTTTTCCGGTTAAGAAAAATACCCGCGATGCTAATGCCAAACAAAATAGCACCAAGTGTTAGGTAGTAGGATAGTGGAATCATCAGCTAGCTCTCCGAATCCATCGACACAACACGCAGGCGATCTTCTTTCTGAACCAGCACCTGATCACTTGGGCGCTGGTATTTAGTGTCCGGCCGACGGCGCATGGTCAGCGCGATTGCAGCAATGATCGCAACCAGCAGAATGACTGCTGCCACTTCAAATTGAAAAATATAGTCTGTGTACATTGCCATACCGAGTTCTTCGGTATTACTGTAGTCAGCGGCGCGCGCATCGGGAACCGGATAATTTTCTGCACTAAACCAGCGTACCCTGATGAGAAAGATCATTTGTACCACAATCGCCGCGACAATAAGGCCGCCAAGCGGCAGGTAGCGGGTAAAACCCTCACGTTGCGGCAATAGATTGATATCGAGCATCATCACCACAAACAAAAATAAAACCATCACCGCCCCTACATACACCAGCACCAGTGTGATGGACAAAAATTCTGCCTCCATCAGCATCCAGATAATAGCGCTGTTAAAAAACGCTAATACCAGAAACAACGCTGCCTGTACGGGGTTGCGGGTGGTGATCACACCGATCGCCGCACCTATCAGTACAGCAGAGAAAACCAAAAATACCAGTAGTTTAAGATCCATCATCGAGCCTCAGCGAAACGGCGCATCAACTGCGCGGTCGGCAGCGATTTGGTCTTCAAACTTATCGCCAATGGCAAGTAGTTTGTCTTTGGTCATTATCTGTTCACCGCGCTTTTCAAAGTGGTATTCAAAAATCCGGGTTTCTACAATCGAATCAACCGGACATGCTTCTTCACAAAAACCGCAGAAAATACATTTGAACAGATCGATGTCGTAGCGAGTGGTCCGGCGGGTGTTATCAGCACGTTCTTCAGATTCAATAGTAATTGCAAGGGCCGGACAAACAGCTTCACAAAGCTTGCAGGCAATACAGCGCTCTTCACCATTGGGATACCGTCGCAACGCATGCAAACCACGAAAGCGCGGCGACTGCGGCGTCTTTTCATCCGGATACTGCACAGTGAATTTCTTTGCAAAAAAGTAGCGACCGGTCAGGCTCATGCCTTTGAGAAGCTCAAGCAGCAGAAAACTCTTGAAGTAGCTTTTTACATTACCAGTCATACTAAGCTGCCCTCAACGCAAACCAGGGTTCGATTTCTAATAGTATTGCCGCCGCCACTACCGTTAACCACACGATGGTAACGGGTATGAATACTTTCCAGCCGAGCCGCATGATCTGGTCATAGCGATAACGCGGGAAGGTGGCACGAAACCATAAAAAGAATAACAACATAAAGCCGGTCTTAGCGAAAAACCAGCCTATGCCATCGGGAATGAAAGGAATGGGTGACAACCAACCACCGAGAAACATAATCACAGCAAGCGCGGCTATCATGATCATGTTGGCGTATTCGGCCAGGAAGAACAACGCAAAGGCCATACCCGAGTAGTCCACGTGAAAACCGGCAACAATTTCTGACTCGCCTTCAGCGACATCAAACGGCGCGCGGTTAGTCTCTGCGACACCGGATATAAAATACACGATAAACAGTGGGAACAAGGGCAGCCAGAACCAATGGAACAGATTGCCTTCCTGGGCACGAACAATATCCCCCAGGTTCAGGCTTCCGCCGACCATCACAACGCCAACCAGCGCAAACCCCATGGCGATCTCATACGCGACGATTTGTGCCGCCGAACGCATCGCGCCAAGAAACGCATACTTTGAATTTGACGCCCATCCGGCGATGATTACACCGTAAACACCAAGTGATGTTAACGCCAGTACGTACAACAGCCCGGCGTTTACATCGGCAAGTACCATAGTGTCGCTAAACGGAATCACAGCCCAAGCGGCAAACGCAGGGGCCAGCGACAATATTGGCGCAATCACAAAAAGGAAGCGGTGCGAATTCGTTGGCACCAGAACTTCTTTGGTCAGCAGTTTAAATACGTCTGCGATAGGTTGAAGCAGACCCGCATAGCCCACCCTGTTGGGCCCCTTTCTGACCTGAATTGCACCGATAACTTTCCGTTCTGCGTAGGTTAAATACGCCACAGACAGTAACAGTGGAACAATGATCAGCATGACCTTTATAACAGTCCAGATCAGCAGCCACAAACCTTCTAAAAATCCCACTGGTCTAGCCTCCCTGCACTAACGTGACTGGCTCAAACAGGCTGCCGAATCCCGCCAGTTCGATACTGCCAATTGGCAGCCAGGCGCATCCCGCAGGGATACCATCGTCACGTTTAACGCTTGCCAGCACGGTAGCGCCTTCCTGTTCGACGGTAACTACAGCGTCCTCTGCAAGGCCCTGTGATTCCAGATCAGCACCATTGAGAATGACAAAATTCTGCTGAGCGTCTGCCGTCTTCTGCAGTGATTTTGCGCGCCTGATCAACATGTCTGATTTATAAGCGGGCAAATCGCCACAACGCAACAGACCGGTTCCACAGGATTTTTTCTCAGGTACTTCGATGTTGTCGAGGGTGTAGTCGTTGTTTAGCTGGATATCACGACATAACGCTTTCAACTCATCCCGGACACCTGATACGTCATTGTAGTCAAAACCATCAAGCCCCAACTCGGTACCTAACACACGAAGTATCTTCCAGCCCGGTCGCCCTTCACCCGGAGGCGCGGCAGCACCACTGAACATTTGCCAGTTACCGGTGGCGTTAACAAAGGTCCCTGCAGTTTCAGCAAATGCTGCTGAAGGCAACACGATATCTGCGTTACTGGCCGCATGCTTACTCAAGTGCGTGGATATGATGATGGTGGTGGCATTTGTGATTTTATCGCGCGCGTGCGCGCTGTTAATTTGCTCGTATCTGGGTTCAACCCCCATCAGCACCAAAGTCTTCAGCGGTGCCTCGAGCATCTCGGCTGCATTCAAGCCAACATTTTCAGACTCTGCACCGCCGGCTGTTCGATGCGGCACACAACCCGCAAGCCATGCTCCGGCCGTATTGCCGCTTTCAGGCAAATAACCAAGCGTGGAACCGGTTGCTTTAGCGATACAACTGGCTAGTGCACGCAAGTGCGAGTAATTTGGGTGTATCACTGCGGTATTACCCAGCAATACCACCCCGCGCTGTGCATTCTTCAAGCTCTCGGCAATTGCCCGATGATCATCACCCACGTTTGCATGCGACGCTATCTGAGTTACCACATCATCTTTGCAATCACAGGCCACGGCAACACTGAGCAAGTGAATAAACATATCGTGTGGCGAAGCACCGATATTATGATGCGGCTCGAAGTTCATGGGATAAACCCGCGGGTTTATAAAACTCACAGGCGCACCGTTTAGTGCTGCCTTGCGTAAGCGAAGCCCGGCCAGCGGTTGCTCTTTCCGAACATTTGACCCGAGCAAAAGTGCTGCATCGACCTTTTCAAGATCTTCAAGTGACATACCGAGCCACGGCATAACAGGCGCGCGTTTCTGATCTGAATAATCGACCTGGGTTAAACGATGATCTACATTGTTACTGCCAAGCGCACGTATCAGTTTTTGCAATAAATATTGTTCTTCGAGTGTGGCAGTCGCCGCCCCGAGTGCTGCAATCGATTTAGCGCCGTGTTTGTCTACCGCTTCTTTAAGTGCAGTGGCAGTCGCTGTTAACGCTGTTTGCCAGTCGACCGCTTTGAGCTCACCATCAATACGAATCATAGGTGACTGAATTCGATCCTCTGTATACAGGCCTTCATAGCTGAATCGATCACGATCAGAGATCCATGTTTCATTTACGGACTCGTTTTCACGTGGTACCGCTCGCGTTACAGCACCATTACCGACATGCAGAAACAAATTACTGCCGACACTGTCGTGCGGGCTCACCGATGCGTGCTGGCTAAGTTCCCATGAACGCGCCGAAAACCTTGAAGGCTTTGCCGTCAACGCCCCTACCGGACACAGATCAATAACGTTGCCGGATAATTCTGAGTCGACACTTTTTGCGATGTAAGTGCCAATACGCATGTTCTCACCGCGACCGGTTGCACCAAGCTCTCTGATGCCGGCGATTTCTTCACCGAAGCGCACACAACGCGTGCAGTGTATGCAACGAGTGAGTTCTGTCGAAATCAACGGGCCGATGTTTTTATCCATCACCACACGCTTGGATTCCATGTAGTCAGACGAACTATTGCCATAACCCATCGCCACATCCTGCAGTTCGCATTCACCGCCCTGATCACAGATAGGACAATCGAGTGGATGGTTGATCAGTAGAAATTCCATGGTGCCGGACTGCGCACCTTTGGCAAGCTCAGAACCGGTTTTAACCACCATATCCGGAGCAACCGGCGTGGCGCACGCGGGCAGTGGTTTGGGTGCTTTTTCTACTTCGACAAGGCACATGCGACAGTTTGCCGCTACGGTTAGTTTTTTGTGGTAACAAAAGCGCGGAATCTCGATACCCGCCGCGTCTGTTACTTCGATCAGCATCTGGCCTTTGCGCGCCTTCAGCGGCTGACCGTCCACAGTGATATTGATCAGGTCATCACTCATCTTTGCATACCGATTGTATTGATAACATTATCTTCAATCACGCGGCTGACCCCAATTGTTCAGCAACAAGGCTGCGCTTATGTTCAACGTAGTATTCAAATTCGTGGCGGTAGTGTCGCAGCATTCCCTGCACCGGCCACGCCGCCGCTTCACCAAGCGCACAGATCGTACGACCTGCTATCTTTGCTGCAATGTCTTCAAGTTTATCGATGTCTTCCGGCCGGCCTTTACCATCAATGATTCTCACCAGCATTCGATATAACCAGCCCGTACCTTCACGACACGGCGTACATTGCCCGCAGCTTTCTGAATAATAGAAGCGCGATATTCTACACAATGCTTTAACCATGTCTGTTGTCTCATCCATCGAGATCACCGCACCGGAACCCAGCATTGATCCGGACTTGGCAATGGAGTCATAGTCCATGTTGGTCGCAAGCATGATTTCACCGGGCAATACCGGCATAGAAGACCCGCCCGGTATTACAGCTTTTAATTTACGCCCGCCCCTGACACCACCGGCCATCTCAAGCAGCTCGCTGAAAGGCGTACCGAGGTTTATTTCAAAATTACCTGGATTATTAACGTGGCCCGACATAGAAAAACATTTCTGACCACCGGAATTTTCTACACCAAGATCCTGGAACCACTTCGCGCCATTACGCATGATCGCCGGAGTCGATGCAATAGACTCAGTATTGTTTATCGTTGTTGGTTTGCCATACAGCCCGAAGTTAGCGGGAAACGGTGGTTTAAAACGCGGCTGACCTTTCTTGCCTTCCAGCGATTCAAGTAATGCCGTTTCTTCACCACAAATATAAGCACCGGCACCCAGGCTGCCAATGATATCTATATCCAGACCCTTGCCCTGAATATTCTTACCGGCCCAGCCTTTGTCATACGCTTCAGCTACGGCGGCCTCAAAGCGTTTATAGGGTTCATCCATCCATTCGCCGCGCATGTAGTTGTAACCGACAGTCGCACCAATGGAATAACAACCGATCAACATACCTTCGATTAATGCATGAGGGTTAAAGCGATGTATGTCGCGGTCTTTGCAGGTACCGGGTTCTGATTCATCACTGTTGACCACCAGATAGTTCTGCCCGCCGGGTGCCGGCTTGGGCATGAAGCTCCACTTTAAACCGGTGGGAAAACCCGCACCGCCACGACCACGAAGACCAGACGCCTTTATTTCGGCGACCACATCTTCCGGTGGAATTTTATCAGTAATGATTTTATTCCACGCTTCATAACCGCCGATCTTCAGGTAGTTTTCGTAAGTCCACGGCTGATCGAACTTCAGAGTGGTATAACAGACTTGATTAGGTTCGTGTTTCACGTGCAGCTAGTCCAGTGAATCCAGAATTTTATCGACTTTCTCGGGGGTGAGTTTCATGTGGTACACGTGGTCCACCTGCATCATCGGCCCACCGTCACAACCCGCCAGACATTCT
>CAKZVB010000169.1 GCA_937922015.1 uncultured Granulosicoccaceae bacterium
CTAGGAGTCTGCGCGGTAGAAGTCTGCGTAGCGAGAACGTGCCATGGCGAGGGCCCTTGTCTTAGTAAATGATGGTACGATCATTTGAGGCGCATAGTTGTTCATACGTAACGAAAATGATCGATAATTACTATCGCCTTGGGCGCACCGTCAGGGCGCGTTCTCGCTACGCAGACTCCTAGTTGGGTAAATCATCAGCTATAGACGGTCATTATTTCGTCCAGCGGTTTTTTTATCTTTGCCACCGCAGGCACTGTTGCATCGTCGGCAGGATGGCCAACCGCGATGATCATATTGGGTTTTTCAGAGGCCGGTCTGTCCAGTAACTTGTTGAGAAACTTCATTGGATTCGGGGTGTGAGTCAGCGCACAAAGCCCGGCATGGTGAAGGGCGGTAATTAAAAACCCCGTCGCAATACCAACACTCTCCGGCACATAATAATTTTTATACCGGGTGCCATCATCAAGCTCGCCATAACGCTGTGCAAACACAATAATCAGCCACGGCGCAATATCCAGATGTGGCTTGTCAGCAGTGGTACCTATAGGCTCCAGCGCCCTGATCCATTCATCCGCCCCGCCACCATCGTAAAACCGGCGCTCCTCTTCCTCGGCTGCAAGTCGTATTTTATGCTTGATTACCGGACTCGATATTGCCACAAAATGCCATGGCTGATGATTAGCACCGCTCGGCGCAGTTCCCCCTGTGGCTATACAGGCTTCAATCACTCGACGGTCAACACTGCGCTCTGAAAAGTCGCGCACACTGTGTCTTTTTTGCATCGTAGTGAGGATCCTGCCAGCACTAGTCAACATTTGATCATCATCCAGTTCCGCACGATGCGGCAGGCTGACAGGTTCATAATCCAATGATTTTTTTGAAAACATAAATCCACTATATTTGCGAGAACCTGTGCCCGGCTGACAGAACGACAATCAGCACAGACATAATTGCCAACGATGACGAACTTACCGACGAAATGAGAGCTGTTTGCGCGCGACAAAGAGAGGGGTGGAGATCATCGTGCAAGCCACGGGTTTTTCGTTATTGCTGATGCATTTTACCTGAGCGTTGCCAACAATCCAGCCATTAACTTGCCACGCTCCGCCAGACTATCTACCTCAATGTGCTCGTTCAGGGTATGCAAACCTGCACCGCGAACGCCCAGAGAATCCAGGGACGGGATACCCAGCGCCCCGGTAAAATTTGCATCTGATCCACCACCCTGCATATGTGCCGGTAGTTCCAGGCCCAGCTCCCCGGCTAGCCCGGCCGCGTGTTGATGCAAGTACTTACTGCCTTCATTGGGTTCCCATACGGGTCGCGTAACACCGCGCGTCACCTTAAACTTTACTTCACTTTCATCGTCATTGAGGGCCATCATTTTGTTAACGCCTTCATCAAGATCTTTCTGGTGTTTGGACATAGAAAGCGCCTGCGCGCTGCACTCTGATGAGACACAATTTACCCATTCACCACCGTGAATTACGCTTACAGAAAAAGTACAGTCATCCGTACTCATGTCTTCTATTTCGATCAGTTTTCTGGCCATCTGACGTACCGCTGAATGACCGCGGCGCGGGTCTACACCGGCGTGTACTGGCACCCCCAGGGTTTTCAAGGTGTAGCGTGCAATAGCATAACGACCCCAGACCACGCCGCCGTCCGCGGTTGCAGGCTCCGGCACCAATACATATTTATTTTGTAGCGCGGTTGCTTCGATTAACTCACGTGTTGCGGGCGTGCCAACCTCTTCATCAGGGGTAAACAATACTGTTACCGGCAATGGTGTATCGACACCTGCGCGTTGCAACTGCCGTATCGCCTCCAGTGATAAATAATTTCCGCCCTTCATATCCTGAATGCCGGGCCCCCAACAGCAATTACCTTCACGCCTGAACGGTAGTTTTGACAATGTACCAAGCGGATGAACCGTATCCATATGCCCGGCAATCAATATTCCCGGCTGCCCATAATGTTCATGTGGAAACCGGGCTCGTACCGAGTCACCAAAGCCCAAACGGCCGGGTATCCTTTCAATAGTGGCCCCTATAGCCGCCAGGTCATAGGCTGCGAGATCCATCATTCGATTAACGGCACCGGCATCGTAGGTGGGGCTTTCGCACTCAATCCATGGACGCAGACCTTCCAGCATGGTATCGCTGTCAAACGGCAGTCTGGTGAAATCCATCTTTACACTCCTATATATTGGCTGAAGTTCTCTGTTCAATTATCCGTGCATAAATTGATGCTCCGACCGGTAAAATCGATTCATCCAGAATAAAACCATCGTTGTGTAGAGGCAGCGTTCCTTCATGACCAACGGTGCAGTAAGCACCGGGAATAACACGCAGCATGTCCGCAAAGTCTTCGGAACCTGTAACCACATCCGGTGTGACAGCGATATTGTCTTTACCTACTACATCGGCGGCGATATCAAGCATTACCTGTGACAGTGCTTCATCATTTACCAGCACGTCAAATATATTTCGATTATCCAGCGATATTTCTATACCGTATCCACTTGCCATTCCATCACACAATTCTTTCATACGTTTGCGAACCATGTCGGCAAGCTCTAAACTAAAATAGCGCATCGTGCCGGAGATAGTGCACTCTGAAGGAATAACGTTGTAGGCCGAACCTGAATGTATTTGCGTAACTGACAGCACAAGGGGCTCTACCGGTGGTACGTTACGACTCACGATAGTTTGCAGTTGCTGTACAAGAGAAGACGCTATGACAATAGGATCAACAGACTGATGGGGCATAGCTGCATGTGAGCCTGAGGCTTGAATGCGGATATCAAAAAAATCCGCACCCGCCATCGCCTGCCCGGGCTTAACACCGACACTACCGGGCCTGCCATTCGGATTGTTATGCATTCCGTATATTTCATCGCAGGGAAATTTATCGAACAAGCCGTCAGCAAGCATGGCTCTGGCACCACCAAGCCCTTCTTCTGCGGGCTGGAAAATCAATACGGCGGTGCCATCAAAATTCGGGTTTTCAGCGAGGTAACGCGCTGCACCGAGCAACATAGTGGTATGAGCATCGTGCCCGCAGGCATGCATTACACCCGCAGTTTTCGACGAAAACGGCAAATTGGTTTTTTCATGGATTGGCAGCGCGTCCATGTCTGCACGCAATCCAATAGTACGGCCGGCTTTTCCCTGACCTTTCAGTACACCGACTACACCCGTTTTTCCAATGCCGGTATGAGTTTCAATGCCCCATTCCTGCAGCCATTTTTTTACCACGCCCGAGGTGCGAACTTCCTGCATACCGAGCTCGGGGTGCTGGTGCAGATCTCGTCTGATGGCGATAAGGTCATCAGTGTATTGTGCAATCTGATCTATGATTGGCATTAGGTTTTCCCACGTGTTTCTAAAATAGTATCAGAGTACATCACGCGCACCTACAGCAATTTTTATAAGCTATACACCAATAGTCTGTAATTAACCCTGAATACCTGGCAAAAGTATATCGCAATGACATCACAAGATTATCAGCACAACAGTTCATTGCGGGAAAGCATCGCGGGTCGATTAAGCCATTTTGAACAAAGCCGGCAATCACATACCTCTCCGGCAAACCAGGGCACACCATTAATCAGTGCTGCCGTTGCTATTGCTGTCAGCAAGCTGACAAATAGTCAAAACGCCTGCATCTATCTGACTAAAAGAAGCACTAATCTGCGCAAACATGCCGGCCAGTATGCTCTGCCGGGTGGCAAAGCAGATCCTGGTGAAACCTATCAACAGGCCGCACTGCGAGAACTTTCTGAGGAACTGGGCCTGCGGATTGATTCATCACAAATACTCGGCACGCTGGATGATTTTTCTACCCGTTCCGGCTTTGTTATCACGCCTGTGGTTGTCTGGGACGATTCAACTTCAGCCCTTGCACCAAACCCGGATGAAGTCGCGCAGGTATTTGAAATCCCGCTACAGGAATTAATAAATCCGGATCTGATCTCACTGCAGGAAACCGACACAACTCCTATTCTGTCTCTTTACGTTCCGTCAATAGGTAACCGCATATATAGCCCCACCGCCGCCATAATTTATCAGTTTAGAGAAGTGGGACTATTGGGTAGGGAGACCCGGGTTTCTCACTACGAGCAACCCGGGTTCGCCTGGCGATAACCGGTGCTTTTCACAAACGCGACTGGATCACCTGTAATAGTATTCAGGCAGTTGCCTAGATTAAACGGGCCTGCTTACTTTTTTCGGTCTGCAATTCAACACCAAGCTCTCGTTTCCAATCACACATCCGTTCTATTGCAGATATCATTGAACCAGCCAGATCTTTTCCCGTAGCCTCTTCGATGCCTTGCAACCCCGGTGATGAATTTATTTCCAGTAGCAACGGACCATTATTCGACCGGATAATGTCCACACCAGCCACATGCAGGCCCATCGCACGGGCTGCACGCACAGCCAGTTTGCGCTCTTCAGGGGTGGGCTTGATACTTGTTGCCGTGCCACCTCGATGCATATTGGCGCGAAACTCACCGGCTGCGGCTTCGCGCTGCATGGCCGCTACCACTTTTCCGTCAACCACAAACAACCGGAGGTCCTTGCCTTCAGCTTCGGAAATAAACTCCTGCACAAGCAAGTTAGCGTTTAACGATTTAAACGCATTGACAACACTCTCAGCCGCCTTTCTTGTCTCTGCCAACACTACACCGCGGCCTTGTGTTCCTTCGAGGAGTTTAACAATCAACGGAGCACCGCCAACCATTTCGATAAGCTCATCGGTATCCATCGGCGATGATGCAAAACCGGTGATAGGGATATCCAGCCCCTCTTTTTGTAAAAGCTGCAGCGAATACAATTTATCTCTTGAACGACTGATCGCCTGAGAGGTATTCAGCGCTGCGATACCCATGCTTTCGAAGTGCCGGGTTAAGGCACAACCATAGAACGTAATGGAAGGCTTGATGCGCGGTACGATCGCATCGAGGTGATTCAACATTATACCTCCACGCGTATGCACTTCAGGGGCATCGGCATCGAGTTTCATATAACACTGGCGAATATCAAAAAAGCGAATATCGTGGCCACGTTCTCGTCCAGCCTGGATAATTCTCTGGTTACTATAAAGGTTAGGGTTACTGGCAAGCAGCCCGATTTTTAAACCATCCCGTTGCTTATCGTGCCGAGAATAAATAGACGCGATTTCCTCAGTGGTTTTATCACCCAGACGGAATCCGGTTGAAGGATCCACCAGCAATCGCCCGCTCATGGCCTCACGACCCAGCAACATGCGGTAGCCCATGCTATCGCGGTTAGTCAGCGTCAACTCTATTTCCCACTCATTGTCACCCAATCTGAAAACAGTTTTTATTACGTAGCGCTTTTCAGAATAACCACCACTGTTTTTGATTGTACGCCGATCATGCACCAGTGCTTCACAACGCAATACCGTAGAGCGATCATTTTGAACCGGGTGCACTTCAAACGAGACCCAACGAGCTTCATTTCTGGTAAACGGCTGAATATTCAAAGCATGTAAAGCAGACGTTCTGGCACCCGAGTCTACCCGCGCCTTTATCGCGAGCACTCCCAGATCCGGAAATCCACACCATTCTTCACTACCGGCAATTAGCTGGCCTTCGATATCCATTTTTCACCACCTATTGACTGTTGACAGAGACACTAATCAGGCGCGGCAACAGACTGCGCAAAGCACGTTCAGGCTACCGCTGCAAGCTACTGAGCCGCCGAACAGGCGGTGGCGAAGTTTTCCAGTTTCCCACGGCACTTGCAAGCACTTTTTAGTGGTATTCCCGACCACAGCAGCAACTGCTAATCTGTCGCGCTCTTAGCCGCTTGTCCAGCCAGGCCTGCAATCACATTTCACCAGATCTAGAAATCCGTTTTAACGCCACCGTGTTTTTTTCGCACAGCTATATAGGCATCCAGTTGCTCCCTGCGAGCAGGCTCCATAGGTGGCTGCTGGTAATCAGCAAGGCGCTGTTTCCAGATTCGATTCGCTTTTTGCATCGCTGTCGGACTACCCGCTTCCTGCCAGCTTTCGAAATTTCGCCAGTCACTCAGAACAGGGGCATAAAAGGCATCCTTAAAACGTTCCTGTGTGTGCTGCGTTCCAAAAAAGTGACCACCCGGCCCAACATCACGAATAGCGTCCAGACCGAGTTCTTCCTCTGAAAAATCCATCGGTTGCAGAAATTCGCTTACCATCTGCAGCAGATCAATATCGAGAATGAGCTTTTCATAAGAACAGCACAAGCCACCCTCCATCCATCCGGCACCATGCTTTAATAAATGCCCGCCGCTATTAACTGCACCCCACAGTGAAAATACAGACTCATAGGCTGCCTGCGCATCAACTGTATTTGCAGCACAGACATTTGAGGTTCGATACGGAATATTATATCGCCGTGCCAGCTGACCACCGACATGTTGCGCCTTCATGTATTCCGGTGTTCCAAACGCCGGAGCACCCGACTGCATATCGACATTAGAGGTAAAACCACCGTACATTGCAGGCGCACCGGGACTTACCATCTGACTAAATGCCAGCCCTGCCAGCGCCTCTGCATTCTGTAGCACCAGCGCACCGGGAATCGTCACCGGCGCCATAGCACCAGAAAGCGTAAAAGGTGTAATCACAACCGGCTGATTCATTGATGCCATATCGATAATACCCTGCATCATCGGCACATCCAGCTGTAACGGCGAATTGGTATTGATGATAGTGAACACAGAGGGCCGGGCCTTTAATTCTTCAACAGTAAGACCATGTGCTATACGAGTCATCTCGATTGCGTCTTTGACGCGTTCATGACCTAGCGAGTAGATACAATAGGCTTTGTCAGTCAGTGTAATGAAGTCAGAAATACAATCCAGATGCCTGATCGATGCATGAACATCAATCGGCTCAACCGGATACCCGCCTATGACGTGGAGAATATTATGCAGCTGTCCAAGTTTTAGAAAGTTGCGATAATCCTGCTGATTACCGCTCCTGCGACCATGATCAAGGCACGAGCTATTTGGCGCACTTGCCATCAGGCCAAAAAACAGATGATCACCACCTACCTGGATGTCGTGTTTCGGGTTACGTGCATGCAGGGTGAACTGCGACGGGATAGACCTGATACAGGCTTGAATCAACTCTGCATCAAAACGCACCTGTTGAGTCGCTTCATCTACCTGCGCGCCCGCCTCTTTCATAATTATTCGAGCACCATCATGCAGAACCTTCAGACCAATTTCGCTCAATACCTTTACCGAGGCATGGTGAATTTGCTCCAGCGCCTCAACAGACGCCAGATCGACGCTTGCAAACAAACGCCGGGGTTGTCGAAAGGGTTTCTGGGTCCAGCCGATAGCAGCGCCGGTTCTTTTTCGCCGCCGGCTCTTTCGGCCTCGAACATTTTTTTCAGACTCATTATTTCCGGAGGCTGTCGTTTCGGTATTGTCGGTGCTAGGTTTTTCAGCCAAGGCTTTCTCGCAAGTGAAGGGTAACTGGTTATTGTCCATACACCGTTTTCAATCCCTGATAGAATTGCAGCCGGTTAAATTCATTTTAGAGATATTTCTGTTGAACTACATTAGTACACGCGGCGGTGACGAGACACTTTCGCTTGCGCAACTCCTGACTCGTGGCACCGCATCAGACGGAGGATTGTTCGTACCCCGGCAATGGCCGAAACTTGGCAGTGACACCCTCGATACTCTATTAACCGGCGAATACGCTGATATTGCCACTGCTGTTCTCACCCTGTTTGGCGGCGATACAATGCCATCGGGTCTGATTCAAAATGCCGTGCACAGCGCGATGAGTCAATTCAATGATCCCGTCGGGCCACCGGTTAGCGCACTATCCGATGGCCTGTGGGCACTGGAATTAATGCATGGCCCTACGCTGGCTTTCAAGGATTTCGCACTTGCGCCTCTGGCGGAAATCATTGATCAGACGCTGCAGCATCAGGACCAACGTGCAACCGTTCTCTGCGCCACCTCCGGCGATACCGGCGCTGCAACGGTGTCTGCATTTGCCAACCGCGAAAGAGTCAACGCAGTGGTACTTTTTCCAAACGGAGGAGTATCTGAGTTTCAAAGAAAACAGATGACTACCACCGGTGCTGCCAACGTATTGCCACTGCGTGTCGACGGTGATTTTGACCAGTGCCAGAAAATCGTAAAGGCACTGTACCAGACTCCGGCTGCTGCCCGACATGGCTACACCGCCGTTAATTCGATTAATATTGTACGAATATTATTGCAGTCAGCCTATTACTTTCGAAGTAGCGGGATAGTTTATCGGAAATCCAACAAACCCTGTAACTTCATTGTTCCCACCGGGAATTTCGGCAATATCTACGCCGCCTATATCGCTAAGCAGTTAGGTGCCCCGATCGGTAAACTAATTATCACCTCAAACGATAATGACGTCCTGCCGCGGCTATTCGAAACAACGACAATGGCAGGTAATCAAACAGTTAAAACCATTTCTCCAAGTATGGATATCCAGGTGTCGAGCAACTTTGAACGATTGTTATGGCATATTAAAGGCAACGACGGCACCGCTGTCAAAAAAGCTCAGAACTCACTCGAAAGCGATAACAGATACCACTTGTCTGACGCAGAAATGGCGACACTGGAACAGGACTTTGCCGCATTCAGGTGTCCGGAAGAAGAAGCGCTTTCCGCCATCAAGTCTGTATGGCAAAAGCATGAAAAAATCATCTGCCCGCATTCCGCAACCGCATTTTATGCAGCGCATCATCTGCCTGCCAGCATGGAGGGCGATACCGTCGTGGTCGAAACAGCCCATCCGGCTAAATTTTCTGACGCAGTATACAAAGCCATTGGCGAACGACCGAAAATACCCCAAAGCGCCCGGGAAATGCTGGCGGCCTCCGAGTCGTTTGAGTCAGTCATCGCCACCGCTGATGCTGTTCAATCTGCTATTGACACAAAGTTCAGCTAACAGCAGGAACTGTCAAGCGCGTATTCACTGGCATTCCTGCCCCCGCCCGCACGCTAATCAATCTCCCACGTTCGCCGCTGACTCGCAAAATACGCTGGTGTTTTCATCCATGATAAACACTCAAACCCTGACCCACCTCATAAAGTGGAACAGTCAACGTCGAAATAACCATAACTGAGCGGCAAGTTCCGCTGCCGTGTGCTTGTCTTCCTCTTTTCAACTAAATATCAAACACCTTAAGCCGATAGTTCACTGATTCTCTCTAAATCAATACCACATAGCTTCAGGATGCCAACGAATTGGCATAGCAGACAACGGTGTGACTTAATGTCGTCAAGTAAGATCCATGGACCAGAATTGAGCTCCCGCAACCCGGAGACCACGACTTTGGATAACATTGGCAATGTCACATCAGGTACGAGTCTGCCAGTAAGGGCACACCGATGATAAACCATGCCTCCCGTCTGCAATTATCGACCGGGGACCCTGACGCAGAATATATCCACCCGGTTGCCACCGACACAGGCTACGGGATAGCGCAATTTGTGGCCGTTAAATTTACTGACTCGACAGCATCGGATAGAGACACCTTAGCCACTGATATCGTAGAAACTTCGTCAATATTTAATCAGAGTAAAGAACCAGCAGACTCGGACTACCGGCCAAATTGATAACTTTAATTAGAGCACACAATTCTATCGGTTTTTTGCCAAATCAGGCAAAGAATTCCTGTGTCTGCATTTACATTTACTATTGCGAAATATTTAGTTGAGCCCGCTCATGTTTAAACATTTATCCGCAAAGTTTCATTTGGCAATGGGTCTTACCTCTATTGTCACTTCTTTACTGTTAGGCGCTATTTTACTCAACATCGTGCCGGACAGAAAACAGGCAGTAATCAACGGTCGGGTAGTACTCTCAGAGTCCATAGCATCAAGCAGCACGCTATTCCTGCTGAATAATGACTACAAAAGCGTGACTCGAAACCTGGAATTCAACATAGACCGCAACCCGGATCTCATTGCGGCAACCATCAAACGCCAGACAGATCCAAACCCTATAAATATCGGTGATCCTGACACTATTCTGCAAGGTAAAGACCGTGTGGAGTCAACAGATTCACGCGTGGTGTTACCAATACTTCAAAACGAAAAACTCTGGGGCGAGATTGTTCTGTACTTCGAACAATTCAATGGTACGGGTCTGGTCAACAAGGTAAAAAACTCCCGATTCTCACTAATCGGATTTGTTGGTCTGTCGGGCTTTTTACTTTTCTACCTTTATCTTGGCAAGATGCTCAAGGCGCTGAATCCCTCTCAGGCTGTTCCGGGAAGGGTTCGCTCGGCATTGGATACACTGGCAGAAGCTCTATTAGTTATCGACCGGAAATCGAATGTGGTACTGGCCAATAAAGCGTTCCAGGAGATCACCGGAGAGTCTTCAGAAATACTCATCGGTAAAAAGGCCAGCAGTTTTCAATGGCACAACGATGCACAACATCCGAACGAGTCCGAGGTAAAAAGCGACGGTGAATTTCCATGGACCAAAGCGATGAAAAGCAAAGAGACTCTGCGGGGCATACCGTTGTGGCTTCAAAGTCAGGATGATACATGGCACAAGTTTCTGGTGAACTGCTCACCTATCATCACAGGCAAAACGGCCAGCGGCGTACTGATCAGCCTGGATGATATTACCGAACTGGAGGAAAAGGAAAAAGAGTTAATCATGGCGCGCGATTCGGCGGAACAGGCAAACAAGGCTAAAAGTAATTTCCTCTCTAACATGAGCCATGAAATCCGCACACCTATGACTGCCATACTTGGTTTTACCGAGGTACTGAAACGCGGTAACGGCGCTGCTGACAACAACTGGCACAAACACCTGAATACCATTTCCAGCAGCGGCAAACATTTACTTGAACTTATAAATGATGTTCTTGATCTGTCAAAAGTTGAGTCTGGTGCACTTGATGTTGAAAGCCTGGATTGTGCGGTTCATGTGGTTACGCAGGATGTTGTTCAGGTACTGCGGGTCAGAGCAGAAGAAAAAAATATCGACCTTGATATTGTCATACCGGAAAAACTACCTGAGTTTATTCAAAGCGATAGCTCAAGACTCAGACAGATTATTACAAATCTGGTCGGCAATGCCATAAAGTTCACAGAGCAGGGCGGCGTACAAATAGTACTTAGAATTGATGAATCAGAGTCCATTCCGAAGTTTGCTATCGATGTGAAAGACAGCGGCATAGGCATGAATGATCAACAACAGGCCGCTGTTTTTAAACCTTTTGTACAAGCAGATTCTTCAATCACCCGGCGTTTTGGCGGTACCGGTCTGGGACTTGCCATCAGTCGCAAGCTGGCGCGTGCACTTGGCGGGGATATCACCGTTAGCAGTGAGGCCGGCGTCGGTACCACATTTACTGCAACGATTGCGACCGGTCCTCTGGACCATGTGAAGTTTCTGGATGTCGAAGAAATTCATAATGGCATGATAGAAACCGAAGCAACAGTTCAAACCACCTGGGAATTCCCACCTTCGAAACTGTTGGTCATTGATGACGCTGCGGAAAACAGAGAGCTCATCACGCTGGTATTGAACGACCTGGGAATACAAACAGACACAGCAGAGAATGGTGCGATAGGCGTAGATATGACCAGCAGAACTCACTACGACATCATTCTCTCAGACATCCAAATGCCTGTTATGGATGGTTACGAAGCGGCCAGGGCTATGCGCAAAAATGGCATTACACAACCGATTATCGCACTGACCGCCAACGCGATGAAGGGTTATGAAGAAACCATTCTCAATGCCGGTTTTTCACATTATATGACCAAACCGATCGACATCGACGCGTTCACTGACTTACTGGCTCAACTGCTCCATGGAAAAGCCGTT
>CAKZVB010000170.1 GCA_937922015.1 uncultured Granulosicoccaceae bacterium
CTCCAACCAACGCAATCGCGTGTTGGATCTGTAGTATTTCTCTCAGCGGGGCGGTGATCACCGCCCCGTGTGCTTCACAATATTTCAACAAGTGCCAATTCTGCCTCCGGGAGACAGGCTGCCATTTCGCGGGCCACGCCCTGTATTGTGCAGCCAGGCCATCTTATAATTGAAGTTGACCGCTAACTAACTGAGCAGGCCGATGGAAACTGCAGATCAAACCCAAGGCAAAGCTGACACAATAAGCCGCCTCTTCAGCTGGATGATGATAGCCTTTCTGCTAGCCTATCTGGTCAATAACACACTGGTACACGCAGTAAAATGGCCCGGGGTATCTCGTGCATTTTCCACCGACTTCGACTGGCGCTCGTGGGCACAGCTTGCACTTTACCTTGCGGCTTTCGCGCTGGCCTGGTTGTTTGTACAGAACCGGCCCCGCTCGCTCCGTCACGACGCCACGACAATTACATCAATAAATACCTACCTGGTACGTTCACTATTCTGGGCAGTGCTTTTTATCGGTCTTGCCGATATGGCAATTTCGTTTCTGCGTGTTGAAGACCTGTTAACTAATGTGGTAGACGAACAACTGGCAAAAGATCTGGCGCGTCCACAATTTCGCGGCCCGACAATCCATCTGCCACTGCTGCTTCTAGGGTTTATATTTGGAGCTCTCACCAAAACTCTCGGCTTCCACTGGTTTGCCCTGCTTATCGTCATCGCAGAACTCGCGATAGTCATCACCCGTTTTATATTCAGCTATGAACAAGCATTCATGGGTGACCTGGTTCGGTTCTGGTATGCCGCACTGTTCTTGTTTGCCAGTGCCTACACGCTGCTTCATGAAGGACATGTTCGGGTCGATATTTTCTATTCCGGGATGAAACAACGCGGCAAAGGATTTGTTAACGCATTTGGTGCGCTCGCTTTTGGTATCACATTGTGCTGGACAATCATCATCATCGGCTTAGGCGGAAAAGCGTCCATTATTTACGGTCCGCTGGCTAACTACGAAGTTTCACAATCCGGCTTTGGTATGTACACCAAGTACCTTATGGCCGGCTTTCTTGGCGTGTTTGCAATCACCATGTTATTACAGTTTTTAGCACAGTTCCTTGAGTCCTGCGCTGACTATCGTCAACTGCCCGGTAAGCGCAAAGTCGCTACCGACATCGCACACTAAGCGGAGAGATATAAATGGAACTCGTCTTTCTGGCTTTACTGGTCATTATTCTCGCACTGGCTCTTGGCTCGGGTTACCCGGTGGCTTTTGCACTGCCGGGCTCTGCCATTATCACCATCGCGGTCGCTGCAGCATGTGGCTACCTGTTCGGCGGCAGCGCAGATGCCTACTTTGTACACGGAGGACCCAGCCAGTGGCTGTCGGCGGGAGTCACCAACCTGCGCGGAATCTACTGGGAAGTCGAACGCGACACCCTCATCGCTATCCCGCTGTTTATTTTCATGGGCATCATGCTGCAGCGTTCAAAAATTGCCGAAGACCTGTTAATGACCATGGCTCAGCTTTTCGGTCCGGTGCCGGGTGGTCTAGGAATTTCAGTTGTCTTTGTCGGCGCTTTGCTAGCTGCCACGACGGGTATAGTCGGCGCGACCGTGGTCGCTATGGGGCTAATTTCTCTGCCGGTGATGTTACGCAATAACTACTCACCAGCACTGGCCACTGGCACCATTGCCGCATCAGGCACGCTGGGTCAGATTATTCCGCCATCAATTGTATTGATTATCCTTGCGGACCAACTGGCCAGTGCCACTGATCAGGCAAGCACCGCGCGTAAGGCCCTGTACAAGGTATCGACCGGGGAGATATCGATGCCTTCAGAATTCGATGTCAGCTCCACCAGCGCTGGTGAAATGTTTCTGGGGGCATTTGTACCCGGCCTGGTATTGGTCGGCCTGTACATGGCCTACATACTGATCTACGCGATGATCAGACCGAAAAACGCACCCGCGGTAAAAAACATCGGCGGCTACGACCGGGAATTTCTAGTCAAGGTATTTGCCACACTGGTGCCACCGCTAACACTTATTTTTCTGGTGCTGGGTTCGATCATTACCGGTATCGCCACGGTTAATCAGGCAGGTGCTATCGGTGCTGCCGGTGCATTGCTCATGGCAGGCTACCGATTGCAGGAAGGTGGTAAAGGGGTCTATGTACCCGCCACTCTGGCAGTGCTTTCTCTGATCGCCATTGGCATCATCCTGATTATGTTTGACAACAACATCAAGGATATAAAAACCGATCACGACAGACTGGGCATTACGCTTTCGCTTATTGCCGTGGGTACGCTGCTGATTTCGCTAATCTGGAGCGGTATTCGAGTTATGCGAATCGACAACACACTCTATGAGGTGATGATCGAAACGGCTAAGACGACCTCACTGGTATTTATCATTCTTCTTGGCGCCGCCATGCTTACAGCTGCCTTTCGTGCATTTGGCGGTGAGGATCTGGTACGTGATTACCTCAACGCTTTGCCAGGCGGATTCTGGACAAAATTTGTAATAGTCATGGCAGTTATATTTGTACTGGGTTTCTTTTTAGATTTTATTGAAATAGCGGTTGTTGTCGTACCCATCGTCGCACCCATTCTGTTAGCCGATCCATCCGCCAATATCACCGCAGTTTGGTTAGGTGTGATGATCGGTTTAAATATACAGACTTCATTTCTAACTCCGCCTTTTGGTTTTGCGCTGTTCTATATGCGCGGCGTCGCACCGGCCGCAGTAAAAACCATTCAAATGTATAAAGGAGTGATTGCCTTCATCCTTCTGCAGCTGATTGCTCTTGGCATTGTCGGTTACTATCCACAACTGGTTAACTACCTACCCAAACGCCTGCAACTCACCGCGGATACTGCTCCGCCTCCCAGAAATCCAAAGCTGCAGCACTGTGTAGAACAGTACGTCACGAATGAGTTTGTCAACAACGGCACGCAACTGCAGGCTGCTATAGAAAAAGCTCGCAACCTCGACTACAGCATTCTGCCTGATAAGCTCGCCAAGTCGGTAAGCGAAAGCTTTGACCAGGCCGATAGAACATTCGGGCTACTCGCCGATGCAAACAACTCGGCACTGGCAATCGACGATGCATCAGATGCATTTCGTCCACTGCACGGGACGGTACGTGATATCCGTACCAGCGCAAACAAGTTCGAGACTGAAATTAAGGAGCTCTCTACTCAACTGCGACGGTTACCGAATGACGCCCCTGATACTGCAAAAACAAAGCTCGAAAATCGTATAGCAGAACTTACTCAGGATAAGACTGCCATAGAAGCGACTGCCCCTGAGAACTGGGATCAGGCCCGTGCCGACTTCACCGGCCTGCAACAGAATGAACGAGATCTTCGCACCGATTATCGACGTGCAGCAGACAAAGGCTACTCGCCGATAGCACAGCTTCAGGAAACTCTCGCAGGCACTGAAGCACTCAAGGCCATGGAAGATGAAATTCAAATACTGATAGATCATGTGAACAATAACGAGCCTGCAGACTCCGTCGACACACTCGCCGCAGCCAGCAAACGTTTTGGCAAGATCGAAGGGGCCAAAAAAATAAGCAGCGAAATTTCCAAAGCACGCAAAGCGGTCAAGGCTAAAAAACCAAGTACCGAAAAGGCGCTTAAAGCACTTGAAAAAGCACAAACTGAATACGACGATCAAATGCAGTGGCGTGCGCAAGCAGCCACTACTCTGTCTGCACCTATCGCTGAATATGAGCAGGCAATACGATCAACAATTGGTATTCGACAACAATCGAAACTAAGCAGACAACAGGCACTGTACGTTGCCGCCTGTGATGCTGAACATCGGGATATCTCACTAAACTTTTAAGCCACAAACAACAGATCGACAAGCCCGCACTCAGCGCTTATCGATCAATGTAACGAGGATCGGAAACATGCCTCAGGGTCGAAACAAAAAGCAGCTAACAAAGAGAACCAGACGTGGCGACAAGGGGTTTCCCAAAGCGACGATAGCTTTCTACGGCCCCGATAACGAAAAGGCGACAAAGGTTGTCTGTGGCATCATAAAAACCAAGGGCAGCGATGCCGGGCCATTGAAGAAGTGGTTTACCAAAACCGACATCAGGAAATCAGAAAAAGTGATCGCCGAGGTGCTTTTATTTATAGAAGAACAACAAGCTCAAACGGTTCTGATGGCCGATCGAATTATCGGATGTCCCCACGAAGAGATCGTTGATTATCCCGAAGGTGAGTATTGTCCTGAGTGCCCTTTCTGGAAAAACCGCGACCGCATGACTCACGAGATTATCCATTAGAGAAATTTTCCACTCTATTTAGTGCCCATCCAGAAACACGAGCGTAGCGCGGAACATTTACGCCCTACATCTGTTGGTCTTAAAAGGGGCCAACGAATCAATTCATTGGTCAACCAACTAGTACACGCAATCAAAGATCAAAAAGCAGCACACCACCGAAATTCAAACCGTATCGTCTGCCAACAATGGAAGGGGATAGCCGCTCATATCAGGAAAACCTGCCACCCTTAGTACAAGCCCTGCCATTGACCCCGATACAGTATTTAATTCAGCAATGACCTGCTACCCGTCACCCAGCAATTTCAATATCGACCTTGAACTACGCGGCCAGCTGCGCAGCGAAGCCGGTGGTGACGATCTTTTCGACACAACAGACATCGGCAGTAATTACGTAGGTATCGTCGCCAGAATGCCTCTGTACAGCTACACAGAGCTTGATAGAGAGCGGGATCGCGAATATCACCGCCGTACCAGTGCCGCCGCCTCTGTAGCGCAGTTTGTCGCCGCTGTAGCCACACGCAACCACGCTATCCGTGAATTGGCACTGCACCGATCCCTGGAAGCCAGGGCATCCATACGAGTACAGAAGGGCATAGTCAGCGCCAGTGAGCAGGTAACGTACCTGGAGAAAGTCGCCAGCGGCCAGAGAGCCCTGATCAAAGCAGAATCCGAAATCATGGAAAGCCGCCTGACCATGGCCGCACTGTGTGACCCTGAAAAACAGGAGCGGATGAGCCAATACCTGCGACTGGTATCAGACGTACCCAAACGCACACATACAGGTGAATAAAGCCACCCGGTTACCCCGTGACAGCACCTTTGCTGCCAAAACAGGCTGCCAGGAACCGGCTTTATCCCACTTAACGCCACACTACCGTACCAGTGCGTTTGGAGATCTACAGCAATGAAATGGATAAATCACATGGCAATCGCTGGTGCCACCACAGCGGTAGTAGCACCGCCAATGGTGCCCATTGCACTGCTTGGATCAACCGCACCTGACTGGCTTGAATGGTTAGCGCAGGCCATTGGCAGACGCGTTAAACACCGCACAGTGACGCACTACGTTGCCGGCTGGGCAATCGGTGTTATCGCCTTTGGGTTTCTATGGGACTTCCACAACATTGGCCTGGCGTTCTTCTATGGCGGCTTAACGCATGTACTGACCGATGCACT
>CAKZVB010000171.1 GCA_937922015.1 uncultured Granulosicoccaceae bacterium
ACTCAGCACATCAAACAGTTTCCGGTCTTCATCACGCAGGCGTTGAGCAACCCGGAATCCGTCCACGACCATGTTCTCACCACCTTCGGCGGAACTTTCCAGACAATACAAAATCTGCATCGATGGTGCAGGATCGCGATATGGATTGTCAGTGTGCGCCTGCAAACCCTGACCGGTATAGGCAAGATTTGTCGCGTTAACCTCTGTGCGAACTTCGAAATGTCGACCGTAGTTGGTCTCCCGAACGTAGCCGAACAGATCAACCACTTTCATCAACGCCTGATCCTCAACCGGACCATTGCTGAGCTTGCCAAATCCAAAACAAGCCACTTTACTCAACCAGTCTTTTAACAATTCCGGATTATTTTGCACCGTATAAAAATCTGCCTGCGGAAGATTATCCATCAGTTTGCAGTCCCAGGTTTCGATACCTGGAGCGGTCCACCCTTTGCAGTCGGGCTGTTGTTGATCGTAGGTATTCTCGATCAGCCATGGGATGTGATACCCAACGTTTTTTGACTCAGGGAAGAAATTGATGTGCAGCGTCTCGCCATCAACCCTGGCCGACGTAATTTGCAGGTCTTTTGGAATGTCATTAAGGGTGATCAGACGTTGCCCGTTGTCTACTGAGCGCGTTGCTGCATCCCGGGCATTGTCACGCAGCCATATTGCGTGAAATCGCAGAGTCTTACTCGATGATGATATTGAAACTTCCTGCCCGTCGGGGCTCACCGCAGAATCGTACATGTCCAGTTGCTGTCCCGATCAAGTCCCTTACATACTTTCATAAAGAAAGTATTTGTACAACACAGCGACCAAATGGATACCCGCTATCACTGATTGCTTTTAACTGCGTTTAGGGCCAGCGACATGTGACCCGTTATCTGCCTTTTCTCTCTGCACTCACCTGCGCCACATAATCGATCATACGCGCTTTTAAAGACCCGTCGGCAATCGAAGTAACCAGTGCGTCCATATCGCAGGCGCGGGTGTCAGGTGTGAGGCTGGATACACGTTTAGCATAGGCGCTTTTACTGAACCCTGAAAGATTCTTCAGCAGTTGCCTTTCAACATCAGGCCATTCATTTATTTCTGCAAGCCGGGTAATAAAACCGGTCGCAAGTGCTTCCTGTGCTTTAAATGGTGAAGTCCTGTCAAGCAACTGATAGGCATTTTTCTCACCCAGTGTATCTCGCAGGCGCCTGGTTCCCAGTACGATGCCAAAACGCATCCCCGGCATCAGGAATCTGGCGTCGCTTGCGGCGACGCGAGCCCGACACGCAAGCACCAAATCAGCTGCGGCACCGTAACAGGCACCCTGCACCATCACAGCAGTTGCGTAGCTGGCATGGCGTACCCGTTGAAGTAACTGCTCTATGCGCACCAGCCTCAAAAGCAGATCCCCATCGGATTCGTTGTCAAGGCCCGACAAATCCAGTCCACCGGAAAATCCTTTACCGTTCGCTTTAAAAATGACCAGTTTAGGTGCAGACTGCTGCAGGGAATCGAGCGCTGAATGCAAGCTGTCTACCAGATCGGACCCCAGGGCATTGAGTTGCTCTGGTTTATTGAGAGTGATGGTGACGCACTCATTTTCTGTGGAGATCAGTACTGCTTTATTCACGATGTTCCCGGCTTTTGTTCTGTACCCAGCCACTCTTGCCGGACATCGTCATTGTGAGCACCAAGCTCCGGTGGTTCGCGGTAGATCTCAAACTGGTAGTCCTGCATCGCCACCGGATAAGCGGTAGTGCTTGTTTCAACACCGTTTGGCAAGCGTAGTGGTTGCACCAGTTGTAAGTGCTCAACGTGCTCATCGGACAAGATCTCAGGATAGTTATTAATTGGCGAACACGGCACACCACGACGATCCATTTCAGCTAACCAATAGGCCGCCGTTTGTGCGGCAAAGGCCGGCTGCAACAGCTCCAGCATCTCGTTTTGATTGGCAGCCCGTAGCTGCTGCGTTTTAAAGCGGCTGTCATCTGCGAGTTCCGGCATCCCGACGGCACCAGCGACCTCAGCCCAAAGTCGGTCATTACCGGCGGCAATAATGAAGTAGTCATCGCTGGCGAGAAATGCCCTGTAAGGTGCGTTACGCGGGTGTGCAGAGCCAAGTGCCTGCGGCACGTTTCCGCTACCGAAGTACTCACTGGTTTGAAGTGCGGCAACGCCAATCAAACTACCAAGCATGGAACAATCGATATAACCTCCCTTGCCTGTTTGCCTGACCTGAAGCAATTTAGCCATTGCGGTATAGCCTGTATACAAGCCAGCGCAAAAATCACCGACGGGCACACCGCACTTGACTGGATTACCTTCAGCTTCACCCGTCACACTCATCAAACCACTCATGCCTTGCACGGTGACATCAAAAGCGCCTTTGCTTGCGTATGGTCCGGTCTGCCCGTAACCTGATATAGAACAGTAGATTAATTTTTGGTTAATGGCTGACAAGGCGTCAAACCCGAGACCGAGGCGCTGCAGCACACCCGGTCTGAAGTTTTCTATAACAATGTCACAAACGGCCACCAGCTTTTTTAGTTTTTCGATATCTGCCGGGTCTTTAAGGTTGGCGGTGATCGACCTTTTGTTGCGATTGAGTGAGGCAAAATTCTCACTAAATACATCACCTGCTGCATTCTCTGACAATGGCGGCCAGGAGCGCATGCCATCGCCACCATCCGGTCGTTCTACTTTAACAACATCTGCGCCCAGGTCTGCCATGATTGATCCGGCAAACGGACCCGCTGCTATCTGACCGAACTCAAGTACACGAACACCGTGCAGCGGAAGCTCTGTTGAATCTGTCATTCTGTGTTCCGGTTGTCTGAAGCTCAGTCTTCGACCTTTACGATGCAAGGGGATTCTGTTTTTGCATCCACATCAAACACTGACCGGCCGGTGTGATTTAGATGCCGGCCGTAGGTATGCAATGATACCGCAGTTTCTTTACCGTTGTTCCACACACTATGTATATCCTCCGGCATACAACATACCGCATTACCCGGGTATAGAGTCGCCTCAGAGGTCACCTCAAGGTCGGCAAAGCCCTCCCGCTTGCCGTTGTCGAGTCGACGGTAATTGGTTTCATGCTCCTGCCCTTCAATGCCGGAGACGACCGCCCAGGTCTTATGATTGTGAGCAGCCAGGCCACGGCCGGGCGCCCAGGCAATAACAAATACCGCCAGATCGTGATTGTCTTGCTCAAACAACAAATGCAGTCCAAACCCCTGTTCTGAATCTACCGTGCGGTATTCATCTTTGAACCATCCCGGATCGGCAGTCAGTTTTTCTGCCAATGGTTTGATGCGATTTGTAATTGCTGCATTGGATGATTCTTCAGCAACTGCTGCTTTAATATCTGAAACATATTGCGCTACGGTATAGGATTGCAATTTTATCTCCCCGATAATTTATTAAGGCATCATCAATGTGAACATTCGGATCACTTGTGCAATAAGTTTCAGCAAGTGTAGTTCATACCGATACGCCCACCATCAACATATATAGTTTCACCGGTGATGTAGCTGGCCTTATCACTGGCAAGAAATGCAACGACATCGCCAATTTCACGGACACTGCCGACACGCTTCAACGGTGTACGGGACATTACCATGTCCATTGCCTGCGGGTTGGCATTTACACCTGCCATCATCGCTGTGTCAATGGAACCCGGGCCCACTGCATTAACGCGGATATTGTGTTGTGCAAGTGCCAGTGAGGCTACTTTAGTAAGTTGCATAACCCCGCCTTTTGATGCGCAATAGGCAGGAATTGCCGGAATAGCTACCACCGCATTAATTGACGACATATTGATAATCGAGCCCGCGATGTTTTTATCCACCATTGTTTTCGCGGCGCGTTGAGTAGCGACAAAAACCCCCTTTAGATTGATATCAATAACACGTTCAAAATCATTGAGATCATAGCTTAGAAACTCACCCGGCTTGGCAATACCCGCGTTATTGACCAATACCTCAACATTGCCCTGCTCTTTTTCGACCTTGTCGAACATCGCAAGTATTTGTTGCGGATCACCCATATCGCAGGTCAGGCCCACGGTGCCATTGCCGAGTTTTTCAGCAGCTGCCATCACTCCGTCTTCGTTGATATCAACAAGTATTACCCGTGCATTGTCTTCGGTGAGTGCTTCTGCGCAGGCGTAGCCTATCCCCTGGGCCCCGCCGGTTACCAGTGCCAGTCGACGCTCGGTCATTGGTCTTTCTCTTCAGTTGCAAGTTAAGTGGATTACATTGTATCAGCATCATCCCGGTTTGTGGTGACAGCCCGGCCCTCGTATACGCTCCAGTGCCGTGGCCGCACGCCTCATTTGCGGCCAGGCAGAGTCGGGACTGTCCTCGCCAGTGGTAAATTTCCTTGTCTGGACAGTTCAAAACTGTCGAGGTTTTTTGTACACATGCTGCTAAGAGAATAACGTCGGTCAGAATGATCTGGTCGCAATGGACTCTGTATTAAAAATACCGGTCAATAGATTGATCATTCAAAATGGGCCAAATCGACATCCGGGGAATTCCAGAGACTCCTCTTTAGCCCTCCGCCCCTTCTCGTACTAATCTACCGGGTCAGGTTCGTCAGTAATCCGGCAATCCGCCGCAACAATTTTGTGCAAACGTGAATGAGTTCACATTCCTGCGCTGGCGCCCGCTTCGTTATAAATTCGTTATAGCTTCGTTATGTAGAAATGAACACCGTTCGATAGTGTGCTTTCTCCCAATACATTCTGCACGGAGAAATAAATGAAATTAGGTCACACTATAAAGTTGCTAGCCGCGGCTTTAATCACCAGTTTAGCGTTTTCAAGCCAGGCACTGGCCTCTAATGAACGTACCTACCAGGTTACAATAACCAATATCACTCAAGCGGTGATCTTCACTCCGATTATCGGAGTTACGCATAATTCATCGGTAAGCTTGTTTGAGCTTGGCCAGCCGCCGAGTGCCGAATTAGCGACAATCGCAGAAGGCGGAAACACAGCCCCCCTCGAAGCATCACTCAATGGCGTCGGTGCTGTAGGTTCAACTTCCACTGCGGGCGGACCACTACCGGCAGGGCAAACAACAGAGTTTCAAATAACGGCTAAACGCTACACCCGTCTATTTAGCATGGCCGGCATGCTGCTCCCTACCAACGATGCGTTTGTCGCGGTAGATGGTGTCTACCTGCCTTTTCGCGGAAGTCGCAGTTACTACGCGAAGGCCTACGATGCTGGCAGCGAGGTAAACGATCAACTTTGCGCCAATATTCCCGGACCGCAATGTGGCGGTGATGGCGCATTTACCGGAATCAGCGGTGAAGGCTTTGTTCACATCCACAATGGTATCCATGAGCAGGGAGATCTGCCTAATGGTGGTTCGGCGACTTATGATTGGCGTAATCCGGTGGCACTGGTCACCATTACGCGCATCAAGTAAGACGGTTTTGAATACCTTTTAACAAACATACTTACAAATAACTTCATTTACAACCTTGTTGCGGACGGCAGAAAACCGTCTGCAACATTTTAAAATACTACACCGAAGCGGTACTGTATTTTCGATGCTGTCCGGACTTTAGTCCTTCCTTTCTTCAGGATGGCTGTCGAGTACGCAGGTGAATTGACAACATGTCAAACACAGGAGTCATATCGATGAAATCAATTGAGCAGAGTAAGCAAAATTGCAAAATCTTAAACCTGCCAGTGGTGATGCTGGCAGCTGCCGCGGTAACCGGCTGCGGCGGTAGTTCAAATGTTGACGGTCTGGTTGTTGACACCAATGTCGCCATGTTAAATCAGAGCGGGGCTAATGAGCAATGTGACGCGTCATCACTCAACGATGTGTGGTCAGACAACTGTAACCTCAGCCAGTCATCAGCTTTTGCTGTGAGTAGTTATACCCGCGGTATACAAAGAATTCTCTGGTGCCAGGGCTACGACGGTGGCACTTTTACAATAGACGAGTTTGCCAATGGTATATTTGCAGCGGACACGGATCAGGCTGTCAGAGATTTTCAGGAGGCATCTGCGCTGCCAGTGAGCGGTGTTGTCGATAGTAGCACCTGGGATGAATTGCGTGCACAGCTGCAACCAATTGAGATCTCAACAAACGAATCGGGCTACGACAGCTATCAGATCAGCGGTTGCGAAGACGACGGTGAACAATTCTACCAGCGCACTGTCGTTGGTGAGAACTCTATAGAATTCTTCGGATGGAAAATGGCAGCGACGCCAGGCAGCCCTGACATGATGTCATTTTCAACAGCTCAACTCTGACTCTACACTGGTTAATAACAAGCACTATCGAAGTTTGTGGCGCCTGTCGTCCCGACGATGCGTTCCCCAGCCCGATGACGGCCGCTGATTTCCCGGAAGCGAAGGGTCAGGCCCCCAGATGGCCTGATAAGTATCCAATGCGAAATTACGACGCTGTAAAAAGATAAACAACAGCAGGATGAAACACCACCATAATGCGACCAGCAAACACATCCAGCGGTCGCCATTGACATTCCAAAGCCCGATTGCGACCACCGTCATTGATAGTAGCAATGCCAGGTAGCCACAAAATTTATGAACCCATTCAAAGCAACGACGCCGCAGGGTCATACTGTAGTGATCACCGTCAAGTGTTCCGTCTGCGCGGGGATCACCCGGCCCGCCTTTTGTGCCACGGTAGCATCCCATAATCACCTGTACGATGACCAGCGACAATACCACATAGCCAATGATGCCGTGCCACGAAAGCGGGCCGGACGATTGGCGGTACGCTATCAGCACTGCGGCAATGGTTAACACAAAAACGATCGATTGCGATATCCAGTGGAAGCGCCACCAAAATTGACTATCCAGTTCCTGTGGCCAGTTTTGTTTCGGTAACACTTTAAAGAAACGCGCAACCAGAATGGCTGCGGGAGCAAGAAACCCCCAGGACAAAAACATAAGCCGTGCGTGCCACATCTGGCTTGTTGTTATCTCATGAAGTCGCGACGGATCAATTGGAGCAAACAGCCATTCCCACATACCGGCTAGCCTGCATTATTCATGAGGATTCGCCGCCGGGCAGAAAGTGTGCAAAACAGATCGCATGATTGAGCGGACATCGTGTCCCGCCAGCCGCCGAACCTTATCACGCGGGACTGACAGCACCAGGTTAATGAAAATACGGTTTGTCTGATGGTGGACAGACACACTGCTATTTTAAAACAGGCAACTGAATCATTGTTTGAGTTTATATGTGCGGACATTTCGTTAGTGTTTACCCATCGCCTAGCGAATATTGCGGGTTAACCTTTAACTGCGCCGGCGGTCATGCCCGTAATGATCTGGCGCGACGCAAACAATGTAAAGATAATGGGGGGAATCGCCAGCAGCACACCGGTTGCCATGACCACTCCCCACTCAATGTTGAACTCCGACATGTTATTCACAATCAGAATCGGCACTGTCTTGGTATCGCGATCAGATAGCGCTGATGCCAATAGATATTCATTCCATGCTATGCGAAACGTAAAGATAGCGGCGGCTGCAAGCCCCGGTTTTATCAGTGGCAATACGATTTTGAAAAACACCTGAAAGGGTCCGGCACCATCCACTCTGGCTGCTTCTTCAAGCGAGCGTGGCACTTGCACGATAAAGCTCTGCAGAATCCAGATCACGAACGGCAGATTCATAGCCACGTAGATAATGATAATTCCCGAGTGCGTGCCTGCCAGACATACATCACCCCGACCACCAAAGTTATCGCGAATCAGGCTGCCCAGCCACGACGCTTTATCAATGCAAAATTCGTTATTCCAAAGACCGAACACCGGAACCAGCAATACCGTCGGCGGCACCATTCGAACCATTAGCGTGCTGCCCGATACGGTATCGCGACCCATAAACCTGAAACGCACCAGTGCATACGCCGCCATACATCCAATGATCAGTGTCAGAACGGTTGAGACCAGGGCAATGATCAGCGAGTTGATAAACGCACCACCGAACTTCAGCGCACAATAATCCAGATGATCAAGCTCGTAAGGCAGAATATCGCATAGCGCGGTCTCGTAATTTTGTATTGTCGGCAGGAACAACAAACCGGATGTTCCTGACAGGATATCTACGTCGAGCTTAAAAGAACTGAT
>CAKZVB010000172.1 GCA_937922015.1 uncultured Granulosicoccaceae bacterium
CTAGTAAGTATTCAATTTGCATATGAATTTTCTGCCGACGTTGCCAGTGACTTTATACCAGAATCGTATCACCAAACATGATCGATCTGTTTTCGCTTATTCCGTTGAGCTTGTTTCCATTTTATTTACACAGTTTTGGTCTATTGTCTAATCCCTACTGAAAACACAGTATTCAAGAGGACGCCATAGTGTCAACGAGACTTAGAAAAAACCACCTAATTCCATTGTACGTCCTGTTGACTGGTTTGATGATAATGGGCTGCAGCGATGAGAGTGATAGCGCTTTATCGACAAACGGGCCAACTGATACAGATCAGACAACTGCCACCAGGCCTAATATCCTGCTGATCATCACCGACGATCAGGGTATTGACGCTTCTGCGCAGTATGCCGTCAGCCAGGACTTGCCCAACACACCGAATATTGACCGCCTTGCAACAAACGGAGTAGTTTTTGAAAATATGTGGGCGACGCCATCGTGCACTACAACTCGCGGCAGCCTGCTAACCGGCAGCCATGGTGTTAACAGCGGTGTTGATACCACGCCGTCACTTCTCGATACAAGCATCCTGACCCTGCAACGGCACCTGGGTACTGATACCGGCAGTGGCCGCTATGCCACTTCGGTTTTCGGCAAATGGCATGTGGCGGGAGCCGGCGGGACCTCCCTGTCCCATCCTAATGACGCCGGAGTAGACTACTACGCGGGCAATATAGCCGGTGTTCTGGACGACTATTTCAACTGGCCATTGGTCGTCAACGGATCTCAACAAACCTCTTCTCAGTACCACACCTCGGCGATTACTGATATGGCTATAGACTGGATTGGTCAACAGAGCGACCCGTGGTTTACCTGGATCGCCTACGCCGCACCGCACTCACCGTTTCACCTGCCGCCAACAAACCTTCACAACCGCGCGCTTTCGGGCGATGCAAATGACATCGCAAATAATCAACGCGAGTATTTTCTCGCTGCAATCGAGGCGATGGACACTGAAATCGGTCGACTGTTAAACGCGATCCCGGAGGATCAACTGGACAACACCCTTGTCATGGTAATCGGCGATAATGGCTCGCCTCGAGCTGTCATTGACCGTACAGCTTTTCCAGTGGCTCATGGCAAGAATTCGCTCTACGAGGGAGGCATTCGGGTGCCTTTTATAGCCTCGGGCGGCCCTGTCAGCAAATCCAACGCGCGACAGCCGGAGCTGGTTAATACCGTTGATCTGTTCCCCACACTGTCTGAAGCCGCAGGCCTGTCCGTACCTGCAAATATAGATGGGGTCAGCTTTCTGTCTGTATTGAATTCACAAAGCGAAGCACCCAGAGAATTTAACTACAGTGAGTTTATCGGCTCCACTGTTAATGGATGGGTGGTACGTGACACCGAATATAAGTTGATCGAATTTGCAGACGGCAGCAGAGAGTTTTATAAAGTCGACACAGACATACGCGAAGAAAATAATCTGATTTCGCAGGCAGGACAATATGCTGATCGCATTGCACAGCTTGAGTCTTTTGCCGCCAGGGTACGCAACAGCACAGACACGGGCACACCCATTGATACTGATACATCTCAGGATATCACCGGCCAGGCGCTAAACTACCCGAGCGCTAGTTGCGCAGATCTTTCCAATACTTATACGTCATTTTCTGTAGACGTTAACAACAATCAGAATTTTTCAGGCAAGCTGCAAGTACAGGAAGAAAACGGTAAATGCATATTCACAACTAACGCCATTCCTAATCATAATTTTAACGATGGAGCCGGCAGCTTTCCAAACGACGTATCAGAGCAGAACAACATCTACACAATTACCACCACCCCCGAGATTGCCGCTAACACCACCGCCTTGTCACTGACTATGGACAACGCTGTAATGTTAAACGGGGTTAAGGTCGATTTACTTGCCGCTGCATGCTACGGCGTTGGTAATGAAAGAACCGGTTGCAATGACCCGGCGCAACCCTGGCGCTTCGACCCGATGCATGCGGAAAACGGCTTTCGGGTGGACAGTCACCATGCACACGCACAACCGGATGGCACCTACCACTATCACAGCATACCGAGCGTGCTGGTTGATGAAGATCAGCGTACCCCGTTAGCTGTTGTCGGTTTTGCGGCTGACGGCTTCCCGATCTACGGAGGCTATTTCGATGACAACGGCACTGTCCGAAAAGCAGTGTCCGGTTATCGATTAAAGTCGCAGCCTCGACCGGAAGACAGCGACAGCCCGGGCGGTATTCCCGACGGCACCTACCGTGATGATTATGAGTTTGTCGACGGACTGGGAGATCTGGATGAGTGCAACGGCATGTCAGTCAATGGGACCTACGGATACTACACAACAGATGAGTTTCCATATGTTCTGGCCTGCTTCAAAGGCACGCCGGATGCATCTTTCTTCAAGTAACGAGCTTCAGCTTTGATGAGGTGTCTAAAAAAATTGGACTCACGGTTCTATACAGACCGCTTTGTGGCGGCAGACTTATCAGTTACATTTTAAATGACCACACCCGGCCACAGGAATTCAAGTCTTATACCGCCGGGTTCGCTGCACATCATATGTTTTCTTGGACCGGAACCGACAAGCTCCGGTGCAAACTCCACCACAACTCCCGGGTAAGATTTCAGTTTTTCATACAGCTTGTTTAGCTTTTCCTCGGTGCTTATCTCAAATGCCAAATGATGCAGCCCAATGTTTTTTCTACGTTCAAAATGGCCGGTTTGCAGAGCGTGGTCTACTTCCCAAAGCGTTACCCTGACATGACCATCAGTCACCGCTGATCTGGGATAGGTATCGTCTCTGCCCGATTCAGTCCAGCCCAGACAATCTACAAAAAACGATACCGTTTTGTCGAGATCGAGCACAGACAGACCGAGGTGATTGATACCATTAGTTTCACTCATGTGTAATTCCTGCTCTGCAAGTAATTATTTCCATACCACTCTATACACTGGTCAATCATGGACAGCCCAATGCAATAACATCAGTTACGCTTGCGGTATTTGATTTTTCAGTTTCGCCAGACTGTATGCCGTGATGGTTGTGTTGTCCTTTATAACACCAGACACAATCATGGATTCAAACTCTTTAATGCAGAAGCTTCTGGCGATCAGCCCCTCCTCCTCTTCATCCAGATCCTGAATTGATACCTCCAGATCAGTGGCCAGATACACATGATACCCTTGATTTGAGTAGCCATAAGCCTGATACAGATAGCCGATGCGGGTAAGAGTTTTTGCAACTAACCCTGTTTCTTCACGGAGCTCACCGGCGGCAACCAACGCATGGTCAGCATCCGGATCAGACTCCCACGAACCCTGTGGAATTTCCCAGTACCTCTCACGCACAGGATAACGGTACTGCTCAACCAAATGGATACGTTGATCCTGAATCGGCAGAATAGCAACATAGTCCGGTTTTTCGACAACCCCGTAAATTCCTTCGTTTCCGCTGGTGCGTCGAATACGATCCTCTCGCACCGTCATCCATTTATTTTTATAAACAGTCCTGCTGTCCAGGGTTTTAATTTCAGTCACAACAACTCCGTATACCTGATTCAAGTTAACCAGTATCTCACTAACGTAACTAACCGCACACCCATTCTAACAATTAGCTCATTTTGAGGACAATGGAATCAGATTGTTTTAGTTGGGCCGAGTTAAGACGGGTGTCCGTTTATTACCCTCGTTTATTACCCTGCCCGTAGCACCGCCAGGGACGGGTGGTAAAAACCGTCTGGGTATTTTACCTGCCCGGGACACCTGCCCACCGTCCTAACGCTCCAGCAGCTCAACCAACCCAGACCACGAAACCGCGCCAGACCTCACAAATTAACTGACGCACCATCAGCCACGCGGGACATGAACGATGTACAGATTGCCAGAGGCAAAAACATACTGGCAGCTGATCTTTCACACGTGAATCAGCATACATTGCATCAGCCGCCCGGGAAGATAAATATCGCTTGCACCACGCTTTCTATTGAAGGGTCATAGGAGGCAACGGAGAAAAAACTACGCGAAATGATGAATAATTTGCTGTCTGGTTTTAAACAATTTGCAGAGAACGAAAACTAAATCTTTCGCATTTCACCGGTACATTGCTAATGTGCTAGCGGGAAAACGCAGAATGAATCAGGCCAAAACCAGCTACTGCAAACAGCCCGGCCACCGCACCGTTAACCCAGCGTCGACAGCGCAAATAACCTCGCATCATACCGCGCATGGAAAATAGCACCGAGTACATCATATTAACGAAAAAACCCACGCAAATACAAACAAACGTGGCAGCAGCCACTGCCCCGAAGCCATCACTCGAATCAAGTCCGATGGAAAGCGCCGCCATCCATGCAATAACAGACTTGGGGTTTGATATATTTAATATCAATCCTTTTAAAAACCATTTTTGATCTCCGAAAGGCATCGCCAATTCACCGTCCGGTTGAGTGACTGAACGAGCAGAGAGCAAAGCAAGCCACAGAAGATACAGACCACCGAATATTTTAAGTACCATTAGCAGGTAAAGCGAACTATTAAGCACCGCACCCATGCCGCTCGCAGCTATTATCCCCCAGAATACCAAACCACAGGATAGCCCCGCCCCATAGACCAGACTGGCATTTCGTCCCTGACTCATTGCTATCGTGGCATTTGAAATGGTCGCCGGACCCGGAGACACAGCGACAACAAAAAACGCCAGGCCTGTTGAGGCCAGAGACACAATATCAACCATCTTTTATCTATCTCCAAAGGCAGCTATTTGTCATTTACCAACCGCCGCAGTAAGGCACGTTGCACCATAAACATCATTACCGCAGTCAGAAGGCAGTATACACCCATCGCTACCAACTGAATTTCAAAACCGATTCCAAAGTCAATAAGCCAGCCGGTGGCTCCCGGCCCTAATGCGGAAGCGATTACCATTGCAGCCATAATCAGTGACCTGACCGCCCCCAGATGCAGCGTGCCATAGACTTCCGGCCACAGCGCTCCAAACAAAGTGTTACTAATGCCATTAGAGACCCCGTGCAAGAACATATATATAATAATCGCCGCAGAATTATCCATCACGCCCAGCAACATATTTGCGACGCCCAGCGGCAGCAGAAAAGCAGGCAATAGCGTGCGGGCGCTAAATCGGTCTATAAGCCATCCGGATAACAAGGAAAACAAAACCGTAGTGATAGCCGCCAGTGCAATTGACCCCGCTATCAACTCTCTGGACCAGCCTTTAATCTCACTAATATGTACCTGATGGAAAAAAACTGCAGTGCCGATAAATGAGGGGGCGACGACACCGGTCAGCATTACCCAGAACAGAGGATCCGCCACGACTTGTGGATGCGTCCATTGTTTCTGGCTATCTGTCGCCACTGTTTCAGCTACCTGCCCGCGCGGTATGCGCTCTACCCGCATAAGCAGGTAGATTGATGGCAGAGCCACAAAAATCATCAGAGCGGCCGCCAGCACCCAACTGGCACGCCAGCCAATCATGCCAATAAGACTGACTATGATCAGAGGAAAGAAACCGGTACCTATCTGAAAGCCCATTGAAGTGATTGACACTGCTCTGCCACGCTCAGCGGAGTACCAGCGCCCCATAGCAACCATCGCGATATGAGACATCATGCCCTGCCCGAACAGTCTCAAACCGAAAATCACTGCGACCAGCATCCATACTGACGAAACCAGTGACATCGCAACACAGGCGAGTGCCAGGGAAATACACACCCAAAATGCCACAGTGCTGACAGAATAAAAATCGACCACTCTGCCCAGCCAGACAAGGACTGCAGCACTGACAAGTGTACCGATCATATAGATACTGCCAAAATCTCCGTGACTAAGAGAAAAGGCGGTTCTGATTTCACTGCTGAACAACGCTATGAAATAGGTTTGACCGAAACTCGAAAAGAAAGTCAGGATCAGGCCGCCGAGCAACCAGCGAATGTTGCCCCGAATAAAATCGAGAGTATTCAATAGAAACAGGGCCTTTCGGGATTAGCCGGAAAACAGGACAGGATTGCTGTATTAGGCGCTAAAACACCAGTCTGGCGCAATCATTTTTCCTGAACTTTTCGCCACATGCCGGTCAACCCCAACCTGCAAATTAGTTATTTCACTAACAGAACCGGTTTAACAGAGATTATTTACTGTTTCTTTAAATTGATTTTCGAAGTAGTCTTCGGTGACTGTATCGGCGGGAAAAAACATCTCGATATGAATGCCCGAATAAGTCACCTCCTGAACGGCTCCGAACTGCGCCAGCATTGAAATCAGTGAAAGCTCCTGATCCTGAAATCTGATATTCACGGGAACCACCACACTGAGCACATCATCATCTTCTATTACGTAATCCATCAGGCGAGGGTGCGCTACCAGTTGTGCCCTGATACCCTGCAGGATTTTATCGTCAGGTCGTTCAAGTTGCTCAGCGTTGAGTCGGCGCAGCATCAAATATGCGACCTCAGGCCAGTTGCTAAACGGGCCATCAATATCATCAGCGTCGAGAATAGTCTGCATCACATTGCTCTTTCCAACCGCACCCAGCATTTCCATCAGGTGCAGAGCCGCGGGGTTAGCACTCACTAATTCCCACTGCCGATCACAAACAATTGCCGGCCATGGCATATGATTCTCGAGCATTGAGTCCATGGCCTTACGCAATAGCTGAACGTTATTATCGTTTAACTCGGCCTGAGCGTAAGCAGGCGCAAAGCCGGCTTTTACCAATGCAATGTTGACGTCCGCAGGAGAAATGTCCATAGAGTCAGCCAGCTTCAGAACCATACTCCGACTTGGATTGGCTCGTCCGATTTCCAGGAAACTTATGTGGCGTGACGATATAGACGCCAGTAGCGATAAGTCATACTGACTCAAACGGCGACGCTTGCGCCACTCCCGCAGACAGCTGCCGAAATCACTACTATGGTCAATAGCTTTTGAATTGATATGCCTACCTCCGAGGTAATTGAACTGCTCAATATTAACAGCAACAATGCGCCTATCTCAAAAAAGAAAATAAGGCAATGAAAGACAAACTCTCTATTGATCGCCCCATATGGTTAATGCGCCTGGCATGCTATGGATATTTGTGCTTCGCAGTAATCTGGTGGCTGGCCTGTGTTCCAGCACTGGATTTTCCAGCTCGATTGTTGCTGGATATCAGTACCTGGCCAATAGACGGTAGTCATGACCAGTTAAGTCGCGATGCGCGTTTTCTAAGTGCGATAGGTGCCGGCCTGTTAAGCGCTCTGGCATTAATGATTCTTCTAGTGGTTATTCCCGAACTGGAACGTCGAAACTTCAAACCACTAAAAGGCACCACCATAGCGTTACTAAGCTGGTTTGTGGTTGACAGTGCCGGGTGTTTTTCCATCGGCGTGTATTCGAATATCGTTCTCAATATCGTTTATGTGTTAACAATGCTTATTCCAATATGGCTATTGCGAAAAGAGAGTCTGTTAGATTAAACAACAATTTCGAGCCCTGCCTGTAAAAGTCAGAGCGATTCACCACCATGAACAAAGCAGTCCGGGAGCCTGCTACTGCGGAGACTCCCGGTCATAGCAAATAAATTCAAGCAGGGACCCGTCCGGATCCCTGAAATAGACGCTTCTCCCTTCATTTCCAGCACCGAACCTGGTCACTGGACCGACCTCTATTTCTACGTTGTGCTCCCTGAGGTGGGTTACCGCGTCTTCTATATTACCCGACCATACGAAACACAAATCACTGCCGCCCGGCATAACGGGAATCGTTGCGACCGGAGTAGCGTTAACATTCGGCCCGTGACAGTTTAACTGTACATCACCAAACCTATATGCCCAGCCATCCCGGACAGGAATCGCCTCAGCTCCCATGACATCACAATAAAATGCGTTTGATTTATTCCAATCAGACACATGAATAACACAATGATCCAGCCTTACCGTTGGCATTAAACACCTCGCTTGCTAAAACACATTCAATCTATTTCCATGCATACCGTAGTAGATGACATGGATTTTTTACACTTCCCACCACTTTTACCATAGATCGCAATTCCCTTCGGCAATATTGGACACATCGACAGCACAGATCAGCCCGGTCACCTGCTACAGCGGTTGACAGCCGCGAGGATCAACGCCTGACACGCCTCGTTTTTCGTTCGCTTACGCGTGTCGACGTACTCCAGCACAAGCTCTGTCGGCTGATAACTTTGCACAAGCAGCGTATAATTCATTTATAGATGCCCGTCCGGCATTGCTAAAGGACACCCTGAGCAGTGAAATCTGATGTCAACAAGCTGTTGAAGAAGAATGAGAACCTCAATCAACTGGATTCAGTAAAAGTGACTAGCCACGTACAACGCGAGAGCGGTGACTGGATTAAGAATACTTTGATGCTGGAAGGCTATGACGTGCCGTTTCAATACAATCGAAAGAAGCTATATCGCAGCCTGCAGGGTGCTGCAGTCAACCTCACCTACTACCCGAAAACAGAACTGGTGGCTGGGATTGAATTCGAGACGATGAAAGTGGTGCGAATCCGCAGAAGTTAGCACCCGGTGCCCGGCTGCTTGTCAGGCAGGCTGGGTGACAGACAACATGTTTTCATCAGGGTCTTTAAACCAGATAACTTTCGCCCCGTCTGGTGTCTCCCAGATACCTGAGCTGTCTTGTGGCAGGTTGTCGAAACGCTCGCATTCCACTCCGGATGCCGCGAGTTGCTGCACGGTTGCAGCAATATCGCTCACAGTCCAGCCGAGAACAGTATATGGAACGCTGATAACTGACGCCACTTTCTGGATACGTATTGTCGTTCCGTTGGCATTAAACACCAAAGCAAAAGGCGTATCTTCGATCACTGCCAGACCCAGAGACTCCTTATAGAATGCCAGTGACTCAACAGGTTTTGCAGTGGCTATGAATGCCACCAATGTTGAATTTTCTAACATGCAGTCGACTCTATCATTGTACGGCACTCCTAATCAGTCATATACCGGCAACAAACAACCCCTGCATCCTGAGCTACATCTACATTGCTATTTGTGATCGGCCATTATTTGAATGTTTACGCTAAAATTCATAACCTACTGATACGGCAAGACCAGTTTCAATCTGTGCATCAATGCCGAGATCTCCGGTATTTAATACGAAGTCAAAAAAATTAACGATAAGTTCCAGGCCCGCTTCTCCGCTGTCGTAACCCCTGTAGATATCGAGCCCGGCATACCACCGCTCACGCTCACCAGCACCAAAATAGTAATTCAAGCTTAAGGCGCTGCCGACTCTATATTGATTGACAAAGCCCTGCGCTCCCAGAGAAACATTTGACCCCAGAAAACGATCGTACCCGAACGTCATCCCTGCATATCCAAGACTCAACCGGAACTTATTTTGATTTGAATTGAAAGCCCCCTGCCAGCCGATGATGCCCCCGTATTGTATTCCCACACCAAGGGAGTTTTTAAAGTTTCCTGCTATTGCCTGACTAGAACCAATCAGAAAAACAAATGCAATAAGGCAAAACCTGTACTTACTCATTTTTGACTTCTCCACATTTACAACAGCGGTACACAACAAAAACAATATGAGAGAGAAATCATAGCAGAAAACAATGAAACGCCAATTGATCTAGAAAAAGCGAAGGGGAATTCGATTTTCGTCGAAATCGAAAGGTGATCCCATGGGATCAATTTACCACCCAACGCTTAAGAAAACACAACACCCTTGGTAAAAACAAAACAGCCGTATGGCCTGTCTTCGGTCGTTTGTACAACAGCAAAACATTTTTTGGCAGTTTCATAAAACGCGTAGCGCTCTATAGAGGCCATTTTTACGTCAGGCATCACTAACTGACATTCGGCAAAGACTTCATCATGTACTTCGAGTCTGGTGTCCGGCTCACCGACAACCTGCATATGGTGCACGGCATGCTCGACAAAGGTATCCAGCGGAAATAACTGCAAAATGGCTCTGGCCGCTTCGGTGTCGTTTACACCGTCCATCTGCACCAGGCGACCGCTAACCGTTTCTGTGGCTACACTTCTGGCTGGAAAATTTCTGTCTGCCAAGACCAGCTGATCACCATGACCCATTGCACGCAATACCCAGAGAAGGTCGGCATTTATAATAGATGGAATTCCTTTCAGCATAGTTTTTTTCCTCCGGTGTTTTTACCTGCACGGGCTATTCCCAGCTAAAACCCTTTTTCTCTTCAGCCGGGGGCTTTTCAGTGGATTTTTGACTCCGATATTTAGTCTGCACACCTTTGAGGAAGTTGCGTAGAATCTGGTCTTTGCACTCTCTATAGTGCTTGTGACCGGTCTTGCGAAAGAACGCGCTGAGCTCATGTTTGCTAATACTGGTGTCGGCAAGCTCCAGTATGCTGATGACATCTTCGGCTTTAAGATCGAGTGCGATCTTAAGTTTCATAAAGATGATGTTATTGGTCAATTTGGACTCCGCAACCGGCGCCGGACCATCACGCTTGCCGCGGTTTTCGATGATCAGGCCGTTTAAGAACCTGGCAAAGGTACTGTCAGAACAGTTCTTGTAGTCGGTATCGTCTTCCTTTTTAAGCCAGTCGCTGATCTCCTCACGGCTTGCCGAATGTCCGGCAAGCTCGAAAATAGCCATCATTTTCGAGTCGTTGAAGTCAAAGGTATAGCGCAGGCGGCGAAGGATATCGTTATTCGTCATCGGGTATTACAGTGGGCTTCTGGTACCAACACGATACCAGAATTTGCACGTATGCGGCTGTTGTTTGAGGCAGCCCCCGTTATTTGCGGGCAGAGCCAGGAGCGCAGACTAGGGAAGCGTGGTGCTACCCATCAAGTGCCTGTCTATCTCTCTTGCGGCTTCACGCCCTTCGTTTATCGCCCAAACGACCAGCGATTGACCACGCCTGCAGTCGCCGGCAGAGAATACGTTGTCGGCACTTGTCTTGTACTGACCATATTCTGCCTGGTAGTTACTGCGAGCATCGTAGGAGATCTGCAGGGGGTCAGAACAGTCGTGCTCCGGCCCTAAAAAACCCATGGCCAGCAACACCAGGTCTGCTTTCCACTCTTTTTCACTGCCGGGCACAGTCTCCAGCTTGCCGTCTTTCATTTCCACTTCCACAGTACGTACTGACGAGACCGTGCCGTTGTCTCCGACAAATTCAGCGCTTGATATTTTGTATACGCGCGGATCTGAACCGAAGGTGTCACGGGCTTCTTCATGGCCGTAGTCTGTTCGATAAATTACCGGCCAGGTCGGCCATGGGTTATTGTCCGCCCGGTCTTGCGGAGGTTGCGGGAAGAGTTCGAAATTCACCAGACTCTTACAACCGTGCCGCAGTGAAGTTGCGATACAGTCTGTGCCGGTATCACCACCACCAATAACAATTACATCTTTGTCTTTGGCCGAGATGTATTCGAGGTCGGCGTGATCAGAGTCAAGCCAGCTTTTGGTATTCCGGGTTAAGAATTCCATCGCAAAATGAACGCCATTGAGATCACGACCTGGAATATTCAGATCTCTGGGTACGGTAGACCCCGTAGTGAGCAGCACCGCATCGTAGTCATTCTTAAGCGTACGGACATCTACCGTACCATTGCTGCCATCGGCAATGTTCTGATTGGTTCTGAATTCAATCCCGGATTGTTTCAGCAGGTCGACCCGGCGATCAACGATTTCTTTTTTGGCAAGTTTCATATTGGGAATGCCGTAGGTCAACAGCCCGCCAATACGGTCTGCTCGCTCAAAGACACACACTTTATGCCCTGCGCGGTTGAGCTGTTCGGCAGCCGCGAGTCCCGCCGGGCCACTCCCTACAATCGCAATTGTTTTACCGCTGCGCGTGGCTGGTTGCTCTGGCTTTATCCAGCCTTCTTCAAAACCACGATCAACAATCGCCATTTCAATATTTTTGATGGTGACTGGATCGTCGTTAATGCCCAACACACAGGATCCTTCACAGGGCGCAGGACATACTCGCCCGGTAAACTCCGGAAAGTTGTTAGTTTTATGCAGACGATCAAGCGCTTCGCGCCATTGGCTGCGGTACACCAGATCATTCCATTCGGGAATTAAATTATGTACCGGGCAACCGCTATCTGACTGACAGAACGGCACGCCACAGTCCATGCACCGCGCACCCTGCGACTGCAAGCGTGATTCGTCGTGCTCGGTGTAGATTTCACCAAAATCACGCAGTCGACTTTGCGGTGGTCGGTATGGCGCGGTATCGCGAACAATCTCTATAAAACCAGTTGGCTTACCCATGTAGTCGGGTGTCTCCTGTTTTTTCCAGTGTGCCGGCACTCACTACCGGCACCACCAATTTTAGTAAATATTACTAGTCGCCTACACGGCTTCAAGCGAAGGTGCGGTTGCAGTACTGGAGTGCAGATTTTTACTCTCCAGCACACGCTTGTAGTCCGTTGGCATCACTTTAATAAATTTCTTTACGCTGTTATCCCAGTCGTTGAGAATCTGATCGGCCACTACGGATTGCGTGTACTTAAAGTGATTGGCAATCAGCTGCCGCAACTCTTTTTGATCGGCCCGGTTATCCACTGCTTCAAAATCAACCATATCCATATTGCATCTGTCGGCAAAGCGATCTTCGATGTCATAAACGTAGGCAATACCACCACTCATACCTGCGGCGAAGTTACGACCTGTGCGACCAAGCACCACCACGCGCCCCCCCGTCATGTATTCACAGCCGTGATCTCCCACACCTTCGACGACAGCGACAGCACCACTGTTGCGGACACAGAATCTCTCTGCCGCAATACCGCGCAGATAACACTCTCCACTGGTAGCACCATAGAGCACCACGTTACCTGCTATCACGTTGTCTTCTGCGACAAACAGGCTCTTGCGCGGCGGGTACACCACCACTCGTCCACCAGACAAGCCTTTACCGATAAAATCGTTGGCATCGCCTTCTACTTCAAGGGTTACCCCTTTTGCCAGAAAGGCACCGAAACTCTGGCCGGCACTGCCAGTGAATTTAAAGTGAATGGTGTTGTCGTCGAGCATCTGAGGCCCGACATCGCGGATAATGCGGTTGGACAACATACACCCGACCACACGATTGATATTTACAATGGGCATCTCATGATAGACTTTCTCACCATTGTTTAACGCCGGCGCGGCAAGCGCTATTAATTTATTATCAAGCGCTTTATCAAGACCATGATCTTGCTTATCGGTCTGGTATGAACCAAGAAAGTTATCTGGCCGGGTTGCGGGCTCTAGTAGTAAAGACAAATCTATCCCGCGGGATTTCCAGTGCCCTACAGCCTTGTCAGTTTTTAGTGCGTCGACCCGTCCCACCATTTCACTGATGGTGCGAAAACCCAACTCTGCCATGATCATGCGTAATTCTTTTGCCACCATAAACAGGTAATTGGTCACGTGCTCCGGTTGGCCTTTAAATTTCTTGCGCAGCTCGGGATCTTGTGTGGCGATACCAACAGGGCAGGTATTTAAGTGACACTTGCGCATCATAATGCAACCCAGCGCAATCAGCGGCGCTGTGGCCAGACCAAACTCCTCTGCACCCAACAACGCGGCTATGGCAACGTCGCGGCCGGTTTTGATTTGCCCGTCTGTTTGCAGAGCAACACGAGAACGCAGGTTATTGAGCACCAGCGTTTGATGTGTTTCTGCAAGTCCCAGCTCCCACGGTACACCGGCATGCTTGATAGAAGTTATCGGCGATGCGCCTGTGCCACCGCTGTCACCCGCTATTACCAGGTGATCTGCTTTTGCTTTAACAACACCGGCGGCCACCGTGCCCACGCCCACTTCTGCACCCAGCTTTACGCTGATACGCGCTTGCGGATTGGCATTTTTAAGGTCATGGATTAACTGCGACATGTCTTCAATGGAATAGATGTCATGGTGCGGCGGCGGACTGATAAGCCCTACGCCGGGTGTAGAGTGCCGCAGCTTAGCGATGTAGTCGTCTACCTTGCCACCAGGCAGTTCACCGCCCTCTCCGGGTTTCGCACCCTGAATAATTTTGATCTGCAATTCATCGGCATTTGTCAGGTAGTTAATGGTCACGCCAAAACGCCCGCTGGCTACCTGCTTAATAGCAGAGCGCTTTGAGTCACCGTTAGCCATGGGCTGGAAACGATTTGCATCTTCGCCACCTTCACCGGTATTCGACTTACCGCCAATACGGTTCATCGCAACCGCCAGTGTTTCGTGTGCCTCGGCGCTGATACTGCCAAAGCTCATCGCACCAGTGGCAAAACGCTTGACTATCTCTGCGGCACTTTCTACCTCTTCTATATCAACCGGACCGCCGTTAACATCAGGGTTGAAGTCCAGCAGGCCTCGCAGGGTGGCGTTTTTAGTATTTTGCTCATTGGACTGTTTCGCAAACTTCCAATAGGCATCTTCGTTATCGGTACGAGCCGCTACCTGCAGGTTTGCGATTGATGCAGGTTCCCACATGTGGGTATCACCGTGCCGACGCCAGTGTATATCACCGGGGTTGGGCAAGACTGTTACATTGGTTGCTTCACTGTCTATATAAGCCAACTGGTGACGACGTATCATTTCTTCTGCAAGGACTTCCAGATCAACGCCCTTAACACGACTCGCAGTACCGACAAAAGCGATATCCACCACTTCTTTATCAAGGCCGACAATCTCGAATATTTGCGCACCTTTGTAGGATTGAAGCGTCGAGATACCCATTTTTCCCATTACCTTGAGCATGCCTTTACCCACTGCTTTGCGGTAGGTGTATTCGATGTCTTTATCATCAGCAATATGCTCTACACCTTGCAACTGACCTTGTTCACGTGCCTGCCACAGCGCTTCGAACGCCAGATACGGATTGATGGCATCAACGCCATACCCGACTAACAGACAGTGATGATGCACCTCCCGGGCTTCACCACTTTCAAGCACCAGACCTATGCGTGAACGCTCTGAGTGAGATACCAGATGATGATGCACAGTGCCAACAGCAAGCAGGGAACTGATAGGACATCTGTCAGCACCAACATTGCGATCTGAAAGAACAACAAGACTGTAGCCATCGGCTATTGCCTGGCTTGCCTCTTCGCTAATGCGTTTAAGCGCTGCAGTGAGGCCGGCTTTACCTGATCCTGCTGCAAAAGTGATGTCTATAGTCTGAGTACGCCAGCCGCGATAGTCCATACTCTTTATGGATGCGAGCTCAGCATTGGTGATAATAGGGTGCGGGATCTTTAATCGGTGGGCGTGTTCTTTAGAGGGCGCCAGCAGGTTTTGCTCGGGCCCGATAAAACACTCCAGCGCCATGATGACTTCTTCGCGGATCGCATCAATCGCAGGGTTGGTTACCTGTGCGAAGCGTTGTTTGAAGTAGTCGTAGAGCATGCGTGGCTTATCGGACATCACGGCAAGCGATGCATCGTTACCCATAGAACCCAGAGGGTCACGAACTTCTCTGACCAGCGGCAGCAACATGAATTGCATGGTTTCAGTGGTATAGCCAAACGCACGCATGCGCTCAGTAATGGTATCTGTGTCTAAGCCCTTAGACTCAACCACGGGAACTTCTGCCAGATCAATTCTTTGTTCTACCAGCCAGTCACCGTAGGGATTGGCTGATGCAAAATCTGTTTTTAATTCTTCATCGGGAATCATGCGACCTGCAGCAAAATCAATAAGGAACATTCGACCGGGCTGCAGCCGCCCTTTTTCGATGACTGTGGCCGGGTCTACATCAACCACGCCGACTTCTGACGCCATGATGCATTTATCATCATTGGTAATGTAGTAACGCGACGGGCGCAGACCGTTGCGATCAAGCACAGCGCCAATGTAGTTACCGTCGGTGAATGCAATAGAGGCCGGGCCATCCCATGGCTCCATCAAGCAGGAATTGTACTCATAAAAAGCTTTCTTCTCTGCTGCCATGGTTGCATGGTGTTGCCATGCTTCGGGAATCATCATCATGACGGATTCCTGTAGCTTGCGACCACTCATCAATAAAAATTCAAGTACATTATCAAAAGAACCTGAGTCTGAACAATCTGGTTCTATCACCGGAAAAAGCTTGTTCATTTGATCGCCAAACAAATCACTTTTGGCGTGTGCCTGACGGGAATTCATTGCATTCACATTGCCCAGCAGTGTATTGATTTCACCGTTGTGACTCATAAAGCGGTTAGGTTGCGCACGATCCCACGACGGGAAAGTATTGGTACTAAAGCGCGAGTGCACCATGGCCAGGTGCGTTTCAAAATCCGATTGTTGAAGATCACCAAAAAACTTAAACAACTGGTGTGGTGTAACCATGCCTTTATAAACCACCACGCGGGAAGACAGAGAACACACATAGAACAGCGAATCACCACTTGCACCCTCTTCCCGGATACGTCTGGATGCTTGCTTACGAATTAAATACAACTGGCGTTCAAGTTCATCGCCAGACAGATCTGTTGATTCAATAAACACGTGCTTGAATGCAGGCATAGCGCTAAGCGCAGCGTTGCCCAGGTCGGCAGAGTCGGCATCGGTATCCAGCGTGCGCCAACCTATCAGTATTTGTCCGGCTGCAACTATTTCTTCTTCGACTATCTGCATGCAGCGAGCCTGCTCTGGCTCATCAGTCGGCAGGAACACAATACCTACGCCGTAGTGGTCGGATTCCGGCAAATCTCTATTGAATTCCTTCTTCACCAATGTGCTGTATAGCTTGTGCGGAATCCCGGTCAGAATGCCCGCACCGTCGCCGGTATTTGTTTCAAAACCAACGCCACCCCGATGTTCCATCGCGCAATTCATCTGATGGGCGCTGCGAAGTATCTGATTGCTTGGTCGACCTTTGATGTCACACACAAAGCCAACGCCACAACTGTCCTTTTCAAAGGCCGGATCATAGAGACCGCTCTTCGGCGGATTAATCTTTGTCACTTGCTAATTCTCCATGCTTTTGGCGGGAGTCATTCGTGGTCGGTCACGTCTGGCTCACACCACGAGTGGGTTTAAAATGTGGTCACTGCAAACGTTGTGCGATGCAGATTAATCGCAGGTGCTGGCGTGGAGCAGATTGCGTGAAAAAGCACTTGACTTCGGATTATTTCTACGTGCCATCCAAAGAATGGAACCTTTAGTTCTAACTCCGTGCAAGTAAAGTGGCTGGCTGACAGTGGCTCCTTATTGCAAAGTAACCAGTAGGCGTTTGTTGTTGCATAGACATCGATTCCATGACTTTCTGCGCCTTTTTTTGTCAATGCAGCCTTGCGGCTACCGCCTGTTCAGCCTTTTTACACACTCTCTTCTATCTAGACCTTGTTTCTGTCTTGTAAATTTATAGGAATTCAGCGAGCAGATCAATCTTCATAGACAGGACTGGTTTCGCATCTGTGAACATTAACAGCAGTTTCTCAGCGCAATAGTGCTGTTTTCCTTACACTTTTAACTGGCGCTGAAACACTTCCAGGCGGCCGGATTATCTGGCATGGCTGGCAGCAACGGGCACTTAGCGCAGTACTACGGGCAGATTTATCGGGCCTCTGAAACCAAAACCACGCCACTGCACCTGCGTGGGGTCGGGCAGCTGCATATTCGGGAACCGTTCAAACAACATTGGCAGCATGATCTGCGCTACCAAGCCCCTCGACGCATGGGTGCCGGCGCAATGATGTGGCCCGTTGCCAAACGCCTGGTGGGGATTAGTCGGACGAAAGACGTTAAATTTCTCAGGCTGCTGGTAGAGATCTTCGTCGTGATTCGCTGAGGCTTGTATTGTCATCACAACCTCTCCGGCGGGGATTGCGTAACCGCGCAATTCGGTGTCCTGCAACACCAGCCTGGAGCTGACCTGAATCGGCGCTACCCATCTGATGGCTTCTTCAAACGCGTTTTTCCAAAGATTCTGCTCCTTAACCTGCTCAAGCTGATCCTGGTTGGTCAGCAATCCGTAGAGCAGTGTGGCCAGCGCATCACGCGGCTCATTAATGCCGCCGCCTATGGCGATCTTGATGTTGGATATCACCTGTGACATGGCGATTGGATGCCCGGCATTGATCATCACCGACAAGGCTGACATGTCCGGTTCTGTTGTTAGTTCTTCAACACGGGAATTGATACAGATGTCCATTTCAGCATTGGCCAGATCGGACTCTGCGAAGGGCTCATCTCGCCAGCCGAAATTACCAGCGCCGTTTATCAGGGCCTGTGACCATCGCTGCATTTCAGCATCCGTTGCCTGTGGAATACCCATCATGTCGGCGAGAATTCTGGCCGCTATCGGGCCACACAGCACTTTGAATAAATCTACGGTTTCGCCTTTGGGCAATGTACTCAGATACTCTTCTGCGTACTTTGTATACAGAGGCGCCCATACCTGCTTAACCGTTTTCGGCGCAAGTGCCGCGGCCATTGCCATTCTTTCCTGACGATGTTCTGCACCGTCTTTACGCATCAGAGTGTGTGCATTAAACGCTCTTTTCATCGGTGTATTGGGATCATTGGAACTGAATAGTTCCGGATTGTCTTTGACGTGGTGCGTTTCACTTGCACGGGTTAGAAATGTTCGACCAAGAGAGGTAACTTTTAATACCGGAGTATCTGCTCTGAGCCTTTTATAGATCGGGTAAGGATCAAGGGTTAATTGCTCGATATTGATTTCGTTATCGACGGGTACCGTGCCTGCCATAGATTCCTCCGGTTAACGACAACAAGGTAAAGTGTGGGTTGTCGGCGGTGAATTTATGATAACAAACTTCACTAACTGCAAAGTGCCGACGGAATACACCAGTCGTAACCGCGACTGGTTTTAGTATATTCAGGCCAGCTAAAGTTTATCGGCGGCTCATAGTCACAAAGAGGAGCCAGCCACTGATCGCCACCGACACCACCACCGGTTCTCTGTACGAATTCGCCCATTGCCTGCTCTCTGGCTGTCTTATCCTGCAACAGTCGCAACGCACTGATGGCCAATACCTTAGCTGCGGTTTGCACCATCGGATCGATGGTTTGGGGAATGCCACCAAGCGCATTCATCACCCACGACGGATACTGATAACCCTCCGGTGACCGCAATGCAGGACGCGCTATGTAGAACCTCGCAGTAGGGGCATGCCAGGTCATATCGGTGTAGTCATCGGAAGTTGAATTCAATTGCCACGCGGGCAGATCGCGACGCAGCTGTGCCTCTGCCTGTTGTGGATCAATCAGTTTTTCGCACGCTTCCAGAAACGGTTCTGCCATGGGCGGCAGATTTAAATTTTCCTGTATCTGCTGCGCAATTTGTATCGCCTGCCTGCCCCACTGTGGCGCACCGATGGCTTGCATACTTTCCCAAACCGTACTGGCAATCGCATGGTTGGCCAGCCCGTGACGGCTTTTGCTGACCCAGTGTTTTTCCCATCGACAACCAGTCATGTCAGCGGCTGCCTGCGCGTTGCGATCAAGTGCAGCGGCCAGCTGTTGTGACATCCCGATTGTCGGTGTGCGGATCATGTACTGGAGCTCGGTAAGTTGTGCCGGCAGGTTATCTGCTGTGGCCTGCCCCGCACTTATTATCGACTCTGACACTGACCACCCGCCACTGTGCGGCAACATCGAATCTCGCAACGCCTTACTGGACATGTACATCATCATTAGCGCATCGTTTGCACCCGGTGCCCGTACTGCACTGTGTGACTGTGGTATTGGTGCATTGTTACTACTTTGCAGCCAGGCCTCCGGTTCATCACATATAAACCGGTAAATCATTGAGCACGCTGCACCGCAATGGGTGTCCCACCGGACAGTATTACACATTGGCAGCATGTAAAACGGATGGAAGGACAACATCGCAGCCAAGCCGTCGTAGTAACCTCTGGCGGCGTGAACGGGTTTTGAGCCCCGTACCTTTTCTGCAGGCTCTCCGGTAAATCGCAGGGTGCCTGCAATGTTGTGTTTTTTCATCGCCGCCTGTGTGGCAAGCAGCGCACCAAGCCCGGCCATGCCTAAGCCAGAATGTGGATCCGTGTGACCACCGGCACTATAACCAAGACCGTCACGCGGGGCTCGATAAGGCACAGCGGCCTGACAGTTACCTGGTACAGCGTCATACTCTGCATACATACCAATAGCCGGGCCGTTGCCGTTATTCCACTCGGCATAGAACGCAGTAGGCATACCAGCTGAACCCTGCTCTACCGTAAAGCCATAACGACGCAGCACATCTACATACCACGCAGCAGATTGATATTCACGCCAGGCGGTCTCACCGAAATTAAAAATCAACGATGTCCACTGCGATAATGACTCAGCATTCGCTACGATGTGATCGCAAGCAGATTCTTGTGCAGCGCTTATAGTCATTAATAATCTCTCACTCTTTGGCACAACAGGCAGGCGATGGTGACTGGTTCAGAAACAACAGCTGCGGGGATATTACCTCAACAACACAGAGCGGGTCAGCAGGTGTTTTTATATTGGCGTAAAAAAAAATTCCACCAATCAGCTTCTTACAGTTGATCAATCAGTTGCCCTTTATACAGGGTATCAATTCTTGCACTTTGCCGGAAGTTATTCTAATTGGTGCCCATCCAGAAACAGGGCGTAGCGAGGATCACTCAGGTGCGTGAGATTTTGCCTGCCACATGTGGGCCCATCCGTTGCCAATAATGGGTCATTCATAAGTAACTACATGTGGTCGGCGAAAGATTGCGTGCATGAGTGGTCCGTAGTAGCGCTTGTTCTGGATAGGCACTAATTAATCACACGGTAGTAGCGTCAGTTCAGCAATCAGCGTGCACTTGATATCGTCTTGCCTAATAACCGCGACGCATGTTCGGCTGCGGTGTAAGATTAACAATATACACCTTAAAGCAAGATCAGGTAATGACAGACCAGGAATCCAACAGTGCGACACTGACACCGGTTGCACACATCAGATCATGTTTCACACAAAGGTTCGGGATACCACGGCAACCCGGATTGGTCGCCAGCGCCACCGCGCAAATTATTTTTTCCAATACCGAAAACAACAAGTTGTCACTGCGCGGCCTTGATGAGTTCTCACACCTTTGGGTTGTGTTTCTGTTTCACCAGCAAAACTATGCGAAATCAAAACCACTGGTGTGGCCGCCACGCCTGGGCGGCAGAAAAACCATGGGAGTATTTGCCACGCGCAGCCCTAATCGACCAAACCCGATAGGCCTGAGCGCGGTTGAAATCGATCGAATTACCCATGATAAAAAGGAAATTCAGATCCACGTCAGGGGTGGCGATTTCCTGGATGGCACGCCGGTACTTGATCTTAAACCCTATGTCTCATTTGCAGACTCAATTGCTGATGCGTCCAGCAGCTGGGTGACGGCCATCGATGAATCAATGCCAGTGAACTGGAGTGACGAGGCGCTGAATAATCTGCGAGAACGACAACAACACAGTAACCATCTGGCTGACGCCCGGCAGTTAATCGAAGAAACACTGGCACAGGATCCACGCCCAGCCCATGAAAGAGCTAAAGATGGCCGCGCAGATCAGCAGTGGCATATGCGTTTATATGATATTGATATTTCGTGGCAGGTCATTGATGGCTGTGTACGTGTGACGCAGGTGAAATCTGTACCGGAGTAGCATTGCTGTAGTTCAACACATATACCTTAAGTTCGTGTATCTGAACTGCTGCCCCACACTCCCTGACAGATCAGTGCAACGATCACCAGCGCACCACCGATCATTGTTGGCACTGCTGGTACTTCAGAGACAAACAGCCATACCCACAACGGAGACAACGCTGTTTCCCCCAGCGTCAGCAACGGCACCTGAGCCGCAGGCAAACT
>CAKZVB010000173.1 GCA_937922015.1 uncultured Granulosicoccaceae bacterium
AAATAATTCTCACGGTCTGTGGCAGGTGCGGGCAAAATGGTGTGATTAATGTCCCGGTAAGGCATAGGGCTAAGTAAATTTTGCGTTTGCGCTACTCTATTTGCCGACTTCGCGTTAGTAGTGGTGGTGTAGATCGACATAGTTCCTGTTTGTCCACTGACATCAGAAACGGTATCTTTTCCCTCTGTTAGTTTCTGTGATTCCTTGCGGACAGTTATTTCTTCAGTAGCGAACCGGTTTTGTTTATCTGTCGAGCGGGGTGATTCCTGTGTGCAGGCCATCATAATGACAACTGCCGCGGCGATAATTGGAGCGTTTAGTTTTTTCATATCAGTGAATTCGTTTGTGATTTATCCGTTCACATACTTAATCGCAGTTCATCGAAATAGGGGGTTAAATTATTTTTTGCAGTTATAGGCATTGTTGAAATTGAACTTGTACCACTGCTGAATATTTTAGCGACCCGGGTAGCTGAGCCGGATTGCGGTGTTCTGAATATATTGCCGAAAACCATGGAAAAAATTGGTCGGAAGGGCAATGGTTGTGGATAGTCGATCACGCTTGTCAGGCGTGTAGTGAGCTGGCAGACCAACTCCTTTGGTCAATGTCAGAGTGGAGTATCTCTTGTTGACGGGGTCCCCATTGTGTATTTTACAGATTTGATGAGTGGCGGCCCGGTTGCTCCGACAACTGGTGATTTTTATTTTCTACTACGCAGATCCACATAACTAGAGATGGTTTGTCATTATTAATAATTCCCCGGAATCTTCTGCGCGAATCCGAACCCTGATTGCTACCTGCGGTGCACACGCAATTCAGGATGGAATGGTTGCGGTGCAGTACGTACTTCTACCAGTCCTCGCTCAGGGGTTTGGGCTGAGTTACACGCAAATCGGTGTGCTAAAAGCTACCAGTAGTACGGCGATGGCCTGTCTTGAAATCCCCTCGGGGTTTTTAGCCGAAAAGTTTGGCGAAAAGAAATTACTGATTGCAGGACTGGTCGGGGTTGGAGTCGGTTATATTGGCGTCGCCCAATCAAGCCAGTTTCTCACTTTGTGTCTGTTTTTTTTGCTGGCGGGTTGTGGCGCGGCATTTCAGCATTCATTGTCGTCTGCACTTCTGGTCAGTCGATTTGAAGGGGGTCTCAGACGCCGCGCTCTGGGAACGTACAATGCTTTTGGTGATGTAGGCAAGTTGGCCTACGCCGCGGCTTTTAGTGTTCCGGTCGGAATGGGACTGGCCTGGAAAAATGTTGTATTGCTGTTAGCCACTACTGTTCTTGGATTCGGTGTGGTTGTGTGGTTGTTGTTAAACGATGATCGGATAAGATCCCGCATTCGGTCAGTGGGCAATGACCCGACAGATGATAATCACGCAGCGCAACCAGGCTGGGGAATTCGGGATCGTTCGAGATTTACATCACTGGGCGTAATCGTATTTCTGGATGGGATTGTGCAAGCAGTCTTTCTTACCTTTATTGGATTTGTGCTAATTGAAAAGGGTGCCAGTGCTGATCACGCGGCGGGTGGAGTGGTGCTTACATTGATCGGTGGCACTGCAGGGAAATTTGCCGGTGGCTTGTTAGCAGCAAGGTTAGGGGACAGGCGTTCGTTTTATATTGTGCAGTTGATGACGATCGCAGGGTTATTTGCGGTGTTGTATCTGCCGCTGTCTTTGGTTTTTATCGTTTTACCGTTGGCCGGTGTAGTGGTGCAGGGATCATCAACTGTCTATTATGGTGCCGTCGCCGATCATGTCGATGATAATAAAAGTTCCCGTGCCTACTCTATTATTTACACGCTCTCCAGCGCCGCCAGTGTGGCAGGGCCTTTCTGTATGGGGGTGTTGGCAGATCGATTGAGCCTGGCTGCGGTAATTTGGGCGTTGATAGTAATAACGGTGTTAACGCTGTTCTTTGGTTACGCATTTATAAGCCGCTCTGTGCATACAGTGCAGGGCGGGTAATAGAACAGGGGTGCACATAATTGTGGATTCTGTGCACCCGCGAAGGACAAGTGGCCGATTCCGGACAACCGGCTAAGTGACCGGCAGCATAATCACATTCTAACCAGACTCACTGACACTCATTGAACGACTTCTAATTTTACGTTCGAAAAGTCTATGCCGTTATCCGGTTCATCAACTTTCTTTGAAGAGCCGAACGTCTTGCTGTTCACATGAAAGGCCAGCATACCAAAGTTGTTGATGTCGGCGGGTTTATCGAGGTAAGAAAATTCACTCAGAACTTTGCCCTCGTGTATCAGTGAACCTGATACTTCCAGACTATCTTTATTTTTCCTGATTGCCATAGTGCCGGTATAGGTGGTGGTTGCAATAAACGAATACGCATCACCACCACCCGCTAAGCGTTCATAACCTTTAGTTGTGCCGAGCAATCGACCCTGGGTGTCGTCTTTGTGTCTGCGCACTTCAATGTTCGCGGTCTTGCTATCTGCAGGATTAATATCAAAGTCGATCATATAGCCGGGTAATCCGTTGTATGCCACGTTAGGTGCCTTTGATGAGGCAGAGAGATCTGCGTCGAGTTCCGTGCGGCCCAGTTTGTCGTACAGACCAATGCGAAATGCGGAACCTCTGTCCTTACCTACGGTGGCTGGTGTTGTGAAAGTAAAAGAGGCTTCCAGTGTTTGCCCGTCGGCGAGGGATTGCGACGGGAAAGTCGTTCTAATACCACGACCTGATCCACCCGAAACCAGACCAAGATAACCCTCACCTACCTCAATAGCGCTGCTGGTCGTGGTGGTCCACCAATTCGTGTCGGCTGCATCTGTTCCGTCCTGGCGATTTCCATCAGTGAAAGAATCATTGAACAGCACCCCTGCAACAGCAGTTGATTGCATCGGCTGCTCATCATTAATTGCTGTGTTGGCGGTATCTGTGATTGTTTCACCTGCAGGTGGTGGGGAATGAGAATAATCCAGTGCGTAAAAAGTGACTTTGTCAAAATCCATTTCCGGATCAGGGCTGGAATTGTTTTGTGAGTATGCACCGGCTTTGAAAAACATAAATTCATCTTCCACGCTGAATCCGCTGTCACTCATATCGAGCGGTTTAGCATTCAGCTCGCTGCCGTCGTCGCGAATGATTTTCACGTATAGCATCGGTTTGGTTTGATCGCCTTGTTTTATGCCTCTGACTTCAATTTCATAACTAAAGCGTTCATCCAATGCGATTCCATCATCTGGGTTCGGGATATGGTCTGCGCGGCTGCCAATGATTTCTACCCATTGCTCTTTACCGGTTGCCGGTTCGTGGGCGTAGTAGATGGAGCCGAACTTGTTTTGCGGTAGTTTTCGGTAGTACAGCCGGATGGGTTCGTCGTCTTTTGCGTGAATCTGTCCGATGATGACACGCCCTACCTGATAGGCTTTACCAAGTCGTGTTACCTGATTCACTGACAGAGTGGCAGTGAGCTTGCCATCAACGCCGGCCGCTCGCGATTGGGCAGACTCAGGAGCCGATGAGAACACCCAATTGTTCTTATTGGGAAACCCGCCGGCTACCCGTGTTTCGATGCTGTAGTCTCCGCGACGCAGCATGCCACGTAACTCGGTGCGGGTGTAATTGGTGTTGCTGGATGTTTTTGCACCGGCTGGTGTAGAGCGAAACACCATGCCGCCAGTAGCGGGGTCGGTATAGAAATAGCGCGGATCTGTCCACCCGTCAGCCAGCTCATTTTCATACACACTGTCTGCCTTACCATCGCCATTATCGTCTGCCGGGGTGGTGACATACCATGCGGACAAATCGAAATTCTCGCCAGGTGTTGCATCTACCTTCAACCCCGACACCCCTTTTCCTTTGCGCGCTGTCAGGACTGGCTGAGCAGGCTTTTCTACTGGTTCACCGCAGCCGGTGACCGCCACTTCGACAATACTGTTCCAGTCATTACTTTCATTGCCATTGCCGATAATTTTGACAAAACGAGCTTGAATAGAATCGATCTCATAGGATTCGAAGTTCAGGGTACTGCCGCCTGATTGGCGAGTGGGAATAACAGTTTGATAGAAAGAGCCATCGCTCGAAACGTCCACCGAAAATTCAGATTTGCGACTGTCACCCTTGTACCAGGCGATTTTCAATGACTTCAGCGATTGCTTTGCGCCCAGGTCAAGCAGTAAATATTTTGGCGTACCAAGAGACTGATTGGACCACCTCGATGCCGGATCAAAATTGTCGTCAAGGGTATTTTCCGGGCCGTGGGTTTCTTCGTACAGTCCGTCGTCAGTGGCCGACACAATGACCAGTGGGTCATTCGCTTCACAAGAACTGTTTGTCTGCGCCAGAGCGCCCGTTGTCATAAACAAAAACGCCAAAAACAGGATACACGGGATCTTTTTCATTGTGTTTGATTTCCTATACCAAGGAAGAAGGGGCTACGCCCGCTACATTATATAGTTAAATCTCAATCGCTCAAATCACCTGCCGTGGCATATTAACTGCGTAACTGGTGCTCTGTTGCAAATGATGTGAGCGCCCGCTGTATTGGTCCGATACTGAAAATAACAAGGGATATTCTTGTCTTCCTCACCAGCGCCTAAATTCGATTCTGACGGTGATTTCGATTCTTTCGGCGATATGTTGGAATTGTACGTTGTTGATATCGAAGAGCCTGATACCCCATGGCTTAAACGACTGCATAGCGACACCGGCCGCATCAATGTAAGCTCCCTGCCGAAAGGTTACCGGGTGGCGAAGCGAGTGTTGGATGTGGGCGGCTCGCTTTTCCTGGGTCTGGCATTGCTGCCAGTGTGGTGCATCGTTCCGCTGGTGATCAAATTAACAGCTGGTCCCGGCCCTGTCATTTTCCGTCAAACGCGGGTTGGCCTGAATAATCGAGTCCCGGCATGTAATGATGCCTCCGGTTGGAACGGCGTTGATCGTCGTACACAGTTTGCGTACGGCAGACATTTTACCATGTATAAGTTTCGCACCATGATCGCCGAGGCGGAAAAAGATGGTGCCCAGTTGGCGCAGAAGAATGATGTCCGGGTTACTGCCCTGGGCCGTTTTATGCGCCTCACGCGTATTGATGAAA
>CAKZVB010000174.1 GCA_937922015.1 uncultured Granulosicoccaceae bacterium
GAGAACGCAATGTAGCCATCGAATCGTTCTTTCATGAGCTTGGCGGCAACTGTGACGTAAACACACTGGTCCGAAACGGCACTTCAAGTAATCAGCGTTTCGAAATCATGGTGTGGCTGGACAAAGGCGCTGAGCGTCTGCCCGCAGCACCGGGGGATTTCGTGACAGCTGTACAGCTGGATGGGGAAAACTATGATATCTACACCAAACCTTCTGACCGGGAATACATTGCTTTCGTGGCACAAAATCCAAAGGCCTCGGGTCAGATAAACTGGACCACTTTCGTTGAGTGGTCCCGGGAATATTCACACAGAGTTAACGAGGTATTCGGTAAGGGATCAAACACTGTGCAAATACAAGACGACTGGTGCATGGCTAACATTCTACTGGGCACAGAAATCTGGTGGGGCGAGGGCTATTTTCAGGCTGACGAATGGACAATCCATCGCACAGTGCGATAACTTCTGCCTTCAAGTTTAAGAAAAGCCAGCTTACGCTGGCTTTTTTTTACCGAATAAAAAAACCACCACTTACAAAGATAAAGACTATGGCACGCTTGACCACTGTTGATGAATCTGCCTTGTCAAAAACCAGTCTGGAGCTGTTAGAACCAACCAGGATTAATGGACGACTGGCTGATGTGTACCTGCAGTTTGCCAACAGTGAGCCGGCACTCGCAGCTTACATGCAGATGGAAGAAAGCCTTCGACAGGGCGATCTATCTGATCTGGAACTGGAAGCGATCAAGCTTGCTGTAAGCGAAATTACTCAATGCGAATTTTGCCTGGCCGTACATTCAATGAAAGCAACAAAACTGGGAGTGGATACTGACGCGCAACTCGCAATTAGAGGCGGACAATCAACCGACAATAAAAAAATAGACGTCATGTTAGAAATAGTTCGTCATTTCTTTGAAAAACCCGGCCCACTAGATGATCAGTTAATCAGTAAAGCCAAAACACAGGGACTTAGCGATGCAGCGCTGGTGGATCTCACGATGGCAGTGAGCACCATCTTTTTCACCAACATAACCAACCACATCAACAATACACTGCCAAGCCTGCCAACAGCCACCCCTCTACCGAAAACTTAACATATAACACGCTCATGACCAGCCAGGGTTAACAACACGCATCAACTAAGAAACAATCTATCTCACATGAGAAATACGTTTTAGCAGACGGAAAATTCTACACAGCAATCCTGCAAATTCACTGTATTCCCTGAACTGAAAAGGTATAATTCCGACTCGCTAATTAACGCAAAAGGCTATCTCTGTGGCATTCGACGTAGAAGGTACACTTCATAAAAAATTCGACACCGAGCAAAAAACTGATTCTTTCAAAGCACGAGAATTTGTGATCGAAGTTGCCAGCGGCCAATATCCGCAAATGGTTAAGTTTCAGCTCACCCAGGACAAATGCGACATTCTAGACACCTACAATGAGGGCGATGACGTAACAGTCCATTTTGATTTACGCGGCCGTGAATGGAACGGCAAGTATTTCACCAATCTAAACGCCTGGCGTATCGATGGAGCCGGTGGCAGTAAGCAGGCGCAAATGCCTGACCAGCGCGAAGCACCTCCACCAGCAGAACCAGATAATCGCGACTACGACGAAATACCTTTCTAGTTTGGAAAAACAGAAGGAAAAACTATTTAACAAATCAGCCGTTCTGGCAGCGGCCAATGTGGATTCCGCTGCCATCCTCACCTACCCAACATGCTATCGGCAGATCCGCTGACTCGTAGTTACCAACACTATTGCTCTTGCATTTGTTACTGGCTCAGGAAGTTAACTCGGCTTTGTAGACGCCACAAATTTTTGCCATATCGACTAATTCGGCCAGTGAGCGGGCATGCATTTTTGCCATGACCCGCGCGCGGTGATCATCAACAGTGCGGTGGCTGATATCGAGTTCACGCGCTATTACTTTGTTAGATGTATCAGCGGCACCGGCGACCAGCCGAATCATTACGTCTTTTTCTCGCGGGGTTAACTGCCCGAAGCAGTTTTTTATTGCTTGTGCGTGCTCTGCTCCTTCATGCAATTTCACTCCTGCCTCCAGAGCATGTTCCAGCCTTTCAACAAGCAACTCTACCGGATAGGGTTTTTCGAGAAAGTCTGCGGCGCCACCTTTCATCGCACGCACTGACATGGGAATGTCTCCATGGCCTGTGATAAAAATTATCGGCAACGGAATCTGTTTTTCCAGCAACATCTCCTGCAACTCAAGCCCATTGATTCCGGGCATCCGGACATCCAGCACCAGACAACCTGGACCTTCATGCTGATAAGACGTAAGAAACGATTCTGCACTGGAGTAGGTGGACACGGTAAATCCACGCTGCTCAAGCGACCTCTTTAGCGCCTTTCGGACAGCTTCATCATCGTCAACAATATAAACTTCTTTTTCAAAGGTTTGCATATACCTAATCCTTGATTGCCGGCAGAGTGAAATGAAACGTAGTCATTTCGCTTTCTGATCCATCCAACCACAATCGCCCGCCATGAGCTTCGACTATCGACCTGCTGATCGACAATCCCATCCCCATACCGTCTAACTTGGTCGTCTGAAACGATTTAAATAAACTCCTTTCGACCTCTTGCGTGACACCCGGACCGGTATCCTGAACGGTGACACGAATAAACTCTTCGTCGAACTGCATAGTGGTAATGTACAGCTTTCTTATTTTTGATCTGTGATTCCGAATTGCTTCTACACCATTACGTTCAAGATTTACAAGCACCTGCTGAATTTGAACCGGATCGATCAACAAATCCGGCAAATTCTCGCCTAATTGCAGCTGAACACTGACATTATGTTCCCGCGCTTCAGGGTGAGTTAACCGCACAGTCTCGACCACCAGTTGATTTATATCGACCTTGATGGACGAATGCGCGTCCTTTTGCACCATTCGACGCATACTTTGTATAATACCGCCTGCACGATGGGCCTGCTCATAAATATCAGACACTGTCTCAATGACCTCGGGACTGGTATCCGGGAAATCCTGCAGGGTTGACAACAAGGCATCACTATTGTGGCTGATTGCAGTCAGCGGCTGATTCAGTTCGTGTGCCAGTACCGTTGCCATCTCACCAACCGTCGTAAGCCTTGCAACATGGGCCAGATCAGCTCTAAGCCTTCGATCCTGCTCTTCCAGCTTACGCCTTTCGGTTATGTCCTCGTAGACCAGAACCGCATATCTGAGACCGATCGAAACAAAAGTGGTCAGATGGACGACCATCCAGTGCAATCCATCGGTGGAATGACAAGGAAATTCATACTGCAAACTACCTCTCTTGCCCGCCAATACTTCATCGATACTTATTTTAGCAATGGCAAGTCCGCTTAACTCATCAGCCGCGCGGTAATTAAGTGCTTCAAAATAGTGAGAACCTACCCCACCGTCAGTAACAGCCCCGGTGGCCATCGATTTCCAGGATTTGTTTACCAGCCTGATAAATCCGTGCTCATCCAGAATGGCAATGTTAGCCGCCATCGCATCAAGCGAGCTACGCAAAAATTGCTCAGACTCCCGCAACGCCTCCTCAGCTTGCTCACGACCTCGGGATTGCGCGTCTATAAGCTTCTCATAAACCGCCTCCAACTCGATTTCGATATTTCGTCGTTTGGTAATATCGCGACCAATACCCCGGTACCCGGCAAATTCACCCTCCGGTCCGAATAAGGGCTTTCCACTCATGGCAATTATACGTTTTTCACCACTGGCGTTGGTCCAGTCAGACTCGAAGTCTACAAACTGTTCGTACGAATTCAGACGCTCAATTGGCCAGTGCAGGTCTGCCACATTGTTTCCGGAAGCGGCGATATGTGAAACCTGCTCATGAGCAAGTTCAGTACCCGGAAAATTCTGATCTACCTTTAATGCCTGGCCAGGCAACACTTTCAGCTTGAGGTCTGATGTCATTTCCCAAAACCAGTCAGCACCGATATCTGCAAAGTCGGCTATGCGCTGGGCATTTTTTTCCTGATCCATACGTAAACGAATTTGCAAATTTCGCTGTCGAATTAAAAGTGCTGCAATTCCCATTGCCAACAGCGCAAACAAACCCAGTAAAGAAATTAATGAACCGCGAAAACGACTAAGGTAGTTAGACTGTTCAGATATCAGGGAGGTTGCAACCCCGTCTGTTTCTGCCGCGATACGTCGTAATTCTTCATATCGATCAGACAATCGTTGCGACGCCACAGCTAATACCAAAGGATCTGTAGCTTCATAGCCCGCTACTCCCAGGGTCAGCCACTGCTCTACATCTTCCAGGATAGGCTTTACAAAAGCATGCGCTGTTGCGGCACCGTCAAGTCTTTCAAACGAATATTGGAAACGCATTTTCTGCAACTGCAGCTGAGCCTTGTCAAGAGCATGTTCCACAGACGCGCTCGAATTATCTTCACGACTACTCTCACGCTCAAGCGCTAGCATTACGCTACTATATTCATGCAACAAATTGGCTACGTCATGTTGCTGTTGCAGCACCTCCTCGGCAAGCGCATCTAAAATTTGTGTGGTGGCGCGCTGAACAAATACCGCCAGCGCAATACCAACAACGACCACTAACAGAAAAATACTCGCTGTCCACCAACGCTGTGTCAGGGAATCGTTATCTATTTTCTGAATTCCTTCAAGTGTGATGACCCTGACCTGAGGGCGACCAGCTATTTAACCAACGAGCTGAAATACGGATGGCCGTGTTCCTGATAGTATTTTTCGGCGCCCGGATGAAGCGGTGCACTAAGCCCTACCAGCGCGGATAAAAAACTCATTTCACTAGCTTTGGGGTGACCCTCACCAAGCAATTTCAGAGTTTCATCACTCCACAGTAAACCCGCTATCCGGTAAACCAGCTCATCGTCAAGATCAGCTCTGACTACCAGTTGTGCTGGTACCGCCAGCGTTTCAACGTCTCTGGCATTGCCATAAGTATTTGCCGGTATTTTGTCTACAATAAAAAAGGGAAAGCTGCTCTGTAACGACCTGATGTCAGGACCGAATATAGGCACAATTCTACCCACGCCGTCCGCTACTAATTCAGACACGCCGGCAACGGGATAACCGGCGACAACAAAAAATGCATCCAGTTGCTTACGTCGCAACCTGTCGATTGCATCAATCGGTTTTAAATAAACTGTTTTAATATCTTCAAGACCGAGACCCTGCGTCTTCAGAATATGCCGCACATTTAATTGTGTTCCAGAGCCGACCTCATCGACAGAAACAAGTTTGCCTAGTAAATCTTTCAGCCCAACGATATCACTATCGGCGCGTACCACCAGATGCAGACTTTCAAAATACAAAGTCCCGATGGTACGCAGATTCGACATCGGTGCGGCATCTGAAAATGGCCCCGCCCCGTTGAATGCCCAATGCACAACGTCTGCCTGTGCCAGACCAGCTTCCAGCAATCCATCGCCAATATCCGATACGTTGGCTGCAGATCCATTAGAGCGCTGCGCCAAAGCTAATAAATTCGGCAATTCGAAACCTTTTTTTTGCACGCTTTCCGGCCCCCCGCTTATCCCGCGTGCGATCAGCGATCCAATCGGAAAGTAGGCTCCGGAACTACCACCAGTTCCAATGCGAAACAGATCGGGCTGCGAATTTGCCGGTGGTGTGAAAACCAACATCATTGCGATCAGCCCGACTAACCTGATGAAGTCAACTAATCTGACGAATCTATTTGTCACTTAACCTTCCACTTTCTTCGTGAAGCGATTGCGCTACGGATCTGTCAGATCGCAGCTCGCGTGCCCTCCTATCATACGTCAACTTTATTCTTACATCTAATAGTGCACATCCCTGCACCAATCTGGCAGCAACGGAAATTCAATCCAATACAGTTACAAATCCAGAGACCGGTTCGCGCTCGGTGATCAGGGAATTTTCCACCGCCTCAAAATCGGCAAAACCTATCGACATTCCGCACACAACAACCTCTTCATCCGGCAACGGCAATGCAGATCTGATCGCCTTATGGTAGTCGCAAAACGCGGCCTGAGGGCATGTATGCAGACCAGCTTCTCTGGCCAGCAACATCACGTTTTGCAAAAACATACCGTAATCCAGCCAGCTTCCGGTATTCAGATCACGATGAATCGTAAAAATCGCCCCCACCGGTGCGCCGAAAAATTCAAAGTTTCGCCGGTGCTGGGCTTTCATCTTTTTCTTGTTCCCTTTTTCGATGCCCAGCAAAGAGTACAGATCCCATCCTACCTTACGACGACGACTCAGGTATGGCTCAAAGAATCTATCCGGATAATACGGCTCTTCTGCCTCACCGGGCTCATCGTTGTCATAGGCCGCCAGCACTTTCGAACTAACACTGGCAAGAGAATCTCCGGATAGCAGATAAACCCGCCACGGCTGCATATTGGTGCCACTTGGTGCACGGGCAGCATTGCTGAAAATTTTGTGTAACACATCACCACTTACAGCCTGATCAGTAAAGGCCCGTAGAGATCTTCGTGTCTGCACAGCATCACTCACCGCCGCTGCCGGTTGTGTTAAATCAGCGTTGTTCAATATCTGGCCCCGGATAATAATAATGGAAGTGTGAGTCTACCCGAATATTCAGCTTAAAGACCAATTTCCCAGCGCCGATATCTCCCACGCAGACCGCAACGGTAAGCACGAAGTAAAGCTAATAAAAATAAAAAATTGGAGAAATACTAATGGCAGCTATAAGTTCTACGGACGTCTTTGAAGCACCTGAGGCCACACTTACAGAATCTACCCCGGATGTTAAAACCAGTATATGGAGTATAAAAGGCAGACTGGGTGTATTGAAGTATATGTCCTGCTCAATAATTCTGACAATTGCGATCGTCGGCATCATGATGGCAATTGCTGCAGCAAGCGGGATCTCAATGTCCGGAGGTGATCCGACACAAGCACAGTTCAGCCCAATGCTGGCTGCGCTGGCAGTCGTCACAATGTTACCGTTGATGTGGATTGGCTGTGCGATGTTTATACGCCGGCTACACGACTTAAACCTCAGCGGCTGGTTTATGCTGGTGGGAATTATCCCTGTAATTGGCGCGCTATTCAGCTTGTTTGTAATATGTGCTCCGGGAATGAAAGAAGGTAACAAGTTCGGCCAACCTGCAAAAACTGCAGCGTGGGAAAAAGTACTGGGCTGTATCGGACTGGTTTTCTTTATCGTCCTCATGGTAGCCTCAATTGTCAGTATCGTCGCCCCGTCTCTTCTGGGAATGTAGTTCACCAACAGAAACAAACAACAGATGTACGAGCGTAAGCTTGATACCACCTATATTATAGATACCCCTGAAGGTATTGAGATAGAACTCGCAGTAGCAGGACCGGTAGCCCGTGCACTCGCATGGGCTACCGACTTTGCCATCCGCTGCGTGTTTTTTATCGCTATTGTTATTGCTACACAGCCCTTTGTTGAAACCTCGTCGCTGTTCGACTCGGAGTCCGCCGCATTTATTGCAGGGTTCTACAGTATAATCGTATTCCTTCTGGAATGGATCTACCCGACCCTTTGTGAAGCTTTCACCGGCACCACCCCCGGTAAAAAATTACTTAAACTCCGGGTCGTACAGGATGATGGAACACCCGTTACGCTTCCGTCCTCGATTATCAGAAATTTCCTGAGAGCGGTCGACTTCCTGCCGCTGTTCTACGCTACGGGTCTGGTGGCGATGGCTAACAACAACGCGTTCAAACGACTGGGAGACCTGGCTGCAGGCACGCTCGTTATCCACACCCCTCGCACACTCAAAACAGACACGTTCACACACAGTCAGGCATTGCCACTTCCGGGCGGCCTCACTACTGACGAAAGAAACGCGATTGTTCGCTTTGCTGAAAGATCTTCGCGTCTTTCCACAGACAGACAAATAGAGCTTGCTAATCTCTTATCCGACATCACAGGTCATACCGGTACCGTGGGAGTCAACATACTTAAAGCCTGGTCACACTGGATAATCACTGGTCAGGAACAAAGCGGCCAGGACAAGAGCAGACAGCACGCACAATCCGGGTACCCGGGAAATGACTCCGTGCAAGATAATCCGCTACAAGGCAGTCAGGACCAACATGTTGAAACAAGCCCAGTTTGAATCGGCCCACCGTTCGCAGTGGCTCAAACTACGAGCAACTGTTGATGCACTGGCAAGTCCCAATCCACGCAAGCGCCCGGACAAAGACAATCTGTTATTGCTCCCTGAACTCTACGTTATCGTTTGCAATCATCTGTCCCTGGCAAAAACCCGTGGTTACAGCCCCAACCTGATTAACGAATTACACACGCTGGTTTTAGATTCACATCGCTATATGTATCAGCACAAAACCTCGTGGTTCAGGCGTGCCGTCAATTTTGTGAAGAGCGGCTTCCCCGCGCTGGTACGCCAGCACTACAAGCTATTCTGGCTCTCCAGTGCGTTTTTTTATATCCCGGCTATTCTGACCGGGCTATTCGCGTTTCACGACAACGATTTTATCTACCGCATACACGATGCCGGTACCATTCATTCAATGGAGGCCATGTACGATCCGTCAAACTCGCTGCAGTTGAGACCACAGGGACGCGAGTCGAGTTCGGACTTTCAAATGTTCGGATACTATATTTCCAACAACATCAGTATCGACTTTAGAGTTTTTGCCGGTGGTATGTTATTCGGGATCGGGAGTATATTTTTCCTTTTATACAATGGACTTTTCATTGGTTCCGTGGCTGGTCACTTAACCGCAAAAGGTTACATCGAGACTTTCTGGGGGTTCGTAGCAGGCCACAGTGCATTTGAACTGACTGCTTTGGTAATTAGCGGTATGTCCGGACTGATAATTGGCCTGGCGTTAATAAAACCCGGTCGCCTATCGCGTACCGACGCTCTGAAAAAGCAATCACAGATAGCCGTCAGGCTGGTTATCGGCGCTGGCATTATGACACTGTTCGCGGCATTTATAGAGGCCTATTGGTCATCCGGTATATGGCCACCTGCCATAAAATACAGCGTAGGCATCACGCTGTGGATACTGACTTTTGTCTACCTTCGCTTCGGCGGAATCAAATCAAACACAAGTAACTTCAGTCAACATCAGGATCGTCATGAATCTTGATAAAATTAATGTCACGCTCAGACCCAGAGACGGTTGGCAGAGTATTGATCTGGGTTTTCAAATGGCACGTCAATGGTTTATACCATTGGCAACACTTTGGCTATGCCTGGCCCTGCCAATCTATGCGCTGTTAATGCTGTTGCCACTGCCCGGTATTGCCATACTGTTTATCTGGTGGTGGTTTAAGCCTTTATATGAAGCGCCACTATTGTTTTGGTGTTCACGGGCTATGTTCTCAGAGCCTGTCAGCCACAGACAAGCACTGCGTGAAACCCTGCCAAAATTCACCAGGTTACTAAGCAGTTTTCTGAGTATTCGACGCCTGAGCACGTCACGCTCTCAAAACATGAACGTCATCATGCTTGAAAACCTCAAAGGTAAACCGCGTAGCGACCGTATAGCGGTACTGAATCGTATGGCTACCCGGAATTTTGCGCTGATAAGTATGTGTTTTCATTTCGAGGCAATACTGTACTACGGTCTTATGCTTCTTGGCATTGCATTGTTACCCGCAGGAACAAATCTGGAGCACTCGTTCGAGTTGTTACTCGGAGAACCCACCACACAAGCTACAATCATCACTGCAATTTTAATCATAATTGCAGGTGCTATGATCGCACCGTTTTACGTATGCGCCGGGTTTTCTCTCTACATCAATAGACGAACTCAGCTTGAAGCATGGGACGTAGAACTGGATTTTCGACGAATCGCAAACAGAACGCGACCCGGATCAACCCTTCGCTCGAATACACTGGGGGTACTATTCACCCTGCTGCTGGTGGTGCCAATGCTGCCTGTGCAGCCGGTTCAGTCACAAACCACACGCGCCGAATCCAGTCAAACAATTGAGCGTATACTAAGCGCCGATGACTTTGGCAGCACAACCACAAAAAAAAGATTGCGCCTGAAAGACCAGTCACAGCGGCAAAACACCGAAGATGACGAGAGCAGTAATTTATTTTCCGGGTTTAGAGAATGGTTCGGGAACTTCGCAAAATCGGTGGAGGCGGTTTTATGGGTAATTTTTGTAGTCGCGGCAATCGCTCTTGTTGTCGCTGTCTATAAAAATTCTACCGTCCTGCAGCAACTCGCTACCCGCATGGGTTGGCGACGTGATCCACCCACAGGCAGTGTAGTATTTGATCTGGACATACGACCAAAATCACTGCCAGCAGACATTCCGGCCGTCGCGAATGACCTGATTCACCAGGGTAGAAAACGCGATGCAATGAGTCTGCTGTATCGTGGTGCCTTGTCCCGTCTGGTACACAACCATGGCATGGAAATTCTACCAGGTGAAACGGAGAAACAGTGCGTTTCGAGAGTCGTCAACGAGCAACCCGAACATAGAAGCCATACATTCAGTCAGCTAACCACACTGTGGCAACAGGCGGCCTACGCCCAGACACAACCAGCTTCAGATTATCTGATCGATATCTGCAATGAATGGCAACCGGCATTCGATGGTGATAACCATGGGTGAATCTATCGCTAAACCAGGGTCTGGTGTTTCACTGAAAGCAATAATCATTACGCTGCTTATCCTGGCCGCGCTGGGTTTGGGAGTTTTTTCCGCAAAGAATTACCTTGAATGGAAAGACGTTGAAATATCCAGCGGATATTCGGCACAAGCGATTGAACACCAATACCTTGCAAGTCAGCGTTACTTAGAAGCGCTTGACTACCGGGTGAATGAAATCCCCGGGCTCGATTTCTACTCCAACCTGCCTGCCACCAGTGATGTTATTTTTCTAAGCAGACTACCCGCAGACCTGCCCTCCTCTCACTATCAAAAGCTCAGCCAATGGATTGATAAAGGCGGTCATCTAATAACCGGTATTACTGAAAACAGAGTCAATGACTCTGCGGCCGGTGATTTCCTGAAAAATCACGGAATTCGCGCCAGACACCTACCCTGGCAGGAATACGAAAAAGACCCTGCAAAACACTGGAGTATGAATCTGCCGCCCGAATCCCTGCCTGCAACTATTTATCTTGACCCTGACTATTATATTACTCTGTCAGATACTGACAAACTCACAATGGGAATAGAAAAATCCCATAGGTACTATTTCCTGCAAGTAAAAGTGGGGGCAGGATACCTGACAACCAGTGCCGACAACGCCCTGTTTAACAACTGGCGCATTGGTAAGAATGACAATGCCCTGTTACTCAGCAGAGCAATAGAAACGACAGCCCCCCGACAAGTGTGGATCAGCGACACGAACAAGAGCTTTAAGGGTATTTTTACGCTTATATGGGAACAGTTCAATTGGGCGGTCATGCTGCTTGGTGTTCTTCTTCTATTTATGCTCAGACGTGCAAGCGTTCGACTGGGACCACTGGAAACAAAGCCGGACACAATATCAAGCAACTTCTCACAGCACTTTCTGGCCATGAGCGGATTTCAGTTTCGTCACCACAACAACGCGTACATATTGCAAGACACCCGCGAGCGTGTGAAGAGACTAATCCGTGACAGCAATACAAAAAACGAAAACGAGATGGTAGCAATCATTGCGCAGAGAACAGCACTGGATCAGGGCAGGATTCACCACGCTCTGTACGCTGGTGTCAGAACAGGCAATGGGCTGGTCAACGCCACCCGCACCTTGCAAACTATTCTGGCCAGATTGGACAGCCATCAGTACAACCGCCGTGACCACTAATGGAGTATTCATGCATAACAGCAATTTCAGTGTCGCCCACGATCATTTGCAATCACTTCGTCAGACAATTCAGTCAACCATTATTGGACAGACGCAGGTCATCGATGACCTGCTGGTTGCGGCCGCAGCCAGTGGCCATGTTTTAATCGAAGGGGTTCCCGGCCTTGGGAAAACCTTGTTGGTGCGTTGCCTGGCCAAGTGCATTGACTGCAGCTACAGCCGCGTTCAATTTACTCCTGATCTGATGCCGAGTGATATCGTGGGTCACGCCATGTTTGATGGCAAAACACAGGAATTCTTAATACGCCGCGGACCTGTTTTTACTAACTTTGTTCTGGCAGATGAAATTAATCGTTCACCGGCAAAAACCCAGGCGGCACTACTTGAGGCCATGCAGGAGCAGCAAGTCAGTATTGAAGGTGAAACCATGGCATTGCCAGATCCTTTTATAGTTCTGGCCACACAAAACCCGATCGAACAGGAGGGCACCTACCCGCTGCCACAAGCTCAGCTTGACCGGTTTCTGATCAAGGTACTAATTGAGTATCCGGATGAATCAGATGAACTGGACATGTTAAAGCTCACTACCAAAGATTCCACCGGCGACAGCCTCGATCTATCCCGAATACAAACTTTTCTGGGTCCGCAGGATCTGATCAATATTCAGACTGCCGCCTCACAGATACATGTCGACGATGCCGTTGCACGGTACATTGTGGCGCTGGTGCGTGGTACCCGCAACTGGAATGGTATTGACACTGGCGCTGGTCCCAGAGCAAGCATTGCTCTACTTCGGGTTGCGCGTGCACAGGCACTGCTCAATGGTCACGATTTCGTCACACCCGACGATGTTAAAACCATCGCAACCTCAGTTCTCAGACATCGCATCACATTGACAGCAGATCTTGAAATCGAGGGATATCGCGCAGACGATATTATCAAAAATCTGCTAGATCAAACTCAGGCACCTCGCCAGTGATCCCAGGTCGAGCCGCGATAGGCTGCCTGATTTTATTGTTTCCGCTGGCACTGGCAGCCAGCTATTTTCCATGGGCACTTATCGCGCTGGGTGGCATCTGTCTGATATTCCTGTGCTATTCACTTGTTGAATGGGCAGTGATACGCGATGCCAGTCGGAAAATATCGATTGAAAGACAAATGACAAACAGCTTGTCACTTGACGTTTGGTCTGCAGTTGCTTTGCAATTGCACAACCAATCCAGATTCGCGCTGTCCATCGAATTACACGACATGCATCCGCCGGAGTTTATTTTCGACGGCTTACCGGAGAGCATCTCATTGCAAGCGAATCAACGAGGTGCAATTGGCTACCGTGTAAAACCACAAAGAAGGGGCGATTATAAATTCAACGCAACGGATTGCCGCATCACTGGTCGTTTTTGTTTATGGGTACACCACAGACTGCTGCCCGCAGAAAGTGCAGTAAGGGTATATCCGAATTTTGCAGCACAGCGTCACTATTCAATACTCGGCGCCAGCCAACTTTCCCAATTCGGTATACAACGCAAACAACGGCGCGGTGAAGGTAACGATTTTCACCAACTCAGAGAATTTCACGATGGCGACCCGCTGCGTGCTATTGACTGGAAAGCCACGTCGAGAATTCGAAAGCTCATAACCCGCGAATATCAACAAGAGCGCGATCAACAGATTGTTGTGCTATTGGACTGCGGCAGGCGCATGGCCCACAGCGATTCAGGATTATCACACCTTGACGAAACGCTTAACTCGGTCATGCTGCTGGCGCATCTGGCTATAAAACAAGGCGATGCTATGGGCCTGATGACTTTCGGCGGTATCGAACGCTGGCTGCCTCCAGCCAAGGGAAACGCCGCCAGCCGCTCATTGCTGATCAAGCTCTACGATTTGTACCCGACCCGCGCTGCTTCTGATTGTCGAGCGGCAGCAAGTCAGTTAATGGCACGCTTAAGCAGACGGGCTATGGTGATTATTGTCACCAACACTCGTAACGAAGAAAGTGATGAAATGATCGCGGCAATTACGCTGCTGAAAAAACGCCATCTGGTCGTCGTTGCCGACCTGCGCGAATCTGTGGTTGACCGCATTAACGCTGCAACTATAGATACGCTGGAAGACTCTCTTACCTGGCTGGGTGCCAGTAACTATCAAATAAAACGCAAACAGTTTCATGAACGATTGCGAGGTCATGGCGCGATGATACTGGACGTCATCCCCGAAAAGCTCACTGGCATGCTGGTAAATCAGTACTACGAAATCAAGAACCTGGGAAAACTATAGCTCTGCCTGGCATCGAAAAAATACAACCATCCAGGATATTGGCAAAGTGTGTTCGCGGCAGGAATTGATCAGGCCAAAACACCGGCAGCCGGTTTAAATTAACCAGTCATAAATTGTCTGTGGCTATGGAATTATCTCGATTTCGCTTTTTGAACAATTTTCTCAATGTGTTCATTTCCAGTTAACATTTCACGTCCATTAAATACATCGCACATTTGCTCGAAATGCTCAGCGATATTTTCCGGCGTCCGTTGATCTTCGTTAAGATATACCCCTTCAGCTTCCACCAGTTTCGCCACGGTATAACAACCGGCCCCCGCCAGTAAGATTGTGCGTTGCGGACCATCGTCACTGGCCAGAAACAATACCGCTGGTGAAACGTATTCCGGAGCGAGCGACTCAAGCATCTCAGCGGGCATTATATCCTCTGTCATGCGCGTTGCCGCTGACGGCGCCAGGCAGTTCACTTTTATGCCGTACTTTTCACCTTCAATACAAAGCACATTCATGAGGCCGACCACACCGAATTTGGCCGCACCATAATTTGCCTGACCGAAGTTTCCGTAAATCCCTGAGGTGGAAGTGGTCATAACGATACGACCATAACTTTGCGCACGCATTATGGGCCACACCGCGCGACAGCAATAAGCTGACCCATTCAAATGCACATCGATTACTGCGCGCCAGTCATCATGCTCAAGCTTGGCAAACGATTTATCTCGCAAAATTCCGGCGTTATTCACCAGTATGTCAACGCGTCCCCAGGTATCCATGGCTTGTTGAACCATCTCGTTCACCTGGTGTTCATCAGTGACATTCGCAGCATTTGAAATCGCCTCGCCACCAGCCTTGCAGATTTCGGCCACGACACTCTCGGCCGCTGCCACAGACCCCCCGGTGCCGTCCCTGCTGCCACCCAGATCGTTGACGACGACCCTCGCCCCGCGTGATGCCAGTTGCAGGGCATGTGATCGCCCCAGACCGCTACCGGCCCCGGTGACAATAGCGACTCTGTTGTTGAATGAAATTGACACAATTTTCCTTCAGGTAGACACAATCCGGATTAATGCAGGTAGAAGTGATGCTGTTCACTGCGCTATCAGATTTTTCTACAAATTGTTACTTACTTTGAGACAGTTTATGACATTTACGCCGCTGAAATCACCGACAATAGCCACCATATATTAACACTCACCAGCATAGGAAGTCTGATATGAAAGCGCTATTCGGACGAAACACCAGAAAAATTTATCCAGACCACCATGATCCGGATTACGCTCACCCGTACCACCCGCCGAGAACAACACCGGCCACTGACAATGTATCCCGAATACAAGACCGGCCCCCTCAAGGTCGGCAGCATAACAGCGGTGATGCCCGGCCGCTGACCACACTGGACGCACTACAGAAAATTCGACGTCGTTTCGAAGCACAAAGAGATCAGGCGGCTGCATAACCGCCATTGTGAATCTACCGCCGCGCGAACAGCGCGGACTGCGGCCACATACCCCTCTTTATTCGCAGAAACTAACCCTCAGTTAATCAGTAAAGCTATAGAATTCAAAGCGACTTGGTTATACTTGCGTTTTTGACCTGTCAAAATTCAAACGCGGTCGTTCGCGTTGGATACCCAGTTGAATTCGAATAAAAGTATAAAATATTACTGCTGGCACACCTCACCAATCGGACAATTGCTCGTTGCAGGATGCGACGACGCCTTGCACTATATCGGCTTCCCGGATGGCAATCGCAAAGGCAGAGTCGACGATCAATGGGAGGAAAACAACCACCCTTTCCGTGAAACCTGCAAACAACTGGACGACTATTTTGAACGCAGGCGTACCCGTTTTGATTTACCGCTGTCTCTTGCCGGTACACAGTTCCAGCAACTTGTATGGAGCGCTTTACTCGACATACCCTATGGCACAACAACTTCGTATGCCGGCATCGCCAGGCAGATAAACCGACCGACGGCAACCCGGGCGGTGGGCAGCGCCAATGGCCGCAATCCAATTCCTATTATCATTCCCTGCCATCGCGTTATCGGCCGCGATGGCACTCTGACCGGTTTTGGCGGCGGTCTGCCAGTTAAAAATTTTTTACTGCAACTGGAAGACACTGACCAGTTGGCGCTGCCATTTTAACCACGCCACTGTTTTGTGCTGTTACTGTCGTGTGAAATTCAAGGTGTACCAATGAGAGCCAGCCCTTTTGCTCACCCCTATTTGTCGCAAACCTGAGGCGATGCTCGCAGGGAAATGGTCACACCCTTTTCAAACCCCAGCCGCCGGTCAATCCGGCAACGCGGGCGCAGGCAGAATGGCAGACTTTCACAGAAGCGATAGATTAAGCGACATGACGCAGGTAACCGCTTGATTACCGAAAAATTACAAGCGTAACGCATAATAAAATCGATGCACCCGGATCCATCGACCCATTTGTATACTTTGGTATCACACCACACAGTCAGTTGCTACAATCACGATTATCGCCGCCAGAATAAAACTGAACATGACAACCTTACACTTACTTCGCCATGGTCAGTCAACATGGAACGCCGAGATTCGTATCCAGGGATCATCTGACCCTGAGTTATCCGAACTGGGCATTACTCAGGCCAGAGCCATTGCTGATAAACTGCCGCAGTTTGATAGAGTCTACTCAAGCGATTTATTAAGAACCCGCCAGACAACCTTCCACGCACTTCATGGGGCTATAGATCACGTTGATTTTCGCCCTTCCCTTCGCGAAATACATCTGGGGCCATGGGAAGGCATGCTCCTGTCAGACGCGACAGAGCAATACCCGTCCGATGTGGAGCACTTCAGAAACGAACCGGATAGGTTCTCACTGGAAGGCGCAGAGACATTCCATCAACTGCAAACGCGTGCCCACAACGCAATAGACGACATACTCAAGGATTGCAATCATGCCGACTGTGATGTTCTCATCGTCAGCCATGGCGCTTTCATAAAATCATTGCTGATTGACTACGACGGGCGCTCAATCAACCAGATCTGGGATTCACCCCAGATACCGAATTGCGGACACAGCATTGTTAACTATAAAAACGGAAAGGCACACATCCTGAAATTTGCAGACCAACTAGACTGGTAGTTTATCGACCGGCGACAAACTGCCACACCAGTATGAAAGCCAGTACTGCCAACAACATCCTCAACGCCTGCCGATACCGATGCTGAGAAATATCTTTACTTATATGCTGGCCATAAATCAACGATGCCAATGCAAAGATGGCCAATGGTACGGTCGAGAGGATAAAACCGGACCCCAGCAGACCAGCTGAAAAAAAGATACCAATTTGCGCGAGTTTACCCAGAAGAAAGCAGAGATTCATCGCTGACACCATCTCTTGCTTCGGTATCTGCATCGACATAAAGTAGATCAGTAATATGGCCACCATGACATTGGTAGTGCCGGCAGAAAAACCGCCAACCAGGCCCGTAACGACCAGCGCTAATACCGGATTGGCTACGCACCACGCGCGCGGCAACTTATCAGACTGTCCCAGCCACAAAAATAATAAAATAAGTGCCGCCAACAATAACCTGAATGGCGATGCATCAACAGCCGCGATAACAGCGGCACCCGCAACAGCACCAATAAGGCTAGCTACTGCCAACACCCAGTACTTTTTAACCGTAGTGACAAGAGAACTGTTGCTGTAAATGCTGGCCACGTTGACAGCCGCGGTGGGTAACAAGGTCAGCAGAATGGCCAGCTTCACATCGAGGAAAATCGCGATAATCGGCGTGGCGACCAACGGGAAACCAAGCCCCAGTGCACCGTGCACCATTCCGGCAAACACCATGACCGGAATGGTATAAATAACTATCTGCCAGTCTACAATCACAGGCTGAATCTCCTCAACGGCAGCGTTATTTGTAAGTCAGATAAATCTACATCAGAAAATTCCAGCGGTGCGTTCGGACCACCAGACGACTTGTCAGAAAGTAAAAAAAGGTCTGAAAAGACCCTTTAGTTATTTATATAACGCTAACACTACAGAAAAGGAAGAATCAAATACAGTAATGCTATTAATAAATACTCTTGTCACGACGTTAACTGAAGCAATTTGCCATAACTGACTACATATTGTCCGGCCACCGGACAAGCAACCCCGTAACTAAAAAACGCCAGCCAGAGTGGCTGGCGATTCAACGCTCTTAACCTGACAGCGACTACTGGTTGAACTTCAGCTCAAACTCAACCCGCCGATTTGTCCGCTTACCGTCCCGGGTATTATTACTGGCAATTGGCTGAGACTCACCATACCCGTAAGCGACGAGCCTTGTAATGTCGATACCCTGCTGCGAAATATAGTTTGCAGCGGAACGAGCACGTTGCATGGACAGCTCCATGTTTCTTGCCGCCGGCCCGGATGAATCAGTGTGTCCGCGAATTTCCAGTCTTGCTTCGGGATATTTTCGAAGCAACCCGGCAACTTCCTGCAGTATATTTTGCGATTTTCTCGTCAATACCGCACTGTTTGAGTTAAAGGCTACCAGCGCCAGTGCTGAATCAAGAATCTGTTGATCCTGCTGACTGAGGGCATTGTCAGCGATTACCTCGGGACAGCCACGAGAGGCTATGGTTCCGGCAGTGGCTGGACAAAGATCATCACCATCAGCTATACCATCGCCATCACTGTCCATCGGGCATCCGTTTTCCTCAGCAACGCCCGCTATAGTAGGACAACGATCAATCGAGTCAGGAACGGTGTCACCATCGATGTCACTGGCCGTTACCGGACAACCCTGATTACTGGCGGGACCGGACTCATCAGTACATTGATCCTGTGAATCAATAACACCGTCTCCGTCTGAATCAGATTCGGCCGGGCAGCCGTTGTTGGCAATATCACCCGCAAGATCCGGACAATAGTCCAGGCTATCTGCAACACCATCCCCATCAGTGTCAGTGTCAGTGTCAACCGTGGCAGTTTCGCTGTCAGTGGCCGCAACATCAGCAGCATCTGTTTCCACCGCACAACCATCATTAGATGCATCACCCGCCGTATCAGGGCATCTGTCCGCGGCGTCTGTTACACCATCACCATCAGAGTCAATTGGACAACCACTGGAAGCAGCAGAACCTGATTCCTCCGGGCACTGATCTTCAGCATCGATGACACCATCATTATCCTGATCGGCCGGACAACCACCCACAGTACCCGCAATCATGGGGCACGGATCATCCATGTCCATGACACCGTCACCGTCAGCATCGGCAGGACAACCATTGTCAATCGCCGAACCTGCTGCATCCGGGCAAGCATCAGCGTCACCCAGCACACCGTCATTGTCTGCATCGGCAGGGCAGCCCAGGTCGACATCAGCACCAGCCACATCGGGACACTTGTCTATTGCATCTGCAACGCCATCCCCATCAGAGTCGACGACGGATTCAACAGTTTCTGTCGCCATTGTGGTAGCGACGACGGCAGGCGCCGCTGCCATCTTTGACACCGTTGAGACTGCGGCGACACGGCAGCCGTTATTGGCAGCGTCGCCGGATGTTTCAGGGCAGCGGTCGATGCCGTTGCGAATACCATCGTTGTCGTTGTCTGCCTGGGCATATGGAATCTTTGCGGGGCAGCCTTGATTGGCTATATCACCTGCGGTGCCAATACATCGGTCGGCGTGGTCTGCAACACCATCGGCGTCAATATCAGACACTACCCTAGTGACCGGTACCTCGGCGACGACAGCGTCAGGAGCTGATCCATCCGTCGTCAGCCAATACCCCAGCACTGCAAAAAATAAGATGACGGGTATGGCAATAAAGAACATTTCCCGCTCTTCATCGTCTTTGAAATTAAATAAACTGTTTTTCATCGCACTCCCCTGACGCTGTGCTCAGGCATGTCCACTGATTTTTAATTATTGATTTGTGGCGGCTAACAACTGCCTCGCAGATCGCGAGGCAGTTGCAATAAAACCTTATGTGATTTTATCGGCAACGCTGTCAGCAATGCGTTTTGCTGCATCGCGACCACCAAAGCCAAAAGCAAGTGCCGCGGCGACCGCAACAGCGCCCAGAGTAAAGCCAAACGCCATGTTGACAATATTATCGGCCAGCCCCATGGCACGAAGGCCCATGGCCAACACCAGACCAAGTATTGCAAAACGTGCGATGTTGGCGAGTCCGGGGTTTGAATCGAGCAGAGCTTTATGTGCCAGTGTACTCAGGAAGTTTCCTATAATAAGGATCACACCACCGACAAGGATGCCGCCACCAAACTCAAGAACCCTGGCCATAATTTGCGAAATTATTTCAATATCCAACTTATCAACCGCCGCCGTCATACCCGTAAGCATTGAGAAAAACATAATGGATCCACCAATAAGTCTGGTTGGTGTGAAATCAGCGGTGAAGATTCCATTCATACCTATTTTCTGCGGCATATCGTCAATGTTCAGTCCATCCAGAATACTGCCAAGGATCTGAACAACAAATTTTGCCACAAAATAGGTAACTGCAAGAATGATCGCAGCTGCAATGATGTTTGGTATGGCAGACATCAGTTTATTTATCATAGCTGTTGCAGGGCCCGAGATCGCTTCGATATCAAGTATGCCAAGGGCTGCAACTATAATCGGCAGCAGTATTGCGGCAAATACAAAAGAGCTGCCCAGCTTTGAGACCTGGATATCGTCGTTGCCGGTTCTAAGGGCGAGTTGTTCGTCAGCTTTTCCCAGCCCCATTCCAACAAACTCTGAAATTATTTTGGCCAGTATGAAACCTACGTATCCAACAATGCCGGCGCCAATGATATTCGGCACATAGCCAATAAATTTGGTCGCCATTGCCTTCAATGGATCAAGTACATCGGTGAGTCCCATCTTGCCCAGCACAGCGATAAGTACAAACAATACGATGACGTAGTAGATCAGCGTGGCGATCGGCGTCGCAAGGTCTGTGACGGTGCCATCAGAATTCTGGCGATTGAGTGCACTGACGCGTCCCAGCGCCTTGAGTACAAAGCTTCGAACAATTTTAGCGATGATGAGACCGATGATCAGGATTGCAAGCGCAATCAGAATCGGACCGAGTTTGTCCGCAAAAGGCAGTCCGCTAAGAAAGCCTGTGGCTGAGTCGTTCATTTGATTTCTCCGGTGGGGTAAGTCTTCTTACTTCAATTTCTGTTGTTTATTATTTTTTTTATCGAGCAACACCATTCTAGTGATCTTGCAGAAGTACACCGTAACTTATTGTCAACTAACACCATTCTTAAATATTGGTAACGATGGAATGTCCAGTACTTCCCGTTATGGCGGCCCCAGCGGGATTCAGTTCTCAAATTGGCACAACAGTCATAGGCCGGTTATCGGGATGAAGGGCTTAAGCAGCAGAATAAAGTCATAATATCCAATAATAACAATGAGATAACTAAATACGGCCGTCAGATTGGACAAGTTATTGCTTATAACACCGTACACTGCAATAATGTACATATAAACATATCTTTATATATGACGACACAGTATATGGAACAATTACTTAGTGGCTTACGTGCAGCAGGCGAACCAACCAGACTCAGATTGCTGGCGCTTTGCGCTTATGGGGAGCTCAGTGTAAGCGAGTTGACCCAAATTCTCAGCCAGAGCCAACCACGTGTTTCCCGGCATTTAAAACTGCTTGTAGAAGCTGGCCTACTCGATCGCTTCCGGGAGGGCGCACAGGTCTACTACCGTATTGCTGAACGTACAGAGGCGGCGCAACTTGCCAGAACCCTCGTTGATCTGTTGCCCAACGACGATACAGATCTAAACAGAGATCTACTTAGACTCGATCAGGTAAAACAAAAACGTGCTGACGTTGCATTGAATTATTTTAGAGACAACGCTGATCGATGGAACGAAATACGCGCACTGCACGTACCGGAGGCGCTGCTTGAAAGTGAATTTATGGAAGTAATAGGCAACCAGCCTATCGCAGATTTTCTCGACATTGGAACTGGTACCGGCCGGCTTCTTGAGTTGCTGGCCGAGCGCACCGAACGCGGCATGGGAATTGACCTGTCTCAGGAAATGCTCACCGTAGCCAGAGCCAACCTCGAAAAAGCATCCCTTCGCAACGTGTACGTCCGTCAGGCAGATATGTACAACATGCCGGTGGCCGATAACTCAATAGACCTCGCCGCGCTGCATCTGGTACTGCACTACAGCGATGATCCAGCCTCGGTAATAGAAGAAGCCGCAAGAGTGCTACGACCAGGCGGCAGACTGATTATTGTCGACTTTGCCACCCACAATGAAGAACGGCTACGAACAGAACACAAGCATCACAGACTGGGATTTGACGATCAGGAAATCGAAAAGTGGTTTGCTCAAAACAAACTACATGGAACATTGAGCAGAGACCTTAAGGGTGATCCGCTGACGGTAAAGATCTGGCAGGCAACAAATAGTGCACCGGTGGCACACTAAATCTTTCAGCTTTAAATAGTTACAACGCAAGACTCTGGAATAATAATATGAACGACATAGGCTTTTCTTACGAATTTTTCCCACCATGTAACCTGACAGGTGAGCGTAGATTCTGGCGCAGCCTCGGTTGTCTGGAAGTAATGGACCCTACATTCTTTTCTATTACCTATGGTGCGCTGGGCAGCGGACAGGAAAACAGTCTCTCAACGATTAAACATGTTGTTGCTGAATCCCAGGTGCCTGTTGCAGCCCATCTGACCTTCGAAGGATCGACAAAAGAAGAGATAAACGCTGTTGCAAAACGCCTCAGTGAAATGGGTGTCGATCGCATTGTGGCACTACGCGGTGATGATCGTGAAAATGCAGCTGATGCTAAAAAGCGCGGACCCTGTTATCAATCGGTACCTGACTTTATCGCGGGACTTCTGGAGATCTATCCTTTCGATATCAGTGTGGCTTGTTATCCGGAAGTACACCCGAAGGCGAAAAACGCCGACGCTGATATACATCAATTAAAAGAAAAACTTGATGCCGGTGCAAACAGAGCGATTACCCAGTTCTTTTTTGACCTCGATGAATATGATAGATTTCGTGATCGCGCAGCGTCTGCAGGAATTACAAGCTCAATCGTACCGGGCATTCTGCCAATCCGCGATTTCACCAAAATGACCCAGTTCGCCGGCCGGTGCGGTACAAAAATACCTCAGCGGCTTTATAAGTCGTTTGAACCCGCCATCGACAACACCGAGCTAACGGCACTTATTGCGCAAAGGGAAGCAGAGTCGTTTATTGATCAATTGATTGATCGAGGCAGCAATCACTTTCATATCTATACACTGAACCAGACCATTGATCTTCGGCAGTGCGTTGAACAAGCTCAGCGCATGGCGCCTGCTTCACAGGCCGCCAACGCCTGATCTTTCTGCTTAAGCAAATCATCTATCACCGCTAGAAGATCGGCAGGTTCTACCGGTTTATGTAAAAGGGCATAGCCGCTTTGGCTGGCCTCTTTTACCCGATTTGGTGAAGTATCACCGGTGATGATAATCGCAGGTAGCACGGTACCCAGTGCTGCAAATACCTTCTCAATAGCCTCATCTCCAGTGTTGTTATCACGCAAACGATAATCAGTAATCAACAGATCAGGGACAATGCCTTCCTTTAATAACTGATTGATCATGGTATCAGCAGATTCGGTTGCAATCGTCGGATAACCCTTGCTGCTGAGCATAATCTCCATGCCTTCTCTAATATCGATTTCATCTTCAATCACCGCTATCACCTGACCGGTGGCGGTGGCCTGACTGGCATCGTTATACAGTGGGTCGTTCTGCGTCAGATTCATTGGTACTCCTAACGGTATGTTCAATGTGAACGTACAGCCCGAATCGACATCAGAACTGAAATCCAATTCCAATCCGAGTAATTCACTTAGTCTGTATACAATCGACAAGCCTATGCCCAGCCCTTTCGATCTGTCGCGTTCCGGGTTACCTATCTGATAGTACTCTGAAAATATGTGGCTATGTTTGCTTTGTGGTATGCCCCTTCCATTATCAGAAACTGTGATCAACACGCTGTCTTTATCTGACTTACTGCTAACGCTCAGCACCGAGCCCTTACTATGGGTAAGTGCATTTTCTATCAGATTTCTTAGTATACGACCGAGTAGAATTCTATCGGTGCGTACTAAATCATTGCTAATGTCAAACACCAACGCCATATCCCGCTCTTTAGCGGTACTTTGAAATTCCTGCTCTAGGGTACTAAGCAGACCCGCAACAGGAAAATCTTTCTCGCTAACTTTGACAACGCCTGCATCCAGCCGCGAGAGATCAAGCAGGCTTGAAAGAAGCTTGGTTAAGGCCGCACTTGATTGCTGGGCCTTTTCCATAACGGTTCTGCCTGCCGGTTGCACATGCCTTTCAAGCGCACCTAAGAATAAACCCAGCGCATGTAGTGGCTGCCTCAAATCGTGACTTGCCGCTGCAATAAAACTGTCTTTTGCTTTATTCTCCAGCCTACCGCTTCGAAGTTCATTGACCAGTTGAGTTAGTTTTTGCTGATTTTTTTCGGACTGAACAACCAGGGCGTTCGCTTTTTTATTGGCCATCACCAGAGAATAGGCAGAGAACGAACCAGTGCACAGCAACATAATTGCAAAAAAATAAAACGCCCAGTAAATGCGGTCAGTACTACTGTTTATCTGATCATTAAATTCAGAAAGAGCAACAAAATAGCCCAGACCCAGTTTGTGGTAAAGATCCGAGATGTATTTGGACTCTTCATATATACGATCTGCATCTGCCACGGATAACGGATTGTCGCCGAAAATAAACGGATCGTTGGTATCCAGAAATTCTTTCACTTCCTCAAGCGACTCAATAAATACAGCTTGTCTTTCGTTGTTTTCCGGAAAATACTGTTCAATTATTGATGTGGAGGCCCAGAATATATCAAAATCAGACTGGTATTTACTTACTGCTTTTTCTGTGTCCGCACCCGCCTTGGAAGCATGAATATATTCGGTAATCGCGAATATAAAATGATCCAGATTTCTGTCTACCTGAATCAGAGAGTTGACCTCACCGGCACTTTTTCTATCGCTTAACTGCGCGCGAGTTTTGTCAAGATTATTGGCGATCAGGTAAAACTGTAAAACGCACATAAACGCAAAGAATATAGTCAGCAGCGTTGTAAGTCTGGCAGTCTTCACTTTACCTTGATTTCAGCGAGTTGCCATACACTCGCGTTCCTGTGTTGCTCGGTATCTGTCTCTGGATATTCGTCAAAAGGAAACATAATCCATAGTGGCCCAAGCTCTCTCACGCGCATGAATTTTCCGTTTTTCTTATAGGCGATAATGGCAGGGATTTTATCGAAATCTATGCCGCTGACATCAAAGTGGTATCTGTCCAGCGCCAGCGCACGAAAAGAATACGAAGATGCCCCGACAGATTGAAGCAACTCGCTTACCCTGACCCCGGTAAATTCTGTTATCCCTTCAACCCAGTCATTGCTTGTTTTAAAGGTAGTGACAGGGAAATTTTCAAGCATTTCAATATCGAACTGTGCGGTATCATCAACATTCGTCTTATCGATATTTCCGGTCACGATCAATACTACCTTGCCTGTCGGGGCCGGCAATTGATCAGCTAAAGAGATTTCGGTCAGAAAAAGAAACGTTACTGCGACTACGACATGGCGTAAAAATGGCGATTTCATTGTAGCTCCGTGGTTAGATTTTCCCTGACGTATTGAATGGATCCATCCCTAAACATCACTTAAATCAGTAGCATAACTGTGCAAAAACACTAACGGCATGTTCCCCCACATACTCTTTTGCAGTGCCGTCACGTGTAGTATATTCGAATGCGGCGCGTTAATTAACCCAAGTCTTGCGCCTACTTTCGTCCTCCGGCAATCTCATTTGCCATTTGTTAAGCTGGTGAAACACTCCGCCTGCTTAATCACCCGGTTGCCACATGCAAAAACAGATTCAGTTTTTATTGCTCAATATGGCACACTTTCTAGACCACCTGTTCATGCTGGTATTCGCGACTCTGGCGGCGCTTGCCCTATCGGCTGAATGGGGACTCGATTACGCACTTCTGATCCCCTATGCAACACCGGGGTTTATCGCTTTCGGCGCCTTTGCCCTGCCCGCCGGCTGGCTTGCTGACCACTGGAACCGGCATGCAATGATTGTAGTATTTTTTGTTGGTATCGGGCTATCAGCCATACTTTCGGGATTCGCCAGCACTCCCCTGCAAATGGGCATCGGGTTGTTTTTCACCGGAGCTTTTGCGGCAATTTATCACCCCGTAGGAATTGCACTGGTACTGGAAGGGCACAATCGAAATGGTCTGCGTATCGCAATCAATGGAGTGTGGGGCAATATGGGTGTCGCATTCGCAGCCTTGTTGACTGCGTGGTTTATCGACAACGCCGGCTGGCGGGCGGCCTTTATCTGGCCGGGCATTGTGTCCATTTTGTTGGGTGTTATATATCTGATTACCGCTACCAGGCTCGGGCAGATTGGCCACGACTATAAGTCCGGCTCACAAAGCAAAGACGCCAATCCAGTGCAATCAACAGTCAGCGCCAAGGCTCAAAAAAATTTCGCCAAAGTGCTGGGGATCATTTTTTTAAGCACTGCACTGGGTGGATTATTATTTCAAAGCACCACATTTGCACTGCCCAAAGTACTTGCAGAGAGAACAACGCAACTCACCTCAAACCCGATGCTGGTAGGTCAATTAGCTTTTTTGGCATTTGTGGTGGGGTCTTTAGGGCAACTGGCAGTCGGATACCTGATAGACCGAACGTCACCACGAAAAATATTTATGACTGTTGCCGCAATGCAGGTCGTATTTTTTACGCTGGCTATAACCGCACACGGCACCCTGGCGGTTGCGGCCGCCGTTGGCTATATGGTGGCGGTGTTCGGACAAATTCCGATTAACGATATACTTGTCGGAAGAATAGCCAGACCAGAGATCAGAAGCAGAATTCTGGGAATCAGATACACCATTACAATTCTGGTGATGGCCAGCACAATACCATTGATCGCCGCAATCCATTTGAACTATGGATTCAGCGCACTGTTCAAAGTACTGGCGATCGCCGCAGCCCTGATATTTCTGGTGGTAAGTGCGCTGCCACTGAATCTTCAACACCGCAATGCGAGCTGACCCCCTTCTACTTTATTAATGACTAACTCTGGCTACACACTAATGACTGAACCTTGTGATCTATCCGCCGTTAACGCACTTGCCTCCATACGTTGCGGAGATTTATCACCGCTGGAACTGTATCAAAGTTGTGTGGATAGAATAGAGTCGGTCAATCCCGCGCTTAACGCCATCGTAGCGATTGATCCGGATGCCGGACATGCCTTTGCAAAGGCGGCGACTAAAAAACTTTATGAAGGCTCAGAGCTTGGAATTTTACAGGGGTTGCCGGTAGGTATCAAAGATCTCGAAGCGACAAAGAACTTACGCACCACCTGGGGATCTAAAGTCTTTGAGCACGAAATTCCACAAGAGGACGACTCTATCGTCGCCAACATTCGCAGGCATGACGGTAATATTTTTTGTAAAACAAACACACCCGAATTCGGCGCGGGTGGAAACACGGTTAACCGTGTCTACGGAGCGACCTGCAACCCTTTTGATGCAACCAAAACCTGCGCCGGATCTTCCGGCGGGACAGCCGTCGCACTGGCAACCGGCATGTTGCCGCTGGCAACTGGCTCTGACTACGGCGGCAGTCTTAGAACACCGGCATCGTTCTGCGGTATTGTCGGTTTTCGCCCCTCACCGGGCGTCGTGCCAGGCACCGGATCTGTGATCGCGCTAAGTCCCTTTGCGGTTCTGGGACCAATGGGGCGTAGTGTTGCAGACGCGCATTTATTATTAAAATCACAAGCCTGTTTCGACATACGCGATCCATTCAGTGCGAACATCCAACAGATACCCGATGATCTGCCACAACAAGACCTGAGTAAACTGCGAGTCACATGGTCAGTAGACTTCGGTTGCTGCCCGGTTGACAACGATATTGAAACTATCTTTAGAGAACGGATTGCCGCCATGGCGAGCAATTTCGCACACTGTGACGAACGTGATCCCACGATGGACAACGTGCACAATGTCTTCGAAACTCTCCGTGGCATTTATTTTGTAGCCGCACACGAAGAGAATCTACGAGACAACCGGAGTATTCTCGGCCCCAATGTCATCGACAACACCGAGCGTGGATTAGCTTACACCGCTACAGACATCGCGCAGGCATTTCACCAGCAATCGGTCTTGTATCGCGACACGTTGGATTACTTTAACGACACGGATATCCTGTTAGCCCCTGCGGCGGCAGTTAGCCCCTTTCCACACAGCCAGCTTACTGTCACCGAAATTAATGGCCAGCCCATGCCAAGCTACATGCGCTGGCTTGCCTTGTCCTACGCGCCAACCACCACAATGTGCTGTAGTTGTGTAATACCGTGCGGGCTTGACCACAACGGAATGCCATTTGGTATTCAGGTTATAGGCCCGAAAGGTGCCGATGCAAAAGTACTTGGCGTAGCCGCTGGTTTAGAATCAGTTCTGGCCGCAGATCAGCACACAGCACGTCCATTACCGGATATAACTGCACTGAAGAATATGGCGGGTTGAACCACCGAGCGGTAGCGTGAGCGGTATTACTCTGTCTTCGTCAGGCCTGCAATACGGGGACAGTTATATTGAGTCTGCTTATTGAGCCTGGGAAAATATATCGATTGTCTTGTTAGTATCATCGTCGATAAAAAACACTGATGATCCGGGATCGTCAGAATATTGCTGGACGTAGAGATGCCAGATATTACTGATATCGTTTTTCAAATCGACCCGGGTTTGATATCGCACCCGCTGCCAGTAGTCCAGATCAACTCTGACTTCCATACGATTATTGTCGGTACGTCGAAGATCGCGAAACATTTCATCGCCAACCATATCATTGAGTCCTGAAATCGCCTGACTGATCTCAGACCAGACTTCCTCCGCGGAGCGAACCGGATCTGTCTTACTTGTTTCGGCATCATGCTCAACAGGCTGTGCAGACGAATCTCCCAACATCGTTGCTATCTCTGCTTGTGGGTCTTTAGCCATACTGCCCGCTGCATCAGTGACCACACCTTGAGGGTTGGACTTCACGACAAGCGTCGAATCTACCGGTAACGGAATATCTGCTGCAGGCGGACTGTCCACAATCGTCGTCCCTTCATCAGAAACCGGCATATCATTGGCACTCACAAGCCCACCCGGAGCAAGTATTGCACAGACAATGATCGACAGATTTACAGGTAGAATACGCACAAATTGGCTCCTAAATTTCCAACTAGCAATGTAACAGTATTGCAATCAAAATTGTAGCATTTACTTTACACTCACTGTAATACCCAACTCTGGATACAGACAGCGGACAACAGCAAAAACACTTACGGGCTGTATACTGGTCGCTATGAAATCAACCTCGCTAGAAAATTCACCGGAAAATCCAGTCAGCCTGGAAAATTTCCTGTTAAAGCAGTTATTTACCGATGCCCTGCCCGGTGAGCAATCACCCTCGAATTATCCCCATGAGGTGCCTGATACCTTGTGGTCGCCGGTGCAGCCGGTTCCGGCAGTCGACCCGGTGCTGATCGCCTGGTCAACGGAAATGGCAGACTTGCTCGGAATTGATATTGAACAAAATCCACGCAAATCAGCGCAAATCTTTACCGGCACGAAAACCCCGCAGGGCAGCATCCCCTATGCGATGCGCTACGGCGGTCACCAGTTTGGCAACTGGGCCGGCCAACTCGGTGATGGTCGCGCCATTGCGCTGGGTGAAGTTACTGATCTGAAGCAGCAAAACTGGACACTCCAACTCAAGGGAGCCGGACCAACTCCTTTCTCCAGACAAGGTGATGGCTTTGCCGTACTGCGTTCCTCCGTGCGTGAATACTTATGCTCTGAAGCGATGCACCACCTGGGCATACCCACCACCCGATCGCTCACTCTTTGCCTCACCGGCAACAAGGTAGAGCGGGACATTTTTTACGATGGAAATATTCAGACTGAGGCCGGTGCAATTTTATGTCGGGCAGCCCATTCTTTTGTACGCTTTGGCAGCTTTGAAATTCACGCAGCCTATAAAGAACACGACCACTTAAAAAATCTGGCCAACTACATTATTAAAAACAACTACTCACAGCTCTGGCCAAAAGACGGTAAACCAACGGTCGATACTTATCAGCGATGGTTTGCTGAATTACTTGAACGAACAGCAAACCTAATGGTGCAGTGGCAAAGAGTAGGGTTTGTACATGCAGTAATGAACACCGACAACATGTCAATACTGGGGCAAACCATCGACTATGGCCCCTATGGATGGCTGGAAGAATACGATCCTAAATGGACGCCCAGTTTTATTGATCAGCAAGGCCGCAGATACTGCTATGAGAATCAGCCACAAATAGCGTTGTGGAACCTCTACCGCCTGGCTAATGCCGTGCTGCCGCTTTTTAACGATGACACCCAGCCTTTGAGAGAGACTCTGGAGACCTACAACGACATTTACACAGACAACTGGAACAACACAAGTGCGGCCAAAATAGGGATAGATCAATTTGACAGTAACCGCGGCGACAATGAATTGCTGGACAAGCTATGGACAACACTTCAAGCCACCAGAACAGATTTCACCGTATTTTTTCGGTCTCTGGCAAAAATCAATCTTGTGGAAAAACCGGATACCGGATCCATGTTCGGCACCATTTCCGATGCATTCTATGAACCTGATAAAATCACACCGGAAACAAGGGAACAGTTTACCCTGTGGCTGGACCAATGGTCACAACGCGTCGCTATCAGTGATGATGAGCAAAGGCAAACCCTCATGAACCACATCAATCCAAAATACGTGCTACGCAACTACGTTGCTCAAATGGCCATAGATGCTGCAGAAGAAGGAGACTATTCGGTGCTGGAAGAATTAGCGGTGGTTCTGAAAAAACCTTATGACGAGCAACCAGGTTTTGAAAAGTATGCAGGCCCCAGGCCCGACTGGGCCACGCAACGCGCGGGCGCTACCATGTTGACCTGCTCGAGTTAGTGAACATCTCTGTACAAACAAAAACGCCCGCCATAAGTTCATCACTTATAGCGGGCGTCCGGTACTACGGATTTTAATCCAGAAGCCTAAAGCTCACTGATTGCTTCCAGGTCCGACCAGTTACCATTGCCACTGACAGTTGTGCTGCCATCATTAATCACATAGCTAAAGGTAGCTGCATCGCCATTGTCGGCATCGATAACCAAAGAGCTGCCATCCGAGTGGGTCATGGTAATTTTTCCACTCGCCGGATACTCAGCGCTATCGGACATCACCAGCGCCGGGGCAACCTGCACACTAAGAGATCCGTCGACACTACTGTGGAACTCCATACCGCCGGATAGCTGGCTAAGACCGCTGGCACTATCTTCAATGGCGGTTACACGGTAGTTGCCAAACGTAGTAGTCTCACCCGGTGCGCTTATCGTCAGAGCCGAACCGCTGAGCCCCATAGTAGATCTGGACCCTACAGTGCCTAAGCTGGCTGACAAATCACCATCTATAGCGAAAGTTTCCGTACCAGCCATTCTCAGGTTATTAAAACTAACATTCAACACTCCTTCAAATTCTTCTGAATCCAGCGCACTGCCACTAACGCTCACAGATCCATTTACCACTTCACTGTCAAATTTGCACTGATTAAAAGACACAGACGCACCTTCAATAGAGGAAGTTCTGTCATTGGTCGATAGACTCATGCTCATACTACCGCTGTCACAAGCCACATTCTCTGTCGCAACAGCCAATGTATTGCGGCGCATACGATCATTGCTTACCGCTAACGAGTCTTCCGGCAGCACAGCGGATGCACTGCTGAACATTCCCGAGAACCTACCGGCTATCAGGTCTGCAACTGCAAAACCTGATTGATCATTAAAAAAAGGGGTTCCGGGGTCCGGATCGGCAACCGCGCCCAGGTGAACCGACGGTGATTCATCACCTGCGCCACAGCCGGTTAACAAGACCGCTGTAATAAGGACAGAGAGGGGTTTCGAAGATACCAGTTTCATTGCAAAATACTCCTAAAAATTCTTATTCCCGACATTACTTGGATCACTATGTCCAACGGGGTCAATACTTGATTCCATCACTGCGAAATGGGTATAGGCTGCAACAAAACCGTCGTTGTTAACGGCAATACGGGAATTGCCTGAAGCTTGTTAACTTTTAAAAATGATATAAGAAAAGAGAAATTGCGGGAATTATCACACTCTGCACTACCGCCAGAGGGGGATAAGGCTATGACTGCGAGCACAGACTCACCACCCCTTCACCAGATGGCTGGTCCACA
>CAKZVB010000175.1 GCA_937922015.1 uncultured Granulosicoccaceae bacterium
CTTATTTTAATGAAAATAAGGTTCGTCTGATGGTGAATAGACACACTGTTATTTTGAAAACGACACCTAGTCAGTGCCTGGAGCTTTGTACACAGGCATTTCGTTATTTTCACCTGTCGCCTTGTGAATAATGCGGGCTAGTGAGCTGTTTGGAAAGTTCGAAAACACGGGTCGAAGCTATAGCCGCCATCGCTGCGGTAAAAAATTCGACGTAGGCCCTGCTATGCCTGCATTTTTTCGCCTTGCCCTGACGACTGTGGCTGTGTAAATTTTGTAACCGAACTTCCCGCACAGCCCACCAGGTAAGAACGGATGCGCATAACACAACTAATTGCGAAAGTATTTCTGCCCGACGATGAAAGCTGGTTAGAACACGCTAATCCCTGGTCTGTCTGGACCAGATTTATCACCTTGCCTTTTTTGGTATTGGCTGTTTGGTCCAGGGTTTGGATTGGCTGGTATTGTGTTGTTCCAATTTCTTTTCTTGTTATCTGGATATTCTTAAACCCGCGATTGTTTGGAAAGCCGGCCAGTTTCGACAGATGGGGGTCAAGAGCTGTTCTGGGTGAACGTTTCTATATAAACCAGCATGCCGCAATTCCAGTGCAGCACAAAACCGTAATACAGATACTGAATGTGTTGCAAACAGTCTCCGGGCTGTTACTTATTTATGGCCTTTGGGAGTTAAATAAATACCATACTTTCTATGGTATGGCTCTGGTTTATGTATCTAAGATGTGGTTTCTGGATCGTATGGTTTGGTTGTATGAAGATACAAAGGTGTAATTGATTTCGATATAACCTATTCTACGAACAAGAATGACAATTGTACATAGTCGGTTACGCACAAGCACAAACGCACAAACGCACGCACAAGCGCAAACAGGCAGAGCCGGGGAAAACTAAAGATGCAACAAATTGTTGGTGTTATCGGTCTTGGTAATATGGGCCGCGGTATTGCCAGAAATATTGCAAATGCGGGTCATAGCTTGCTTGTATGGGACGCAATCGAAGGGGTGTGTCAGTCGTTCTCCGACATTGCTCGTATCGCCGAACCAACTGATATGGCGGCAGAGGCAGATATCATAATCTTTGTAGTGCCCGGCTCAACACAAATAGAAGGCATGCTTGGTGGCATACTCGATGCGGCAAAAGAAGGCTTGATTCTGTGGGATTTCACTACATCGGAGCCGACTCACACCAAGCGCCTGGCCCTTGTGGCTAATGAGGCGGGAGTTGCCTATATGGATGCAGGCATGACCGGTGGCGGGGCCAAGGGCGCGGACGAAGGCACAATGACACTGATGATAGGCGGCTCTGAAGAAATATTTGTGCGCTCGCAGCCGGTACTGAATTCTTGTGCGGGTGAGCTCATCTACCTTGGCCCTTCGGGAGCAGGGCACACTATGAAAGTCGTCCATAATTTAATCACACATACTAACTTCCTTGCTTGCTCGGAGGCAGGTCGTTTGGCTGAAGCGGCAGGGATCGAGCTGGCTGATATGATTAAGGTATTTAATGCTGGTAACGCTCGTAGTTTCATTTCTGAACGCCGCTTCCCCGATCACATCCTGTCCGAGACATGGGATGGCCGCTCCCGCGTATTCAACCTGCATAAGGACGTAGGTATGGCGGTAGCACTTTCGAAAGAACTTGGCAGTCCCATGCGGTTAGGTCACCAGACACTAGCCTGGATTCAGGCAGCAGTCGATGCCGGAATGGAGGAGCAGGATTTCACCCGGATATACCCGGCTTTAGGTGACCTTATAGACAAGTAGTTTCAATGGCTTGAAAAAGGCTATCTAAATTCAACGCAAACAGACGAGTAAAGTAGTAATGGGATTGTTCATAGTGATGTTGGGAATAAATGTTTTATGCATTGTTATTTGTCACCAAATAGCGAAGAGACGGGGAGCAAAAACTGTATTCTGGGGTGTGATGGGCGCGTTGTTCGGGCCGTTTGCTATTCCGTTTGCATACTTTGCTAAGCCGGAAGAAAAATGGTGAAACGTCGGTCGGTCTGGTGTCTGTGATGATAAGCTAACACGAAACTGGTAGTTATATAGCGCAACAAGGCCGAGCAAAACCGCGTCGATTATCAGTGCAGCGCCCGGATGCCCGTTCAATCGCCGATCCAACCGGCATTGACAGGCTTCTGGTAAGCCAATATTTAAAAAGTGTTCCGACGACAGATCCTGCGCCGCTGATGATACTGCCAGCGGAGATCACGTTATAAGTTGAAGTTAATCCGGAAAGTCAGACCGTCGACCCCAGCTAATAAAAGACCGAGCCCACCAGCTCTTAGTTGGAGGTTCTATACCGATACTCTATTTTGTGGTTGTACCTGCTTTTCTTTTTTTAGACGACTTTGCCTTGTCGTTATAGTCCAGACATAGATTAATCCAGAAATCAAAGTCTTTACCGCTCCTGAATCCTTCAGGCTCGACATAGCAATATCCCTGGTAAGTCCTGTTTTTCATTACCATCGGAGCGTACCCCGGCCGCCTGGAAACGGTATCCGAATCGTTTGCATCGAACCGGCACATTAGCCGCTCACCGCTGACGTTGATGCACATTTTATTGTTAACCATAAACGCCAGGCCGCCGAACATCTTCTTTTCAGTTACCGGCAGGTCCTCAAGCGTGGCCAGTTTTTCACGTACCCGTGTGGCAAGTTGTTCACTGAAAGCCATGTCCATTCCGTCGTGGTTGAGAGTTACTTATATTCTGTACTACCAGGTGAGTAGAACCTAAAAACAGAGATAATTCAATTATTGATAATTAATGCAGCAGCGAAAGCCGGGTTAAGTCTGCCTGGTTAGATTGGGCCTATAAGTCGGTCAATATTGAATTTTCGCTCATTCAAGGTGTAATTGTCTCAGCATAAACCAGCGGATCAGCCTGATGTGAATTGACTACGTGGAAAGATCTATTAAACTTATTTGTTTTTCAGGCTTATCGACCGGTAAGCCCGTTATTCTATGGTTGAGAATTGAGCGATATTAAAAAATACGGCAAGGCGACGTTCACCATTTTGAGTATCGTGGTTGTTGTAGTAATTCTTTGGTATGCCATTTTCCGTTTTATTAGTTCATCCCATGTAATCCATAGTTATCAGCTGCCTGTTATGCAATCTGATACGGTACATCTGAACGAAAAAACTCTCAAAATAGGCAGTTTTAATATAGCCCACGGCAGGGGTGGAAAAAAGGGTGCAAGTAATCGACAAAGTCGCTCAAAGGAAGATTTATTGCAGCATCTTGATAATATCGCCATGCAAATTAAAGATGCTGAACTTGATATTATTGTGCTCAACGAAGTCGATTTCTCTGCTGCATGGAGCTTCCATGTAAATCAGGCATCCCATATTGCGGAGCAAGCGGGTTACCCCTACCTTGTTGAGCAACGAAATATGGACGTCACCTTTCCATTTTATGAGTATAAGTTCGGCAATGCCATTTTAAGTCGTCATCCAGTTGTTGAAAGCGAGTTTCTGGAGTTCACGCCTTACTCGATCTGGGAAGCACAGCTGGTTGGAAATCATAATGGCATGTTAAGTATGCTGCAAACGCCGCTCGGGCAGATTGGGGTGATTGCCATTCATCTGGAATATCGTAGTGAAGAAATTCGCGTTGATGCGGCTCGACAGATTAACAACTTAGCTAAAGCTTCTAAGCTTCCAATTGTCGCCGCTGGTGATTTTAATTCAACTCCCATCGCTTTTTCAGGAGCGCGGGTTACATCATCCGGGCTGAATGCACTCAGTTGTCTATTGGGTGAAGGTGGGTTTCAAGCTTCTCCAAATATAAAGAACGTAGCTTCATACTTTACTTTTCCATCGGAGCAGCCTGCCATTAAAATCGATTGGGTGTTAGAGACAGGCACTCTGGAATTCATTAAAGGAGATGTGCATCGCTCAGATCTGTCCGATCACTTTATGGTGACATCTGTTTTAAAGACTGCTGACAATGTTGAATCTGGCCAGTCTTTGCAAGCCGGTGTGTTTGCAGGAGAGGGAAAATGCAAATAGACGTTTTTTTATTGAATCGTTGTAACTGTAAAAGTGGCTGTCGATGTTAGAGCTCTATAACACCGTACGTTTTTTCTCTGACAGTTTTACGGCGGTAGCAGGAATCGTAAATCCGGCTGAAATTAGTGTTGTGCAATGGTAAAGCTGGCTCTTCTCGCTCTTTCTGGAAGCCTGCGCACTGAATCCTACAACAGCGCTGCTATCGGCGCTTTAGAAGAGCTGTCTCCCGACCACATCGAGATTACCGTTGGCGATGTAGGGATGCTCCCTATATTTAATCCCGATCTTGAGCATACTAAAATTGCATCAGTTGAACAGCTAAAAGATAGCCTGGCGCGGTCGGACGGATTAGTAATTGCCAGCCCGGAATACGCTCATGGTATTAGCGGGCCGATGAAAAATGCGCTGGACTGGCTGGTGAGTGGTGACGAGTTTCCAGGCAAGAGGGTAATGTTGATAAACACGTCACCACGCGCCATCCATGCGGAACAGGCGTTGAGGGAGGTTATCAGGACGATGTCCGGGATTGTTGTAGAGCGCGCGTATGTTTCGATTCCTCTCCTGGGAAGTAACCTGAACAAGTCTGGAATTATTCAAAACACTGATCTGGCATCTGCTCTGAGAGCCGGATTGATTGAGTTCTGTGAGAGTATTAACAACCACAAAGGTGACGACAACGGTTGAATGATCCGGATGGAAATTTGACAACTCACGCTCGCGGCGTTGCAGGAGTTTCCAGCGTCTTTCAGTACTGGCAACGAAGATAAGGAATCCCGCTCTACTAAGAGAATAGAAGTCGGGCTGGATATCGGTGATAGAAAAGCGGTTCCCGATGGTTAGCCGATACACACCATACAGGTACATTTCTTGCCACCGTGCACAGCGCACAGACCATTTTAACCTGTCTATGTCTCCTCAGCAGGCAACGTAAATGAGACCTGCCCGGTGCCTGATATCTTCTTTCCCATACCCTTCCCCTAATAACTTTAGTTGCTGAGTCACGAGCCGATCACTTCATTGTATTAAGTGGCAATTTGTTACGTCGGAGCTAATCAGCTTGTTGCTGAATAAGCTGTTTAAAACCAAAACCAGCTCACATTTCAGTGGTTGGTGACTCGCAAGGAACAAGCGTTGAAAAAAATACTCCTGATTATCGCCTGTATGGGCATCGGACCAGTTCTGGCTGGTGGTACAGCCGGAGTGAATACCGGATCCAGTATGACGATGGGTCCGTCTTCAAACATTCATTCGATTGAGTCAGCTTCGAACAACCCGGCGATGAATTCGCTGCTGGTAGCCGACGATGAGGCGTGGAGATTTTCCTACTTCCCCAGCATTGGTTTTAGTGCAGAATTCGGGGATGTTGAGAATTTCTCAGATGATCTGGATGAATTGATAGACATTATCGATGACTCGTCTTCTACTAATGATTCTGTCTCAGAAGTGTTAGAGCGATTTAATGCCACTTTGGTGAAGATGGGGGATTCGGGTTACCTGAAAAGTACTCTCGGGTTTGGATTGCCATTGCCGCGATTGGTACACCGATCCGAACGTCTGGGGGCTTCCTTAGGTGTGAGTGCCAGCATGCAACAGCAGGTGGGTGTGAGTGTGCTCGATAGTGAGTTGAGCTTCGACGAACAAAACGGAACATTTGCAACAGCATCCTCATTGTATATAAAAAGCGGTATTGAGAAATCTGTATCCTTTAGTTACAGCAAGCCATTGCGGATGCTAAAAAACAGAGGTCTGCCAAATGAGCCAAAATTGTACGGCGGTATAACCGCTAGAGTGATTTCCTTGTCGCTTAGCAAGCAGGTATCTCCTCTGCAGCAACTTGATGGCAGAGATGTAAGCGCTGTACTGAAAGATGAATATAAAACAAACTTAAATGAGTCTACAAAAATCGGTCTGGATGCGGGTTTGGTCTGGGATGCTGGTAAATACCGCTTAGGTTTAACGATAGAAAATATCAATTCACCGACATTCGACTACGGTGATATTGGCACCAATTGTGAACTTCGTGAAGAAAATACAGCGTCGAGATCGAGCTGTGAAGCGGCGGCTCTGTTTATCCAGCAGCGTGGGGAAATAAAAGCCCGTGAATCTCACAAGATGTATGCGCGCACCCGTGTGGATGGTTTATATCATTTTAACACACGCTGGGTCGGTACAGCGTCTCTCGATTTAGCCAAATACAATGATATTGTCGGTTTTGAAAATCAATGGTTCCACGCCGCTACGGCCTACCAGTTTCAGAACAATATAGTTCCATCACTAAGAGCAGGCTTTCAAAGAAATATGGCAGGGGAAAAATTGTCAAGTGTGACGCTTGGGGTAAACCTGCTTAAGTATTTTTCACTGGATATGGAGTACGGACTAAGCAGTACGTCTATCGATGGTACCTCTGCGCCGCGAAGATTCGGCATAGCCCTGGGAGTAGAAGAAAGGTTCTAGATAATCCAAGTAAGTATTTATAGCAATCTATCTTTTTTATATCATGGAGCATGAAATGCGAATTCGTAACCGAATAATACCTGTGGGGCTTCCCGGAGCCAGGAATATACTATTGAGTGGTCTTGTGGTGACCGTACTAAGCGCCTGTGGTGGTACCGGGCAGGACGACGGTCAGGTATCTGCGGTACAACAGCAATTTGGTGGTAGAGTAATTGATGGCTATCTGGCCAGAACAACAGTGTTTTTAGATTCAAATAATAATGGCACCAGAGACGCCTGGGAGTCCTTTGCTTTTACAGACAATGATGGCTATTACTCCTATAACCCTGTAACAGAAACCGATTATTGCGCTGAAGGGGTCAGTGCGCAACTGGCCCAGTATTGTCTGAGCACTCCAGTTTACTATGCTGACGTAGTCATTCGCGTAGACGGCGGCTACGATGTACTGACCGGCGAGCCTTTCCTTGGGCAGATGTCCCGGCGTGTTACCGCAATTGACGCTGATGGGGGGAATAATATTGTGTCTCCGCTTACCTCGTTGGTCACCAGTGTCGAATCAGAACAGCAGAGAAAAGATGTGCTGCAGTCTCTGGGTATCACTGATGCAGAACTGTCTGTTGACTATCTGGATACCGATGGCAGCGGAAATATCGATGCTGAGTTATTAAACAAAGCGCTGACTATCCACAAGGTGGTCACTGTATTGGGTGATAGACTGACGGATACTTACACCGAGATAGGTGATAATTTTGGAACGCCTAATGATGCGACCAGTGCTGTCTACCCGGCGCTTGCAGATGCTGTGCAGCATCTGGGTTTTGACGCTGCATTGCTGGAAAATTCATTACACCAGATACTCGATGCTGCTGAAACAGAGTTGCAGGCCGTCTACGATCGACGGGACTTCACATTGCCACCCGATATGGGTAACGAATTTCAGCCGGGTGATTTCACCCGTGTCGCAGAAATCGTTAGCGACATAGCTCCAGTGGTTAATGCCTTGATAGATCCGGAGAACGGTGTCACAACGTCTGAAGATGTAGCGGGTAAAACCCGGGCGCTGGAATCGCTGGTGATAAAAGCAGTCAATGAAAATAGCAACAGCGATTCATCGATCGCCAATGTTGTGGACTTTTTTACAGACGCTGGTAATGAACCGCTTATTGGTGCCCTTGTCGATAGTTTGTCCGCCGACACCGCTGATCTTGGTTCATTATCGAAAAACGATTTCAGTGGAACCGATTTCGACTCGATACTGGAGGTATCCCAGTCAGCCAGTGTGCCGGCGGGGGTAGAGCCGTTTGAGAACATCGCCGGTACTACGCTGCGCATATCGGATTCGAATCTTGGCACCGCACCAAATGCGTTGGATGATTCGGAAATAGAATTTTATTTTGGCGGTGAAGCGGGTGAAATTGAAGGAAGTTTCAATGCTTGTATCAAGGTGATCACTGATGCCAGCAGTGACGGCACACTTGGTGACAACAATTCACGTGGTGAAGTAGCCAGTGGCTATTGGAGTATGTTTGGCGCGGTGGATGGAAAATCATACAGTGTGCTGGTCACAGTCAATTTCCTGGGCACCACCTATCAGAGTATTATTAAGGCTGCCGGCACTAAGCTTATTGATGGTGTCAGTCACCAGTCCATCGGGTTCGATAATGACGGCAAGCTTGAAACCTGGCATAGCCTGAATGGTTTTACCGTGGGTGGCACAGCTGCCACCAGTAACGCCGAATGCGAAGCGCGGCTGCCTAGTCGTATCGGAATTTAACCTGACGTTGAAATTGTGATAATCAGGGTGTTTGTACGCCCTGATAATCACTCCGTCGAATGAATTTGTAACTGGATATTCGAACCAAATCAGATTAGGGTTTTTGTGGATGAGACTGGGTGTATGCGGTCTTGGCTGCAGATTATTTCACATGCTGGCACTCGAACGGATAAATTGCGTAACAACTTTGCAAGATGATTACCGGGCTCAATCATATTACCTTAGCTGTTAGCGACCTGAAGCAATCTCTTCGATTTTATACGCAAGCGGTGGGTTTAACCTTTGAGGTTTCATGGGAAAAAGGCGCCTATCTGTCAATGGGGTCTCTTTGGCTTTGCCTGTCAGTGGATACTCCCTGCGAGAAATCAGATTACACTCATATAGCCTTCAGCGTGGAAGCGCAGGACTTTAAAAAATGCCGCGACGCTCTTGAACAACATGGTGTTGTAGAGTGGAAGGATAATAAAAGTGAAGGTGAATCCTTCTATTTTCTGGACCCCGATGGTCATAAGCTCGAAATACATGTCGGGGATTTGAAAAGTCGGCTGGCTAGCCTAAAGACCAATCCGTACCAGAACATGAGATGGCAGCAGTAGATACAAAATAAAGGTTGCCGACCCCTCGGCCATTCAATTTTTTGCGATCTGACAATCCCGTAGTCTGTCCACAGTGCTGGCCAAACGCTTTGGCAGAGAGCAGCAGTTCCGGTTAATTGATGTTGTCTGTGTGCCGTTGAACAACGGATTAACCGGGTTTGGGCTGTCGGCCGGTTTCTGCTGACTTAAGCGCATCGCCGGCATCTTTGACAATCTCTTCTAATACATCAAGGTACTTTAAGAATTGTTTTTTCCCCTGTGCAGATAGTTTAATAGACGTGTGTGGACGTTTGCCCTCGTAGCCTTTATTCACCAATACAATACCAGCATCCTGCAGTACCTGAATGTGCCGACTCAGATTACCGTCTGTGAGGTCACATAGCTTTTTCAGATCTGCAAATGCCAGTCCGTTCGGGTGGCTCACCAGAGAGGTGACAATGCCCAGCCTTGCTTTTTCATGGAGGGTGCGATCAAGTCCTTCGTAAGCATAGGGTGCTGTGTCCTGATTTTTTGATTTAGGCATAGTTGTTCTGGCCGGTTACGTATCTTCGCGTTCACAGGTGAGTTTTAGTATTAGTGCTGCCGCCAATTGGCCGATGGTAAACGGCACGCCCATGTGCCAGGG
>CAKZVB010000176.1 GCA_937922015.1 uncultured Granulosicoccaceae bacterium
CGGTCGGTGCCAATGATGCGTTGTTCGGCGAACTTGCTAAAACGGTCTCTGCAAAAGCCATCATTACTGACGCCGGCAGTGTAAAACAAAGCGTTATCACTGCAGCCCGAAAACACTTGCCGTCGCTTGCGCGTTTTGTGCCGGCGCATCCTATCGCCGGTACCGAACACAGTGGTGTTGAAGCGGGCTTTGCAGAACTCTATCAGGGTAAGCGGCTGATTATCACGCCCATCGAAGAAACCTCGGATGAAGCCATCAGCATGGTTTGTGATCTGTGGCTGAAAACCGGTGCCGTGATCGAAACCATGGACCCCCGACGCCATGATCAGGTTTATGCGGCGACCAGTCATTTACCTCACGTGCTGGCATTTGCGTTGGTTGAAACGCTGCATCGAATGGGACAACAGGAAGAATTATTGCGCTATGCTGCCGGCGGGTTCAGTGACTTTACCCGTATTGCCTCAAGTGACCCGGTCATGTGGAGGGATATCTGTCTACACAACAGTGAGTCATTGTTAGAGGCTATCGGAGGCTTACAGGACGGTCTGGCTACTGTGGTTGAGGCAATCAATAAGCAAGACGGGGACAAATTAGAGAAACTGTTTAAAATAGCCAAGGACACGCGCGATCTAAAAATTCTGAATCAGGATGTAATAGTGGCCGGGAGTTCGGGAATTTCAAATACAGAGAAACCAAATGAATGATCTTCATGCCGTGAGCAATGGCGGCACGACAGTAATGGCGGGTCCCGGCGGATCAGTCAATGGCACGGTGACAGTGCCAGGGGATAAGTCCATGTCTCACCGTTCGGTGATGTTTGGCTCTATCGCAGAAGGGGTCAGTCACATCGATGGTTTTTTAGCCGGTGAAGACAGCCTTAACACCGTTGCAGCCTTTCGAAAAATGGGCGTTAACATCGAACGCAAATCAGAAAACCAGCTGATCATTCACGGTGTTGGTATGCATGGATTAAAAGCCCCTGACAGTGATTTGTACATGGGTAATGCGGGCACCGGTATGCGCTTGATAGCCGGACTGCTGGCGGCGCAAAAGTTCAACACTAATTTAACCGGTGATGAGTCCTTATCAGGCCGGCCTATGGGCAGGGTCATTGATCCATTGCGATTAATGGGCGCATCAATTGCCGGTGATGAGCAGGGCAGGCCACCATTGAAAATCGAACCCACGGAAAACCTTCATGCCATTGACTACCCGTTGCCGATGGCCAGTGCGCAGGTGAAGTCGTGTGTGTTACTGGCAGGTCTGTATGCACAGGGAACTACAACAGTCACTGAACCGGCAGTCACACGCGATCACACCGAACGAATGTTGCGAAGTTTTGGCTATTCGGTCAACACATCTCAAGCGGGTGAGGTACAGCTTTCCGGTGGTGGTTCTTTGCGTGGCTGTGATATGACAATACCGGCCGATATATCATCAGCAGCGTTTTTATTAGTGGCCGCCACTATTGCGCCGGATTCAGACATCACGTTGACCAATATCGGTGTCAACCCGACTCGTACCGGTGTTATCGATATTCTGCGTTTGATGGGGGCGGATATTGAGCTGAAAAATCGACGGCAGGCAGGTGACGAGCCTGTGGCAGATATTCGTGTTAAATCAGCACCGCTGAAAGGGGTGGCAATACCTGAGTCATTAGTGCCACTGGCCATCGATGAACTGCCAGTAGTTTTTGTGGCGGCAGCGGTAGCTCATGGGACGACAACGGTGACCGGCGCTGAAGAACTCAGGGTAAAAGAGAGTGACAGAATTGCCGCCATGGCAGAGGGGCTGGCGACTCTGGGTGTCGATGCTGTGGCGACACCTGACGGTATGATTATCAATGGCGGATCGATCGGCGGAGGAACTGTCGAAACCTTTTTTGATCATCGCATTGCGATGGCCTTTTGTATTGCCAGCCTTCGATCGGAGCAAGCCGTTATCATCAAGGATACCCAGCACGTGGAAACCTCGTTTCCCGGCTTCTTTGCATTGTGTTCGCAGCTTGGACTGCAGACAAAAGAGGTTTAAGCGCCATTGAACAACACAGACAGAGCTACTAATGGTTGATGCCATAACCCCTCAGGATAGCCCGGTACCGGTGATCACCATTGATGGACCGAGCGGTTCTGGCAAGGGAACGGTTGCGCGTTTAGTGGCTGAGGCGCTGGAGTTTAAGCTGCTGGACAGCGGTGCGTTGTACCGCGCTGTCGCGCTGGCGTCATTAAATACCAGAGTGGCCGTTGACGACACCGCCGGTCTGGCGCGGTTGGCGTTAACCGCCCCCATTGATTTCACCACAGATAATGGCACTGGCAACGTTGCCGTATTGCTTGGCGGGCAGGACGTCTCGACGCAATTGCGTGCCGAAGAAGTGGGTGATCGGGCATCACGAATCGCTACCCATGCGGCAGTCCGGGATGCGTTGCTGGATCGGCAGCGACGCTGGCGTCAGCCACCGGGGCTGGTCGCTGACGGTCGGGATATGGGGACAGTCGTATTTCCACAGGCTGTTTTGAAGATTTTCCTCACAGCCTCAGCCGAAATACGAGCGGAAAGACGATATAAACAGTTGATAGAAAAGGGACTGTCAGCTAACATAGGGAGTTTACTCGCAGATATTCAGGAGCGCGATGATCGGGACTACAATCGCAAGATTGCCCCGCTTAAAGCCGCTGATGACGCAGTAAATCTAGATTCAAGCAGCGAATCGGTGAGCCAAATGGTCACAAAAGTGCTTGATTTAGCAAGAAATAGGCTGTAGACAACGTTACACTGCATCCAACGCCGGCAAATACACTGTTTTTGTCGGCACCTTTGAGCCGCCAACGAAACGGAATCGTGGCGTTTATTAATTGGCCTTGCGCAGACCCGAGCGTCTTTAGCGCACTGTAAAAATCCTCCAGGAATACACAACATATATGTCTGAATCCTTTGCTGAGATGTTTGAAGAGAGTATCGCTCAAACACAAATGAAGCCCGGCTCTATCCTCTCGGGTACTGTCATCGAAATCAGCGGTGACTTTGTCATGGTCCATGCGGGCCTGAAATCGGAAGGCGTCATTCCGGTAGAACAATTTATGGACGAGACCGGCAATATCACTGTCACCGTTGGTGAAGTGGTTGAAGTCGCTCTTGACTCCGTCGAAGACGGTTTCGGCGAAACCCGTCTGTCACGTGAGAAAGCCAAGCGCGCCAGAGCATGGGCACGTCTTGAACAGGCGCAGGAAACCGAAGAAATAGTCACAGGTGCGATCACCGGTAAGGTGAAAGGTGGTTTCACAGTCGAAATCAACGATATCAGAGCGTTCCTGCCCGGCTCACTGGTCGATGTGCGTCCGGTACGCGATACCAGCTACCTGGAAGGCAAAGAGCTGGAATTCAAGGTTATCAAGCTCGATCGTCGTCGTAACAACGTGGTGGTTTCACGTCGTGCAGTGGTTGAATCAGAATACAGCGCAGAGCGCGAGCAGCTGCTCGAAAGCCTGCAGGAAGGCCAGGAAGTCACCGGTATCGTAAAGAACCTTACCGACTACGGTGCGTTCCTTGATCTGGGCGGCATAGACGGATTGCTGCACATCACAGATATGGCATGGAAGCGAGTCAAGCATCCA
>CAKZVB010000177.1 GCA_937922015.1 uncultured Granulosicoccaceae bacterium
ATCTTTCGCCGACCACATGTAGTTACTTATGAATGACTAAGCGCCCACATGTGGTAGGCAAAATCTCACGCACCTGAGTGATCCTCGCTACGCCCTGTTTCTGGATGGGCACTAATTAGAGGAATTTGCAGTGAGCTCAAGTAGTGGAGAACCGCGTCTTTTAGGCCCTTAAGGGCTTGCAGTAGGTAGATTCGTCGTAGGGTTTTGGGTCTTTCCAGCACTTGAAAGCCATTTTTATCTACTTGAAAGCAAGTGAACAGATAACGGTGTTTTGTGGCTTGCCCCTGGCGATTTATTTCTGATGGCAGGCCTTAGACTGGAAGGAATATCGGATAGATTGGCCGGCTCATCCGACGAAGGTTTGCCTGAGGAATTTAGGGCAGCTGTAGCGCCAGTGGGTCAATGGATTCTGGTTTCGGCTGATTAAGGCTCCGTTGATATGGCTGTACGAGATACTGTATTTTCGCGTGGAATATTGTTGAAACTGGGTGGAGCACTTTATATAGTCTGCAAGTCGGGAATTGGTTGTGGAAGTTCAATAAAAAATATAGTAGTACCGTCCCGTCAACCATGTCGACATTGAAGGGAAGTCTCCCGCGAATGTGGCTGGCGCTGTTGCTGGGGCGATCGTTGGAGCTTGGAGTGCAAGAGATGGGTCTCCCGGGCAAGTCGCCAAAAGTGCGCTGATTGGTGCTATATATGGTGGTGTAAACCCTGGAAGTCTTTTGACGAAGTTTGTCACTGGTGCAGTTTCAAATGCATCTGGTCAGCATGTAACCAAGGGTGGTAATAATTGTATAAATTTTGGAGAAGTTCTTGTGGCTGGTGTTTTAAGTACAATCTCACCCGCTGTGACTGGTAAGTACGGTGGCGATTCGGCCATTGTACAAACTGGATTAGATGTGGCTGCGGGAGTTGTATCTACCGGAATAGAAACTGCAACCGGCAATCCCTTCTGATGGATTGGTTGTTGTTTTTGGCGGGTTGTGCCACTTTGTTGTTATTGATTTGGTCACTGAAGAATCATGAAATTACCATTGGCCGTGGTGGCAGTAGCCCTGTGACACCTGGTGAGGAACCAATAGCATTCTTCATTATTATGTTGTTTTTAACGATTTTAGGAGTCTGGTTGATATATATCTCATTCAATGGGGATGAGTAGGAAGGGGCAGGGGTTATGTCAGTTTGTTAGCGTCAGCTCCACATTCAATAAGCCTTGTGACATTCTTTGCTACTTTGTAAAACTAACCTGCCCCCATATATAGTATGCAGCTGTTTGGAAATACCAGATGACCGGCACGACAACAGCTGCGCTGTCAGCGTCAGTCAGCTACCGCTTGATCAATGGTACGTCAGCATCGGTGACAACACCCTGGCTGTGCTATTCTCGACCGGCTGATGCACAACGCGCATAAGATTACGCTATAACTCAATGGTGAAGATTCCATGGGAAAACGTCATGCCGAGAGAATTGACTGAACGTGAACACCTGAGGTAAAAAACTTACCATTCAGCGCGGAAAACTGGTGTTCACCTTCCTCCAGAATCGGTGTTCATCTTCACCGGAATACGCAGTCACAGGCATGGTCGGTGATCAGGGCGATGTTTTTAGATGAGTATCAGGGTTTTTCTGTAGGTGTATTGTGTTTTATCTGTCTGTATACACAGATTAGAAGGTAGGGTTATTTCAGTGTTTCGATATTCAAATTCCGCAGAGATGAAGTCATCAGCGTTCGAGTCAATTCTAAATTCAAAAAACCTTGTAACAATCATTGGTGCTTTGTAAAGCTGGCCGGAGCTCTTTCAGCTATTCATCCTGGCTTGAACTTTAAAAAACCAACCTGCTACCCGAGTGTTAATTCGTTTCCTTTGGATTTATTCTGATTCAAGAAGTTCATTAACGAATTTGTCTTTGAGTTCGGCCAGTTCACCGCTTTCTTTCATTTTGCGAATAGTTTCGTCAAGTATCGGAACATAACGTTTATTTTTCTCATGCAGATAGTGATAGAGATCATGTGTTTGGAATACGGGTTCAAGGAGGTGTACCGATTGCAGGTTGTGCTCTTTTATCAGAGTGAGACCAGTTACTCTTGTGGACATCACTACATCAATTCTATCGCGCACCAGCATTTTGAATAGTTGTTCGGGGCTATCAACAAACTCCAGATTTTTGAAATCTTTGAGATCTGTGTCTGCGTATTTCATGCCTCGGATTACACCGATACGATAATCTTGTAACGCGCTCAATCCGTTTTGATGAATATCTTTTTGAATATCTTGCGAGCTGGAGAATGCTCTGGACTCAAAAAAAGTATAGGGCGTGGGCACGCGGATCAAGGTCGGGTTTTGTTCCCCGGTTTTATATATCCGAACTAATTCTCCATCAATAAGTCCGCGTGTTGATTGGGCGAGCGAGCGCTCGGTGGGTAGGGTCACAAACTCCAGAGGGATTTCAGCGCGCTTATATATTTCTTTCAGGATCTTTGAAAATACGACACTACTGGGCTGTTGTCCCAATATGGATATCGTCAGGGCCGATGTATTCTGACTGGCAAGAATAAATACGATAAAAATAATTCCGTAAAGAACATTCATCTCTGTCTCCAAATCTAATTCACGCCCCACTTTATTTCTAATCGAGAGGCGTCGGGGTTGGCAGTGCGACGGCTGCGATTTCTCGGCTCATCTTATCTCATTAACGAAGGGGAGTCACCGAATACAAGGTGAAAACAAAAGAGGTAGGGTTATTTTTGTATGGCCTGCGGTCATTCCCATTGGTTGTTTTTTCACCGTTAGAGACGCTGTTAGCAACAACGCCTATCCGGCTGGTGATTGCTTTTAGTTCATGCCGCTAACAGAGAAGAGCCAGTCATATTCATCACCCGATCCTCATTCGGAGGACATTCATTTTATCAGTAGCTGTGTTAGATGGACTGATGATGGCCTCTTCTGCACCGCCGCGTGAGTGGACAGGCCAGTATCGATACTTTCCAAAAGAGGGAATACTGTCCTAACTGGTGACAGTCGAGATTAGCAGCAATCACAATGACACCCATTGCAAAAAGCAGGTTTGCAGTATGGCGTTGAATTGGGGCACTATTTGGTAATCCGGCAAATGCTTTTGTCGCTCTAAGTCACTAAAGGCCCGTTATTCTTATGAGTGTGCTTCAACTCAGCTCTACCTTGCTCAAAACAGCCACTGGTGCACAGGCTTCGCTCAGCGATGGCTATCGACTACAGATCGACGTGCTGGAGCCCTGGTTGTGTCGCGTGGCGATCACACCAGATGATGCCGATTATGTGAAAAACACGTGGATGCTTGGGCCGCCGGAATCGGCGTTGCCGTGGGAAGGCCGTGACCGGCTTGATGTCTCCGGCTTCAGTTGTCCTGCGGTTGCATTGTCGGCGGATGCTCAATCGCTTGAGTGCAAACATTTTCACATTGATATTCAACCTGAGCCCTTGGCAATCAGCATTGATCGTGTGAACTCACAGGGCGCGCAAGCTTTGGTACATGATCGGCCGATTGCTGCATACCGTTTATTGAAACAACGCGGTTTGATGCAACATGCTCAATCGCGTGATCAGCGCAGTTTGAATCTGGGCCTCGGCGACAAAGCAGGAGCGCTCGATAGAACAGGTAGGCGATTCCGTGTGTTGCAGACTGATGCGCTGGGCTATGACGCGGAGCGCTCAGACCCGCTGTACAAACATGTGCCCTGGATTGTTGTTGGTAATAACGATCAGGGCTACTGCGGTGTGTTCTACGATACCTTTGCTGAACTTAATGTTGACCTTGGTGCGGAACATTCGAATTACCACAAACACTATCGCCATGTAGAGGCTTATGAAAATGCGTTGATCTACTATGTTGTTGATGGGCCGTCGCTGAGTGAGGTGTGTCGTCGATTTCAATTGTTAGTAGGCAAGCCGCATTTTCAGCCACGCTGGGCTATGGGGTTCGCACATACTTCTATGCATCTGGCTGACGCTGATGACGCGCAGACAGCCATGCTGGATTTTGTTGACGAGTGTCGGGCCAGGTCAATTCCTATCAGTGCCTTGCATTCGGGGTCCGGCTACACCACACGCGATGACGGGCGTCGCTATGTATTCACCTGGAATACCAAAAAATTCCCTGATCGCGATCGCTTTTTTCGAACACTTGCAGAAGCGGGCTTGCGTAGTTGCGCAAACATTAAGCCTGTGTTGCTGAAAGAGCATCCACGCTTTGAAGAGGTGTCCGAATTTGGCGGTTTTATTAAGGATGCTGCTGGTGCGCCCGCTATTGAAATGTTTTGGGGAGGCTTGGGCGCGAGTTTGGATTTTACCAATCCAGAGACCGTCGCCTGGTGGCAGGCCGGTGTGACAGAGCACGTGCTCGGTGCAGGATTCACGTCTACCTGGAATGACAATAACGAGTGTGAGATCTGGGATGAAACTGCCATGGTGCATGGGTTTGACACACCACTGCGAGCCATGGATGTTCGGCCCGTTCATGCATTGCTCATGCTAAGGGCTAGTTATGAAGCTACGCTTGCACATCAACCAGAAAAACGACCTTACACCATTTCGAGAGCAGGTCCGGTCGGGATTGCAAGATACGCACAGACGTGGAGTGGTGATAATCGAACTTCATGGCACACGTTGCATTGGAATATGGCAAACGGGTTGTCGATGAGTTTGTCAGGTTTACCTTTTGTTGGTCATGATATTGGTGGGTTTGATGGGCCAAAACCATCGGCTGAACTGTTGTGTCGCTGGGTCGAAATGATGTGTCTGTATCCACGCGCTGTGATGAATTCGTGGAAACCGGGGGAAACTGACCCTGCAACCTTGCCATGGATGCATGAAGCGGTTGAGGAGCAGATAAAAAATGTACTCACATTGCGATACCGTTTTTTACCCTGGCTATATCATCTGAGCTGGCGCTCCCATGTCGCAGGCACTGCAGCGATTGCGCCAATGATGATGTACTTCCTCGACGAGCTGTGTGTGAATGATCACACGCAGTTCATGGTAGGTGAGCAGGTGCTTGTTGCACCAGTCACGGAGCAGGGTGTGACGCAGCGTCAGGTTTATCTGCCCGATGTGGTTGGTGGATGGTATGCGTTTGATGCGAATGCTCAATCACACCTGCACTACGCTGGTAAGCAAATTGTCGACTTCAATGCGCCGTTGGGCTCGCTGCCCGTTTTCGTTCGCTGCGGGGCGGTGCTGCCGATTGCAAAGTCATGGGAAGTAAAGTCGCCTCACGATGCAACAGAAATTTGTATTACTGTATTTATCAATGAAGGCAATGGAGAAACTTCTGGTCAGGTATTCTACGATGATGGAGAGTCGTGGCATTATCAACAAGAGAGAGCATCGTTATTGCAGGTTGATGTTCAGTGGGATCAGGCGTGCGTACAGGTGGATTTGACAGAAATTTGGAGCGGTGCCGCACGACCGGCTTTGTCTGTGGCAGTGATCGGATTAAACGATCGCACGTTAAATGTTAATTTGCCTGAGTAGTTTATTCTCATCACTTTGTCTGTCCTGATTTTCACGAACTATCATTTCTGAATCTCCGCTCGATACAAATCACCCACAAAGCGGTCATTATCATCGATAGTGTTGCAGGCTGGTTTGTTGCCCATCGTTATGGAGCCGCCGAGAGGGTTCGATCCGGTGCAGGTTGTACTGCCCACAGGGTTTACATTGCCAAAGCTTGCACCGGGGAATTGGTTTTCATTAAGTGTAGATACACTATGACGCAATCCGTCAACTATAATGGCCAGTTCATTGTTGGCATCGTCATACTCACAGATGGCGGTATGTACTGTATTAGCACCAATCGCTACCGCATTTGAAGATTTGGCAGATATAAACAGGTAGGGGCCCTGACCGTTGTAGCGGGCACCATCTCTGACGATACATTCAGCTTTTACCACATTGCCACTGGTTATCAACTGGGTTTTCCACTGTCCACCGGAATTATTAAAAAAACCTCTCTGCATTAAATTCCAGGAAGGCGAGGTTTGCGATAGCAACAAATCAATCGACGATTGTGGAACGCTGAATTCAACAATCCATCGAAAAATTTCGCCATCCGGGTTTGCCTGATCGCTGTTTGTGACAGGAGCTATAAGCAGACTGTTATCATTGCCGTTAAATGTCAGCACGCCGTTTTGACGCTGGACATCCGCATCATCGATTGCGGTTGGTAAAAAGCCGATATATCCATTTGCCATATCCTGCGCATCTATAATCTTGATACTGGCCAGCGGTTCCTCGTACTCCCAAACCGCTGTAGTCTGCCAATTACCGATACCCTGATCAATGCAGGTGGTGTAAGCACTGTTGTCATTAGCTGCGTTTCTGCTCTTTACACGGTATTGCACTCGATCACCGGGTGCTACAGCGTCGATCAATTGCAGTGGATTGCCTGTGGTAACCGCACCCAGCCAGTACCAGCCCAGTGAGTTGCGATTTCTTTCGATAACATATCTGTTTGCGCCGTCATTTGCGGCCGCTAACCACTCAACCAGTATAGAGCCCCCCGCATTCGCAAACCCACAAGTAACCGGCGCTGTAAGAGCATCGATTATATTAAAGGACTTCGCATCACTCCATGCTCCATAACCTGCAGTGTTCCATGCCTGAACCCACCAGTTTGCACTTCCCGAGATCGGGACATTAGGGGTGACGCTGCAAACACCAGCCATGCCGGTGCAGTTAACTGATGCAGATGTGTACCATTGAATCAAAGGCGTGCCCGATTCATCATTTACCCACAAGCGATACCATGTGGCGCCAGCCACTGGATTCCAGCTATAAGCAGGAGTGTTGGTAGCCTGACCACCTGAAGGATCAATCAATGTGACTTTTCCGGGCACAGAGGCACCATATAAAAAACTCAAACTGCTACTCCACGGTCCGAACCCGGAACTATTCCAGCTACGAATCCACCAGGTTGTGTTTCCGGCTACCGCAGTGGCAGGTGTTGCACTGCAGTGTTCACCATCGCAGACACTGTTATTGAACCATTGTTTAATGGGTGTACCGGTTGAATCGTTAACCCAGAGGTAGTACCAGGTAGCGCCTGGTACCGCTTCCCACTCGTATACTGGAGTCGCGGTGCTGGAGACGCCGGCGGGTGCGGTGAGGACGGCGGCAGCCGGAGGGTTGGCATGCGCGGGTACACAGCCAAGCAGCCCCAGGGAAAGACAATAAATACAGTGAAGAATGATTTTTGGCAGAATACGTGGGAGAAATATCACAGGCGACCTCATATCGATGCGTCGATCGTCCGATAAGGCTAAACGGTACTTTTAGCCACTGCAAGTGATTAGCATTTAAATGCAGTAAATGGTCAGGAAAACACTGGTAGTGTCCTGATTAATCCAGCGAGGCCCTTCTTAACTGGCTGCTGGCAATTGCGGCATGACTACGTCTGCCGCTGATGTAATTGTCAGAACCAGCGATGTACCGAGGTACTGAGTGATTTTTCCAAGTCTCCGGGGTTTATTGAAGGTACAAATATAGACAAGAATTTGATGATTGATGCTGAGCCGATTACTGAATTCGCTTTGGCCGATAATTACCGATAAATATAGTGTGCTGCAACTACAGTTAGTCAGCTTCAAATTGCATAGCCGTCTGACAAAAAAAACCTATAGGTGATCGGGTGATCGCTGAGTTGTCAGTGTTCACGTACAGATGAATTGTTGAAATTAAATCCCTGGAATATTAATTGAAATCGAGTCAGCGGTACGGCCTGGATCTCGATACAGCTAAGAAACACTTCTACAACCGTACTGCTAACTCTGGCGCTACAGTACTACGCTAAAATACTCACAAACGTGAACTGTGTTTGGAAAATTGGCGATGGTACAGTATCAAGGGCGCGGACAATGAGCTGGTTCTGAAGGGGTATCATTCGGTTTTGGCTGACGCTTATCCGGGAGTTCGCCATTTATAAAATCTTGTGAAGCTCGCAGGGTTGTCGAGTTGGTGTAATCATCTTCCTATGTTTTTGGCTTTCTTGCAGACCTTGGTAGGTAACGTATATGGGTCTGTGTGTTCATAAGTAGGCGCTGCTGCACTGCATCTCAACACAACGTTAAGAGACAATGCTAGAAGCCCATACCGCTGGCTCGTGTATGGGCTGGCGCACCAAAGCAATCGTGCTGTCCCTGGTAACCCGGTTACCGAAGCACTTTCCTTAGAGAGCGGGCTACAAACGAAATGCAGCTGGCAACGTCGATTCACGGAAAAGAAGCATAGGCTACAGCAGTGTGTCGGATCATTGGGTGACGCAGGTTCTTCAGCGGGTGCAAGAAACTAAGTACCTGATATCAAGAAGCTTATTGTTTCATCTCAGAGAGTAAGGGGGAAAATCAAAGGCAATCGAGGCGTGTAGTTGTTAACTTTTTGTTATTTCAAATCCGTTCCCGTAATTAGAAAATGATCAACATTTCTGAGGTTTATTTCACAAATGATTATTAGGGTGAGTGTCCTGGTAATATTTCTGTTGTAGGCTGAGGGCATAGGAATAACACTCTGCAAGTTGCAATATATTGCGTCAAATACTCGAAGGTTGTTGCAGAAAATGATCAAGGAAGATTCTGGTAAAGGGTAAGTAAAGTGATAGGTTCACTTTTAAAACCAACCAAGCTCTCATTTCTCTTTATCAATGTCCAAACATCACCCACTTGGGGGATTTAGAACCAACGTTGGACGGGGTCTAATCAGTGTGTTGTGAGTAAAGCTGATGTACAAAGCTGTTCCGGCGTCATAGCCACGTAGTCTCGTGCGTATAGCCTACCCAATTGGGTAATACCGTCAGGTGTTTTAAAGCCGTATAGTGAGTAATCGGCAGTAATCTGGGATGGGTCCAGTGAGAGGTGCAACTTCGCTAGTGGTCGTCATTGTATCGACGGTGCGGCTAGAGGGAGGGTGCCGGTGCATTGGTTAAGTATGGCGACGAGTGCTAATTACTCGAGATATAGTTTAACAAGTTGTAATTTTTATAATCCGCTGAAGTACAGATAGTTTTTTCATATTTTAAAGGAGATTTGCATCTATGAAACTTACCACGTTGAGCCTTGCTCTGACTGTTACATTAGTAACGTCAATTGGCATGGCGCAAGAGAGACCTCCAGCCACCACGGCCGGGCCACCAGGAGAATTAAGCCCCCCGAGTAACATTGCACCACCAACGACTACGTTAACCAGGACAACTGAAATAGATGAATCTTTTGCTGAAAGTGAGCAGGAGCTACTCAGACTTTTTCAGAATGCGCCGCCCATTCCAATGCCGCAAGAATCGCGCTCCACAGGCTCAACCAACTCAGACCTTGTCAAGTACAATCCTGAAACTGGTGAGACTACTGTGGTGCCCAGTGCACAATCAGTAGATGGTGGAGCGCGGCAGTCTGATGGTTTTGCAGGTACGCCGCCCCAGTTTTCAGGTGACGGTGCGGCAGACCATGGCCCAACCGCGGCAGCTGATCAAGAGACCGATGGTTCTTATTTCACAAGCATTACACCGAGCCTGCCCAGTGAAATATTAAATACCACCTCCGTACCGTGGATTAAGCACACTAAAATGCTGATGCGTTTTGGAACGTCTTACTACGTCTGCAGTGCTTCACTGGCTAGTCGCAATGTAGTAATCACTGCCGGACACTGTATCTACAATCATAGTGAGGGGGGCTGGGCAGACGAAGTTTGGGTCTACGCCGCTCAAACAGATCGTGTCTATCCTGACAACCTGGTCGACTATCCTTACAGCATCGCACATATCAAGTCCAGTAGCACGATGCAGTCTTACAGTGCCTGGACGAACAGTGCAGATTTAAACTGGGATTGGGGCTGGGTTGAGCTTGATCGTGACTTAGGTAACCGTGTTGGCTGGATGGGGCGCGAGACGAACAACGAATTCGGCTCCTTGAATCTAAATGGTTACCCGGCTGAAGGAGCTTATGGTTACGATGGCAGAACCCAGTATTATGGGTATGATGCGGGTAACGTAAGAGACTACACCTCACACCGCATAGAGATGGATGCCTATACCTTTGGTGGTCACAGCGGCGGGCCTGTGTGGAGACTGTCTTCAGGTGTACGACGGCTGCAGGGGGTTAACTCGACTTCAAATCGCGCGGGCTATGCTGAAGCAACACTGCTGACAAATACCATCTTTGACGATACGACAGCCTATGTTGCTGCTGCCACTGCCTCGGTAGCACGCCCTGACATTATCGAATATACGATAAGCACAACTGCAAAAGACTTGCTGGATAACAGCGCCGAGCAGGGTGAGTCCATTGATATTAAATATAATGGATACAATGCCGGTTTCGCCAGTTCGACGGTGACTTTCGATTTCTATCTTTCCACGAACACCACAATTACGACTTTTGACACGTTGCTGGGAACTCGCACTCACACATTGGGCGCGAATACCTTTACCAATCCAACCTCCGCGTTCACGGTACCGTCTACCCTTCCTGCGGGGACGTACTATGTTGGCTGGATAATGACTAGCTCGGTGGCTGAGTATAGCGAGAGCGGTTCTAACACTGTCATTATCGGGCCGGAGCAACTGACTGTGACTGAGTCAATCGATCCTCCGGCAGCAGCTAATTTGCTGGATCCGTCCGGTACGATTTCTGAAGTTGCACCGACCTATGCATGGGATCCTGTGGCCGATGCCACGCATTACTACTTGTACATAACTGGTCCTAGTGGAGTATTGCATGGTCAATGGTACTCAAGCGCTGCAGCAGTTTGTGGTGGTGGAACCTGTAAAGTGGTTCCCGCTATAGCTGATCTCGAGGCCGGGAATCATACATGGTGGGTGAGAACCTGGAATTCCGGAGGGGGATATGGCCCCTGGAGTTCGGCAATGAACTTCACAGTTCAACTTGCTGGACCACCAGATGCAACTACACTTACCGCGCCTATAGGTGGTGTAACTGCATCATCAGCTACGCCGACCTACAGTTGGGATGCGGTGTCAGATGCCACCTACTATGCGTTATGGGTATCCGATACCACCGGGGTTGTTATCAACGCAGTCTGGTATAGCCGCTCAGCAGCGGACTGTGCCTCTGGCACTGGCACTTGTTCTGTTACACCAGCGACAAGCCTGGCTAATGGTGCAGTGACCTGGTACGTGCTGACATGGAACAGCCATGGTCAGGGTCCGTGGAGCAGTGCGGGCAATTTCTATGCGCCTTCATCAGCGGTACCGCCGGTAGCTACTACACTGGTATCACCAGTTAGTGGAGACACGGTTTCAGCGAATCCGACTTATACCTGGAATGCGGTTTCAAATTCCACCTATTACCGCTTATGGGTTAATGATACAAACGGCAACGCGATTCTACAGTGGTATTCGGCATCGGCGGCAGGATGTGCTTCAGGTACCGGCACTTGTAGCATTACTCCAACCACTTCATTGGCATCCGGCACTGGAACATGGTGGGTCCAAACCTGGAACAGCTATGGCTATGGGCCATGGAGTAGCGGGGGTACCTTCAATGTTGCAGGGTCGACACCACCGGTTGCAGCTACTTTGGTTTCGCCAATAGGTGGAGCAACAGTTTCAGCGAATCCAACTTATACCTGGAACGCGGTCTCAAACTCCACTTATTACTACTTGTGGGTTAATGATTCAGGCGGCAATGCGATTCTTCAATGGTATACGGCGGCAGCTGCAGGGTGTGCTTCCGGGACAGGCACTTGTAGCATCACCCCCACCACTTCATTGGCATCCGGCAATGGAATCTGGTGGATCCAAACCTGGAACACCTATGGTTATGGACCATGGAGTAGTGGCGGTAGTTTTTACGTCCCTTAATCAGGTGAGATAGGTGTAGGTAATAGAACCGTCGCATTTGCGGCGGTTTTTTTAGTTGCGATACATAAGGAGATTAACTATGAATAGGTATATCGTACTGCTTGCTATCGGGTTTCTAATATCGTGTAACGGGACTAATGAAATTAAAACTGACTCTCAGCTCTCCCCTCTAACGCCGGGTGACAGGGTGGCGTCCGCGCTACCGCGCAATGACGATCCAAATGTGTCATCTGTCTCTACCGGGTTGCTTGCCAATGATATAGGGGCGCTTGGAATTAATATTTATCAGAACGCTGTCTCCAGTAGTGAGGGAAATGTGCTGCTTTCGCCTTATAGCGTTTATACAGCTCTGGCGATGACTTACGCCGGTGCGGCAGGTACTACTGCTGATGAGATGGTTAATGCTCTGCCGATTAGTCTGGCAGAAGATGAGTTACATTCGCAGCTAAATGCTTTGGATTTGAGATTAGTTAGCGAAAGTGATGGAGATTCGAAATTAGAAGTGCTGAATCAGTTGTGGGGACAGGCTGGATTTTCATGGAAACCGGGTTTTCTGGATAAGCTGGCAATAAACTACGGTGCAGGGCTGCAGAGCCTCGATTTTCAAGCCAATGCAGAGCAAAGCCGGCTCGAAATCAATCAGTGGGTCGAAGACGCCACCAACAATAGAATCGTCGAATTATTGCCTGAAAACAGTCTGGATTCCCGGACCGCGTTAGTGCTAACAAATACGATTTTCTTTCAGGCTAACTGGGACAAGGTCTTCGATCCCAATATCACTATGGACCGCGAATTCAATCTGCTGGATGGTAGTGCTCTGCAAACAGAGTCGATGTACCAGTCCGGTAGCTTTAAATACTATTCAGGGGCAGGCTATCAGTCGGTTAGGATTCCTTATGAGGGCGATCAAACTTCTTTTTTAGTGATTTTACCGGACGAAAATACATTTACTATTTTTGAAGAGTCTTTCAACCTAAGTATATTAGACGAAGCAATTGCAAACCAACAAACCACCCCGATCGCGTTAACTGTGCCAAAGTTTTCGTTTGTTGCAGATCTGGATCTTGCAGAGACATTGTCAACTCTGGGTATGCCTACGGCGTTTACACCGGCAGCAGATTTTTCGCAAATGTCTGATGTGGGTTTGTTGAGTCTGGACGATGTGCGCCATAAGGCGTTTATTCGAGTTGATGAAGAGGGCACTGAAGCCGCTGCTGCAACGGCTGTTGAGGTTGGAGTAACATCGGAGCCAGCAAATGTATTGCCTGTAGCGCTTAACAGGCCGTTTATATTCGCAATTATGGATGAACAGGCAAATTTACCACTATTTCTGGGCCGAGTAATTGATCCAACCCAGTAGCTGATTCAATCCGGGAGCAGATAAAAAGTCGCTACGCCATAATCGGCGTAGCCTGTCTTTATAACGGAAGCAGCGTTCAAACTCAGTGAAAAAACCACGCTCCCGGAAAGTGGTGGTGTATGATCCTGCGCTTTTATTAACCCACCGCTTAACGTATGACATATGTCCGGTGCAGATATCCTATCGCCAGGTCAGAGGCGCAGATCACTATCGTCAGCGGGAAACAAAGATTTCAGATCGTAAAAGATATGATTTTCAGTTCCGAATTGACGCAATGTCTTAATACTAAGATTAGCGAATTCATGATGGCCTACAGCCAGAATGATTGCGTCATACGTTCGCGCTTCGGGGGTTTCAGTTAGCTTGATTTTGTATTCGTGCCATGCCTGTGTGGCGTCAACCCATGGATCATGAACATCGACTGAAACACCATACTCACCTAGCTCGGATACAATATCTACCACTCGAGTGTTGCGTAGATCAGGGCAATTTTCCTTGAACGCAAGACCCATCACTAATACCCGAGCTCCCAAAACCTGAATGTGGTTTTTTAGCATCGCCTTGATTAACTGATTGGCCACATAGGCACCCATGCCGTCATTGAGTCGTCTGCCTGACAGGATTACTTCCGGGTGGTAGCCTATAGACTCCGCTTTGTGTGTCAGGTAATAGGGGTCCACACCAATGCAATGGCCTCCGACAAGACCAGGTCTGAACGGCAGGAAATTCCATTTGGTACCAGCCGCCTCGAGCACGTCGATCGTATCGATATCCATGGCGTTAAATATAATTGCCAGCTCATTGATTAGAGCAATGTTCACGTCACGCTGCGTATTCTCGATTACCTTGGCAGCTTCTGCCACCTTTATCGAGGGAGCTTTGTGCGTACCGGCTGTGATAATACGTGCATATAACATATCGACGAAATTGGCAGTCGCCGGTGTCGAGCCTGCGGTGACCTTTGTGATTGATGGTAGGCGGTGCTGTTTATCGCCAGGGTTAATGCGCTCCGGAGAATAGCCTGCAAAGAAATCTTTATTGAATGATAATCCTGAAATATTCTCAAGTATAGGTACACACTCTTCCTCGGTTGCCCCGGGGTAGACTGTGCTTTCGTAAATCACAATATCACCGGCACTTAAGACTTTACCGACTGTTTTTGACGCTTTTCTAAGGGGAGTCAGGTCAGGCTGCTTGTAGGTGTCTATCGGAGTAGGGACCGTAACAATATACGTGTTGCAGTCGCGAAGATCTTCGAGATTATTTGTAAATTGTAGTTGCTCTGCAGAGGCTATTTCTTCAGTGCTACTTTCTAATGTTCTGTCTTCACCTGTTTTAAGTTCCTCGATCCGAGCGACGTCTATATCAAATCCCACGGTGGGTAGGATACGGCCAAACTCTACGACCAGGGGCAGGCCCACATAGCCAAGACCAATAACAGCAATTTTCGAAGTGTCAGGAGTGAGCATACTTAAACCTGCTTGGGTGAAGTGTTATAGTATCCCGATGCTGGGCAATCCGCCTTGTTCATTGTTGTTGGGTTGATAACCAGTGAAGGATTTCAGAGTTCGACGTTGACCCAGGCTGAGGAGAAATTGGCAAACACCCGTAATTTTGGACAGTTTATTCTGAGGTCGCTGTTGACTGTCCGCCCCTTCGGGAGGCTCCCACTACGTGAAAATCGACAGTCGGCTGCTGCGAAGACGGGGTTTGCTGGAAGGCAGCAAAGTTTGACCTTACGGTATGATTCCAGGTTATGAGCCGCAAAAATCTCTGCATGGAAATCCATGGACGAATCAATGATCACTTGAGAGCTGGTGACAGAAGAATTATCGAAGAGCTGGCGAGTTGTTGTGTTGCGGGCTGGACAACCGCCATTGACCGGGCACGCATCCTAAGTTGTCCGGCTGTGTGCTATCGATATCGATTGAATCGTTACACTTCCATTTATAGATGTTGTTTATGATGGGACGCGTTGAAATATCAGGGTAACTGTCTCAGCTAGCTTGGCAGTCGTGTAACGAACTGTAAACACCGATCGTGAAATTTAAGTGATCACGGATTCCAGTATAGTCGCATGCTGGGCGAATTATCATTCTAACGTATTGCTTATTATGGTTTTTTATGTGGTGTCGGGTGATTGGCTGGACGTTATTTTAAATTATGTGTCATGACGTTGACCTGGCGCGGCTGCGAGAGATAGTATTAGTAGTTAGTTGCTGGATTTTCGAGTTTTGTCATGGCTGGTCAGGTCACAAAAGTGCACTGGCGTGTCACAACGGCAGAAACGGTTCAGCATGCCGCTTTATTGCCAAAACGAAGAGTTGCCGGATGGCCGTCAAACGATTCGGCTCAGCAATGTGTTGTGGAAGAAGTAAATCAGGATTGCTGACGCAAGATGTATGGTCATTGATAGAGGCATTCAATTGCCATCTGCAGGGCGCGTCTGCCAGTCTGTTGATGTCTCCTTCAATTCATAGTCGACTACTCTAAATCGGCTTGCTATTTGCTTCTTCATTGGTTCGCGCAAATGAAGAGGGCGGTCAATGGCTGTTTGTTCAGTGCGCCACATAATTTTGAATTCGTGTAGGTTAGCATACGGAAAGGGACCAAGCGGAGTTCAGGAAAAAGTGATTGTCGATCGAGTAGTTCAAGCGTTGTCTGGTTCCAATAGCGATGAAGGTAAACATGGAAAAGAGTAAAAAGCGCGGGTTTTCAACCACAGTGGACTCGTGGCTGGTTAATCTATCTAAGACCGGGCGTAGTCGTAAGCAGGCGCTGACAATTTGGATTGATTCCGTAATAGTGGCCGGTTCTCTGTGGGGGGCCTATTCCTTAAGATTGAATGAAGTATTTACAGATTTGGCTGCGACCTGGCATCTATTTGTGGCGTTGCCGGTTTTGACAACCGTAATTATGGCTTCGCTCGGGATCTACAGATGGGTGATCCGCTCCAGCAATCGAAAGTTGTTTGGTCAACTTGCTAAAGCCTGTTTTTTATCAGCTATTGCGCTGGCTTTGCTCTCCTTTGTAGCGCCGCCTCAGCTGAACCCTCGGTCCATTTTTATAATTTACGGCCTGCTGCTTGCGTGTGGCACCTTCGGGGTGCGATTTTTCTGGCAGGGATTATTTGACGGAGGCAAAAGTGGGGAGCCGGTCGCGATCTACGGAGCAGGCGTAGCTGGTGCTTCGTTAGTGCAGTCGCTGAACCAGGGGAATGAATATCGCCCAGCGCTTATTCTGGATGACAACCCGGCATTGGCTGGCACCACTGTCGGTGGTGTGCGGGTTCATCAACCAAACGAGGAAAAATTAAGTGAAATACTTGCGGCTCACGATGTTAGCCGTGTGGTCCTTGCCATGCCTTCTCTGAGCGCTGCCGATTACGAGGCCAAGGTTTCATCAATGAGGGGGATGGGGTACGCCGTGCAAACCATTCCTACCTATGCAGAGCTGGTATCCGGCTCTGCGAAAATGGAAAATATTCGCGATATTTCTATCAATGACATTCTTGGTCGATCAGAAGTGCCTCCCGATCCTTCTTTGCTCGGGCAAACAGTTACCGGAAAAGTTGTGTTGGTGACTGGTGCCGGTGGATCTATCGGGTCAGAACTTTGCCGCCAAATTGTGAAACAGCGGCCGAAAAAGCTGGTAGCGTTAGACCACTCGGAGGAAAATTTATACAAAATCACAGAGGAGATATATGCACATTTCTCCAGCGAGCTTTTGACATTGAACTACTTGCCTGTGCTTTGCTCAGTGACTGATTTTTCTGCTATGAACGAGCTATTAGCTAGCCATGAAATAGGCACGGTTTTTCATGCAGCTGCCTATAAACATGTGCCCATTGTAGAGGCGCAGCCAGAACAAGGTGTTCGCGTGAATGTGTTCGGGACACTTTCGGTGTTGGACGCGGTCATTGCTAATAACGTCGATAACTTTGTCCTGATTTCCACTGATAAGGCTGTAAGGCCGACGAACGCCATGGGGGCGAGTAAAAGAGTTGCAGAGCTAATTCTTCAGGCTAAGTCCCGTCTGTCAACTAATACAAAAATCTCAATGGTTAGATTTGGCAATGTGCTGGGTTCGTCTGGCTCAGTTGTCCCGAAATTCAAGAAACAAATCGAAGAAGGCGGGCCGATTACACTGACAGATCCAGATGTCACGCGATTCTTCATGACCATACCTGAGGCAGCTCAATTGGTGCTTCAGGCCAGTGCTATTGCAAAAGGCGGGGATGTTTTTGTACTTGATATGGGTGATCCGGTCAGGATTGAGGATTTGGCAATATCTATGGTTAGAATGTCGGGTAAGCAACTCATGCGCCACACGGGCGACCCGAGAGATATCGAGATTGTTGTTGAAGGGTTGCGTCCTGGTGAAAAAATGTATGAAGAACTATTTCTTACAGATTCGCATGCCTCCACGACTATCCCCAAAGTGTTCACTGCAGATGAAACCTGGATGGGGTGGGCGGAACTAAGAAAAAGGCTGGATATGCTTTTGCTTCTTGATTCTCCATCAGACCGGAATGAGCTGCGTTTGAAGTTATTAGAGTTAGCTTTCTACGGTCAGCCCAGCGAAGAAACTACACCTCAGTCATCTGAGACTCGCGATATAGTAGAGCAGTCATCGGACGGGACGGACAGGGTCGCATCACTGGCAAGTTAAGGTTTTCCCGGGTTTTGCTTTCTTTAGTTTGGCCCCCTGTTATTTAGCGGATTAAGAAACAGGGGGTTGTTGCTTTTTAGCATTTAAGGCTGCCTTTTAAAGGCTTTGATGCAAAGTCTTCTAAGCCATCCACTCTACTTTTTCGTCAATTGGTGCTGGACTGCAGCTAAGCATCATAGTCCTGTGATTGGTGATTTTGTCTGGCGTACCTATAATCATTTGCTATACTTAGAAAGTTTGGGGCCGCGTTCATTGTAGCTATTTTCACTTATAGCGCCAACGGAAACAATTCGTCCTGCTTGCATTCAAAGAATACTCAGTGTGTAGCTCTATATCTAATTTATGGTCTGAAGCAGCCATGACTGCAAAAAATTTCACGAAAATAACAATGACAAAAGTGACAATAATTCACCAGTGAGTAGCAGCGACGCATGAATGTCCCAAAACAATCGATGTGGCCAAACTATAGCCAAACCGAAGCTGATCTCGTTCAG
>CAKZVB010000178.1 GCA_937922015.1 uncultured Granulosicoccaceae bacterium
ACGTCTGAAATTGGCCTATTTGCCGATTTTCCGCGATAAAACCGAAGTCAATACATGACTCGGGGCGAAGGAAAAGTAGAAGTAAGTGCGAAATTGCGGGCTGCGCTAAAATACTCCCCTTTATGGATGGGCACTAATTAGGCAATGGTAGCTTATTGTGTAAAGATCAGCCGAAGATTTTTTTCGACAGAACATGGCTTCTATTTCACACAGGCAACCGAAGCAGTTTGCCGAACACTCATCATATCAAATTAGAAAAAACAGCCGATCACTACTCTGCCTTGATCGGTGCGTAGTGACGATAGCCGGTTAGCCCTGCAACCTACAGACCCAGGCGATATTACAGATAGCTAACAGCCAGTTTTCGTGCTGTGTGCCTGACTATTTATCATTGAAATATTGCTCAACCTCATCTTCCTTATCACTGGACTCATCACGTTGGTTCGCGGCGATTACTCTTAACGGGTCGATACTGCTCCATAGCGGAGTGGATGCCATAGCGCTGGCAAATAGCACCCCGCCTCGAAGTGCCCAGGCAAGCACTCCAGCCGTTGCACTGAGTGAAACCCCGATAGCTGTATCATTGGCCAGTTGGTAACGCCGATTGCTGGATTCTTCGGAGTCCTGTAAGTCCTGGTCGAGTTGCTGCAAACCATCGACAAAGCGCTTATTCGTGACTACATCATGGAGATCAACGGTATTAACTTCAGCCAGAATATTAAACCCCACTGTATTTACTGCCACGTCAGTGTTGCCCAAAACATCGAGCTGAATGGTATTGTGTTGTCTTACTTCCAGCTCATCCAGAAAGGTGTCCGCTAACCGTTGGTTCAGCGGACCGGCGATAAGCTCATCGAGGGTTGTGACTTCTTCAACGATCAGATCAGTGTCTCCCGATTCTGAAAACACGAATGCAGAGTCCGGTGCGGGATCAAAATCAGGTTGCCCCGGTTGAGTCATCCCCTCACTTTCTGCTGGCGCTGAGGCCTCCACTACCTCTGTCTCCTGTTCCTGATCGTCTTTCTGCCGCTGCTCTGTTTGTATCGTCTCGAATGCGGACACAAAATCAGCTGGTCTGTCAAAGGCGCTGGCGACAGGAGGTTCGATGTTGATTTCCACGGTGGCGATAGCAAAGATCCCGTCTTCGTTAGTCACGCGATAGCGGAAGCTGTCTTGTAATACCGCGCTGCCGTCGTGCTGATAGCTGAATGTACCGTCGCTATTGATGTCCAGCACCCCGCGCGAGGGCGGGGTTTCGATGGATACGATTAGTCGAGGGTTGTAACTTATAGATTCAATGGCCAGAGAGTTAACACCGGACTCGAGCTGGCTTCCACTTTGTGAATCAAACAGCTGACCGAACTCAAGCGTGACTGTTTCATTGTCAATGTCAGGTGCGGCATCGATGACTTCGTTGATCGAAAGCTCGAACCGACCGACTGCCGGCATAGTGCCATCTTCACCACCATCACTGACCTGAATGTCAAAGAAGTCAGTAGTAGTTTCGGATCCGTCGTGAGCGTAGCGCAGCTGGTCAAGCTGCAATTGTTCAAGGGTAAATGTGGCGCCAACAGATGCCGCGCTTCCGTTTAGAAGTAACGTACCGTTAATCGGCAGACTGTTGATAGTAAAGGTCAGCTCTTGCGGTGACGGATCGTCAGCATCGGTGGCGAAAAGCACCTCAGTGGTTAAGGTATTGTCACTGCCTTCATCGACCGTAGCGCCATTATTGATCAGCAGTGGCGCATCATTAACCCCGGCTAAGTCGAAACTGATACGGTTTTCGATCTGATCAATGGCAAGCCCACCATTGTTGATGCCACCGTCATCATGAACCTGGAATGCGAACCCGTTATGGCCGGGGCCATTGGCATCGGGCGCAGGGGTGAATGTCAGTAAGCCTGCGTCGATCAATGCCACATTGACAATGGTGCCGGAGTCAACAGTTTCACCATCGAGTGCCAGCAAGCCACTATCAGGCAGTGTAACTATTGTGACTGCCTGAAACTGATCGTTGTCGAGGGGGTCAGAGTAGCCGAAGTCGTCGGAGGTGAATATATAGCTGGTGTCCTCCCGTATGGAGATAAAATTGTCGGTACCACGCGGCTGGTCGTTTATGTTGACAACATTGAAAGTGATGTCGTTGATCGTGACCGAGGTATCGATCCCGTTGAGGCTGGTGCCACCGTCATCAACGACATGGAATTCCAGTTTATCATAAGCACTACCGCTTGCATCAGCCTGCGGTGTAAACAACAGGTTACCTGTGGAAATATCATCTATCGCTATAAATTTCCCGTTGTCAACCACAGCACCGTTTAGAGAAAGCGTGCCCAACGACGGTAATTTCTGAATAATGACGCCCGCAAAACTGTGGTTATCGAGCACATCGGTGAAACCGAAATCAGCAGTTGCCAGCACATAGTCAGTATCTTCGAGAAAACTGATGCTGTTGTCAGTGCCTGAGGGAGCATCGTTGACGCTTTGCACCACGATGGTTCTGCTGACTATATTACTGTTTGATAGCGGGTCACCGACACTGAACTCAACCGTTCTTGGTTGCGCAGAAGGATTGTCACTGTGGTTTTGGTAGGTAACTGATCGCAGTACACTCTGGTATTGAGCCAGTGTGCCGGTACCCGACAACGACAGCACTCCGGTGTTAGCATCAAAGGACCCGGAGATGTTTGCTGCCGATTCGAAAGACAGCATGTCCTGCCCTGCGATGAAGTTGCCGGTGATTGCGACACTGGCATTTTCGAGCAAGTTATCGTCGGCATCATTGACGATTAGTGAACTTGTGACGTTGATTGGTAGCTGGTTTTCAGTATAGGTAAGCGGGTCGCTCTCAATGTCGATCAACACGGGGTTGTCATTACTTGAGGTGAGGACAATATCACGCGAAGCGATATTGCTAACAGCGTCACCATCATCGACCAGAAAGTCGACAGTACGTAAAAGCACTGACGGGTTGTCACTGTAGTTGGCGTAGGACACAGAGCGCAGAGCAGTCTGGTAGTCAGCGATACCAGCGGTACCGGATAATTGCAGGATGCCAGTCATTGCGTTGTAAGTAGCGGTTATACCCGACTGTTCAGTGAACTCGAGGAAGTCCTGACCGGCAGTAAAGTTTGCCGAGATCATCACCCGGGCTGACTGCAGCGTATTGTTGTCCAGGTCTGCCAGACTAAGAGTTTGTGTCACAGACACAGCACCGGAGCCTTCCAGGTATCGCAACGGCGAGACTTCAGTATTGGCAATCACCGGCGGGTCATTTGAATCAACCACAATGAGCTGACGCAAAAGCATGTTGCTATTGTCTGCGTTATCGCGCACAGAGAACTCAACAGTACGAGTACCGGAGGCTTGGTCATTACTGGTATTCACGAATCCCACTGTGCGAAGCGCTGCTTCATAGTTCTGCAGGCTCGAACTTCCGCTCAGTGTCAGAACTCCGGCGGCTGAATCAAAGCTGCCGGTAATGCCCGCCTGATCGGTAAAAGTCAGTAAGTCGTTGCCGGCTGAGAAGTTGGTGGTGATCGCAATGGTCGCCGATTGAATGACGGTATCATCCGCATCATGGAGACCAATAGTTGAAGTTAAGTCAGTGACAACACCGCTCTCGTTGATCACAAGTGGCGATGTCTCTAACCAGGACAACTGTGGTGGGTCATTGACTGGTGTAATTTCAATAGTGCGTGTAAGGGTGTTACTAAACAGTTCACCGACAGTGACTACAAAGTCTATGGATCGGTCGGCAATATCAGGGTTATCGCTATTGTTGTGATAGGTAACACTCTGCAGTGCTGTCTGATAGTCTGCAGCACTGGCAGTACCGGTTAATGTGAGTACTCCTGATTCGTAATCGTAGGACCCTTCGATCCCGGAAGTGTCCGGCAGGAGTAGAGAATCTTCAGACGGGTTGAAATCACCGGCTATAGAGACGGTAGCGCCATCAACAAGAATATCGTCTACATCCGAGACCGAGAGGTTTCCAGTGATAGTGATCGGAGCGCCTTTTTCAGTAAAAGCAGCGGGCACCGTTTCCATCGCGGAAAGCACCGGAGCGTCATCTACCGCGATAACCTGGAGTGCACGCGTGCCCGGGTTACTGAAGACCTCACCATCAGAAACCGCGAAACTGATGGTACGGGTCAGATCAGAAGGATTATCGCTGATGTTTTCATAGGTGACTGTCCTTAACGCTGCCTGGTAGCTGGCAGCACTTGATGAGCCGCTCAGCGTCAGCACACCGCTGGCAACATTGTAAGTGCCTGTAATACCAGGCTGATCGGTGAACGCTAATATATCTTCACCCGGGGCAAAGTTGTCACTGATCGACACCGCAGCAGAATCAATAAGCAGATCATCGACATCCGTTACAGAGAGGCTGGCGGTGATGATTACCGGTGACCCATTCTCGGAATAGGAAGCCGGCAGCACTTCTATGCCCGACAGTACCGGAGCATCATTAACAGCAGCAAGGTCAATGTCACGAATTAGTATGTTGCTGTTGTCATCACCGTCACTGATTTCAAAGGAGACCGTACGTGTCAGATCAGAGGGAGCATCACTGGTGTTGTGATAGGTAATGCTCCTCAGAGCAGTCTGGTAATCCATTACTGATGCGGATCCTGTCAAGGTCAGGGTCCCGGTGTTGTTGTCATAAAGTCCGCTGATGCCGGCTTGATCGGTAAACACTAGCAGGTCTTCATCAATGGAAAGATTCGCGGAGATCGTCACGCTGGCGGAATCGAGGTTGATATCATCAATGTCTGCAAGAGAAAGATTGCTCGTTAGCAGCACCGCAGGATCGTTTTCTGTGTACTGCACCGGCGTCGTTTCTATAGCGGATATTACCGGTGCATCATTGACAGCATTGAATTCAATCTCTCTGCTGAGTGTGTTACCCGGTACTTCCCCGTCGTCAATCTCGAAGCTCACAGTACGAGTGAGGGTGGACGGATTATCACTGGTATTGTTGTACGCAACGGCTCTCATAGCGGTCTGATAATCCGCAACAGATGCATTGCCCGTCAGAGTCATCGCACCGGTACCGGCGTCGTAGGAGCCGGCGATACCAGGCTGATTAGTAAAGACCAGCTCATCCTCACCTGGCGCGAAGTTACCACTGATGGTGACAGTGGCAGTTTCTATATTATCGTCATCAACATCAGCCAGTGTCAGGTTGCCGGTAATGCCGAGTGGTGGATTGTTTTCAGTGTAATAGACCGGCAGTGCTTCAATGGTTGACAGCACGGGGGCGTCATTGACAGGCACAACAGCGGCTGTGGATATTGCAATGGCAGACTGCAATCCACCGGAGTCCTGCAGAGTAAAGCCAAAATCTATGTCACCTGCTATCGGCTTGTCACTTGGATTTTGATATGAAATCGAACGAATAAAATGAAGCAGATCGTCCGTGGACAAAGTCTCACCAGCCACGCTGCTCACGGTAATTATCTCCGAGCCATTGTATACAAAGACGGCAGTGGCTCCGGAAAAGAGTATCAGGCTGTCAGTTAACGGGGTACCGGCCTGAACAAGCTGACCGGACAAGTCGAGTGACTCCGCACTGCCAGTCGCTCCAAACCCGGCTGCTTCGATCGTCAACGAGACAATATCATCTTCGCCAAATCCATCGACAGCGCCCAGAGGTGAAATTCGCAGCGCGGGATCATTCTCAATAAAGGTTTGCGACAGACCGGTCCCTGCCGACGCTCCGCCATTGAGGTCAATTAACGGTGTATCGTTAACGGCTTCAATGGTAATGTCACGTGATAACGTATTGGAATTGAGTTCACCGTCATTGATCGAAAAGGAAACCGTTCTGGTTGTCGTGTCCGGATTATCACTGGTGTTATGGTAAGCGACGGTTTGCAGTGCTGATTCATACTGTGCCAGCGTCGCTGAACCTGTTAGCGTTAATTCACCTGTTGCCGCGTTCCACCCACCGGCGATTCCTGAAAGATTAGTGAAGCTCAGTACGTCTTCACCTGCCACATAGTTACCGCTGATAGACACAGTGCCGGATTCAATGACAGTGTCATCAACATCGGCCAGTGTCAGGTTACCGGTGATACCGACAGGCGCACTGTTTTCGGTATACCCAACAGGTATCGCTTCAATATTTGAGAGCGTGGGTGCGTCGTTGACAGGAGTTACATCGATCTGCACAGTCGCAACGTCGGTCAGGTTTCCAGGCGCACCCGTGTTGCCCTGGTCGTCTACTGTCAGCGTTAGTTGGTCGAAGCCGAAGTAGTCGCCACCTGCGTTGTACGTCAGTCCATCCAAAGCCGAATTGATATCAGCAAGGGTTCCGGTAAACACTACCGCTGAAGATCCATTACCGGCCAGGCCATTGAGTCCATTTGTTGAACCGAGCGACAGCATGCCATTACTTACTTCCAGGGTCACAGCCAGCTCAGCACCAAGGGCGTCGATATCACCAATGGTGATCGCGTTACCGGATGCGTCCGAGAACACTAACTGGCCGCCTTCGGCAACGCTTTGCGATGGATAGTTATCGAATAGCCGTGAAAAATTCTGGCCGGTATTCTGCGTACCGAATGTTTCAGCGATTTCTGCCACCCAGCCTGCATCTGTCAATTGTATTGATGTATCTCGCGGTGAGTGAGAGTCTTCAACGACACCGATATCGATCGAAGTCATTCCTGCAGCAGGCCCGTCAACCGCGGTGAAATTCCCCTCCCAGCTCAGCAGCTGCAACACAGCGCCGGTGTCATCAACCAAAGCGATCCCGTCTCTGTCGCCGTTCTGAAGCCCGTTAGCCGGGAAGTTGACAACCGCTGTCCCGACGCCTTGTCCCTGATCGGCGATGGTACCGACCAACGCATCGGTGCCATAAACCAGGCCGTTACTTCCGTTGTATCGAACCACGGACCACCCTGTCAGATCGGTGCCCGCAGCTCCCGCGATTTCGATCCTTTCTCCTTCGTCCAGTCCGTTATTATCGTAGTGAATCTCATTGATGAACGGTGTCACAGTCTGATTGACGTTGAGGAATTCCGGTGCATCATTCACCGCAGCAACGGAAACGGTTGAAGTTGCAATCGCTGACTGCTGACCGATTGAGTCTTCTAACGTAAACTGAAAATCAATGTTGTCTGTAACGAGGCTATCGCTGGTGTTCCGATAGGCAAGGATGCTAACAAGCGATTGTAAATACAATGGTGGGATGGGATCAGTGGCCCCTGTCCGGTTTGTGAACGTAACCTTTTCATTACCGTCGTAGGTAAAGTCTACAATCACGCCGCCATAAAATGAAACACTATTGGAATAGGGCACCCCCGGATTTAAAGTTAAACCTACGATCTGCAACGTATCCGAACTATTAGTTGAACCGAACCCCGATGCCGTGAGGGTCAACGAGACGATGTCGTCTTCGCCAAACTCATCGACAATCGAATCACGAGCCAGAAAGATCGCCGCATCGTTTTCACTGAAGGTTAACGATACATCAGTACCCGCCGCCGCACCGTTGACGTCGATCACTGGCACATTGTTGGCGGCAACATTAACCGTGCTTGTCGCCGTCACTTCCAGAGCTCCACCGGCGCCCTGGCCACCGGAATTTCCATCGTTAAAAGTCCAGGAAATGTCCACGCTTGCCGGCGGATTCGCGTCCGTGAACTCATAGGTCAACGACTGCATGAATGCATTCACTAACGCGTTGTTCGCATTGCTGTTAAAGTGAAATGGTTGAAAAGCAATATCACTACTGTCTAGCGTTAAAACCCCGACGGATCCGATGTTGATTCCCTGAACTATGATCGGGGAAAACAAGCTTACCGGTGAACCGTTTATTCCTATTCGATGTCCGTCGTTTGCCGGGCCCACGATGAGTTGCGCGTTGGTAAAAATGTCAATCGCCGATAGATCTGCATCGAAAATCGTGACATCCGCGTCCAGAGTGACCGGATCAAGTCCTTCGATAAAGGTCGGGTTGTCATCGAGATTACTGAAAACCGGCGCTAAATTGATATCGTTGACCGCAATGGTTATGTCTTCGTCGTAGGTGTTGCCCAAAGCGTCGGAGACTTCGACCGTAACGGTATGAGCTGAATTGGCCTGGTGGTTGAGCTGTGAACCATCACTGACGATAATTTCACCAGTATCGCTGTCGATCGCAAAACGCCCATTGGCATCTTCACTTAGCGAAAACGTGAATCCGCCATGGACTCCACTAGTGGAATAATCTACACCGCTGGCGACTACGAATCCAACACTCGTGTTGTCAGTGGAATTCTCGTCGACGTTCAGGTCGTTGATCGGCGTGCCGACAACAAACCCGTTGCCGGTGGCGTGCCCGACACTAAGGTTGTTGGCGCTCACCACATCAACGATTTCGTTTGCTCCATCGAAGCCGTCAAACTGCCAGTTGGCAATCAGATCGCCCGGCAGGCTAGCCGGATCAAGCTTTTGTTCATAGATCGCCGCAATTTCAATGTCGCTACGAACGGTATTCCAGATGCGCACATCGTAGAACGTGCCTTGAAATGCCCGGTCGGGATCGAAGCCGCCACCGACGGAATCCTGGTCGTGGCCGAAAACAAGTTCTCCGGTGCCCGCCGACCCGGCAAGCACGCGGGTCGCGGCAAACCCCGTTCCTGAATCCAGCAACTGGCCATCAACATAAACCGCCCAGCTCCCAAGGGCATTATCCCAGCTCAGTGCAAGTGAATGTTTCTCACCGTTCAGCAGCGTCGTGTAGTCAAGGGCGCTTGACACCTGACCGACGCCGTCAATATAAAACGACAGGTCTCCGCCTGGTTCGATGTTGACGTAAAGGTCATTACCACCGGCAGCGCCTGCCGCATAGGCAATCAATGGTGTTTTTGTGACAGAAGGTATGCCCGCAAAATTTGTTTCGACTGTCAGTGCCGTCGCACCGCCAAAGATTGCTCCGCCGTCGTTGGCGATCAAATAGGCATCGTTACCTCCATCGGTGTTCAGTTCTATACCGCTCGAAAGATCAGTGGGACCGGATGCCATGGTGACGTTGGTGTAGCTCTTGTCGCCAAAACCACTGCCATCTGTGACTTTCACACTGATGACACGCGTTGTTGGATCCGGTGTCACTTCAGAGTTGTGATAAACGACGCTTCGCAGAATCGCCTGGTACTCGGCAGCAGTTCCCGTTCCGTAGATGATCAGGGAGCCAGTTGCAGGGTTATAGGCGAGTGTGTTGATGTTTGCGTAAGCCGAGGTGTCCACGCTCAAAAACTCGCTTGCTCCGTCCAGCACGTTGGTAACCTCTACATCCATCCGATGCATGGTTGTCGAATCCGGATCGATCAGGATGGCATCAGAGCCTGCAATCAAAACAGGCGTACCATCAAACACCGTATTGAAGCCGCCGTCGGTCGCACCGCTTTGATCTCCGACATCCAGATCTACGGTTGCCTTATCGTTAACGCCGGTGATGTTGACCGTGGTCGTGCCAACGATGTCCAGCGCCCCGCCGGAACCCTGCGATCCGGGGTTTCCGTCATTAAACGTCCATTCGATATCCACACTGGCGGGCGGATTGTCAACGAACGTTCGATACGCCAGCAGTTGCATCACACTGTTGACATCATCGTTGCTGACACCTGTGTCGAACGTCAGAGTCAATTGTCCCGGCGTCGCAGAGTAGCTACCTTTCTGAACGCCAGATAAAGTGAACGTGCTGCCGGTAAAAAACAATGCCCCGCTGCGGTTGAAATTGTCATCCGGGTTGGCTCCACCGACTCGCTGCAGCTGCAGCGTGGTTCCGCCGAAGTCATCAATCGCAGACAATTCAGTATCAAAGATCGTCACGTCTGCGTCCATCACAGCGCCAGCTATGAATCCTTCGGTGTAGGATGCGATACCATCAAGCGTACCCGAGAATGTCGGCGCGGTGTTGGAACCACTCGAATCGCCTCCCGAGGCAGCAGCAAGCATAACAACTTCGGTATCGGTCAACGCTCGCGCATAGATTCGCACATCGTCAAGCTTACCTTCAAAATCATCATCGACTGCGTCGACTGCACCTATCGTCAGCGGCCAACTCGAATTGACATTGCTAGCCGTGTCGACAACCGCAGCTACCTGCTCCACGCCATCAATAAATATTTTTACAACACCTGCATCCAGAGAAACGATCAGCTGGTGCCATTGTCCGTCGAATGGGGCAGCTACACCTACAGTGCCAAACACAGTACCGCTGCTTCGCTGAAACATAACCTGGCCACCAGCGCTGGCCGCTATTCGAAAGCCGGTGTTAGTGGCATTTCCATCGGTGTTGCCAACAAGATGCACCGTTTCCGTCGGCGTCACCATGTTGTACCAGAGCGAAATCGAAAAATCGCCGGTGCCAAAATCGTAGGCTGAATTATCCGGAACATTGACGAAGGTGTTGTTTGCACTAGTGTCACCGGATAAATCAATCGCCTGACTACCGACAGCACTGCTACTTGTCCAGGCTGCAGCACCCACGATGCTGCCGTCGTTATTGGTTACAGAGGAATCGACAGCGGTTGTCCCACTGCCTTGTTCAAATTCAAAATGTGCCACCAGTGCGGCTTCCAGCGGCGGTACCGCGTTGCGTTCAAATGCACCGATATCCCGAAGAGGATCGATAAGATAGTATCCCCGACCATCTGTTTCACCTGCCGTTGCAGCTCCCGCGCCGTCAACACCGACGCTTCCGTTCAACAGTTCATGGGTTTGAACCTGTCCGCCATTGTCGGCCAGCGGACCCAGAGACAGCCCGGTTTGATCCAACAGATCATCGGCAACGTAACCATTTCCGCCAGCTGAATCTCCGGGGTTGTCGCCAATGATGTTGTTGCCACCCGAATTGATCGTGCCAGCCACCTCAACGTTACTCGTGCCATCGTTGTCAGCGATGATAGATCCTGTCACATTGACGTTACCGCTGGTACGAGACAACCCGCCACCAGACGCGGCTACATTATCGGTGATAGTGGCATTGTCTATCGTGGCTGTGCCACTGGTCACGGCGATCCCGCCGCCGGCGGTCGCCGCTGTATTTCCGGAAATAGTAACGTTGGTAAATTCATTGATCCCATTGGAAACAAAGATTGCTCCTCCGTAAGACCCGGCTGTGTTATCAGTGAAGGTGACATTCTCGAATCGGTTATTTCCGTCTGAAAGCGCTACGCCCCCTCCTTCATCAGTCGAAATATTACCGTCAAACGTTGAGTCTATGACCGTCAATTTACCTGAGCTTCGAACCCCGCCACCGATGTCTGCCGCATTGCCTGAGATAACAACATTATGAAACTCTGCCGTCGCCGCACCGCCGGCGACAAGGACCCCTCCTCCACCTGCGGTTTCAAATGTAACCCCACCCTGAATCGTAAGATTTCGGAATACCGTATCCTGGTTTTGTATATGGAAGACACGATCGTTTAACATCGAGGCATCAATGATTGTACTGCCGTCGGCCGCGCCCAAAATTTGAATATCGGTGTTTATATCCAGGTCGCCAAGGCTGTTTCCGCTACCTGACAGCGACAGCATATGCACGCCAGAACCTAAAAAGATGGTATCGGCAATGTTGTAGGTCGCATTGGCTGCGAGAATCGCCTCTCGAAGTGAGATGCCATCCCCGCCATCGTCAGCGACAAGATTAGCGATGGACGACGTATCTCCATTTACTGCATCTACCATATTGTCTACGGTGACTGTGGCCAGCGCAGCAGCGTAACTGGCTTGCATGTCGAAGCTCAGTGCAAGCTCTGCCTCAATGGAGCCGACAGTATATTCAAACTCCCAGTCACCACCCAGTTCTTCATTACCTGTGGCGTCGTTACTGGCAGCAACGTCTGCGCCGGTGACATACGCCAGCTCATCGATAAAAGACTGACCGTCAACGGTCGCGGCGACATCGCATCCATAGATCAGTAAGTCAGCGTCATCCGCTAAATATTTCTGCCAACTGCCAATGGCGTTCGAGTACTCCTGAAGCGCCTCCTTGTTTAATACCTGCGCTCCAAGTTGCACACTACCGTCTGAACCATGAGAGATGATATGAACGGCTGCGATAGTGTCGAATTGCTCGAGGGTGTTTGTTATTACATCAATGCCGTTATCGTCTGCATTGAGAAAAACAATTTTATAATTTACCTCGTCAGCGCCTTTGCCTTTAACGTCGTCGATCAACGCCTGTGCATCCGGCGTCCGGTAATCAACAAAGATCAGTTCGGTAGCGGGTTCTAATGGATCGGTGTCAGGTAAATCTGCTAAATCGAGAGGCTCGGGATCTGCAGCAATATGTCGGGCCTCTGATGCAGATGTAAAAACCATCTCGGTGTGATCATTCAGGGTATCAATTAAAACGCAGCTGCCCAGATCACAACCATGTAGCGTGACCCTTGCATCGTCAACAAGTGTGTCGCCCCATTTTTTAATTTCATTGTGGTACAACGCCAGCGAGTCCGCGTCAATAGACTGCCTCCCCAGAGCGAAGCTTTCTGTGCCACTGCTGACAATATGAATGCCGCTGATCTCAGTCACGCCGTCGAGCAAGTCAGTTAATTCGTTGACACCGTCATCGTCGCTATCAATAGCTATCTCTATCCACTCGACAGCATCGGGTTGTGATCGCTTTAGTTCATCTATGAATGCGCGCTCATTACTGACAGAAGCATCTTTTATTATCAGATAAAGCGGTTGAGCAGACAGAGCGTTTTCATCAGTTGTAGCTTGTGATATTGCATCTGCCGATGAATTAACGGTTATTGGTGCAGCGGGATAGGAGTCATCCTTAGCAGAATAGATCTGAGATGTTGCACTATTAGAGTCGCGCAGATTTGACTCGGCTTCATTCCGGAAATGGATGCGATCGCCAAGGGTACTTTGGTCACGCGCAGCGGCATAATCCCGCTGCACATCCGGAGTGCCGGGTTCTGCGTTGGAGACAACATCGCTGACGTTGCTACCGTGCTGCAGAGCAATCAGCGATACATTCGGATCCGTCTCGTAGACATCAGCTAAATTCAAATCACCTTGAGTAGAGGGAATAAAATCTGCTGAGAACAACACACGTGGTTCGAGTGGTTCTACCAATGGACGTTTCCGAATGCTTTTCGGGCACTTCGGCTTAATACGACTTATACTCCGGATGAAAAAATGCGATGAACCCGGCCACATTGCACGTGTGAGCGAGAGTCCGGTTATTCCAATTCTTTCAACACCACTCCTGATCAATCTGGCATGCACGCCGCATACCTGTCTGGAAATGTAAATCTGACCTGGTTCATCGTTTCGTCAACTCGTACAGATGCAGGTCACAACTTTGGCTCAATTGCTGATTTACTTCTCTGGCAGTTGCCTGGCCTGCATTGTTCACAAGCCTTTCTGTGAGGCTATTCAGCGTGCCGGGTTGATCAAACAGGGTGCAAAACAAGTCGCTTGATCGAGCCTGTGAAAACAACATTTCTGTCATAGCCCCCGACGCACAGCGACAACTTATCCAGCAACCTTGACCGCCCTCTGCCGCCGTCTGTCCCGTGCTATAGTCAGGTTTTTATTCGATAACAATCAAACAGCGGCGGACGTCATTATTCCGGATAGTCCTGGTCTGGTGGCGGCAGCAGAGAGCATTGCCGAAGCGCCTGCTGACAAGTCGGCAAATTGAAGAGGTCAGACGGTTGATGGTCAATGCGAGTACCCTGGGTATTGATGTCGGTACCTCCGGCGTGCGTGCAGCGCTGGTTGATTCGACGGGGCAACTGCTTAGGTCTGCCAGGTCTTCTATGGCAGATCACGGCAGTAATCATCGAGATCCGATGGTGTGGCTGGCCGCGTTCCATACCGCACTGACCGATCTCTCAATCGATGTGCCCGTTAGCGCTGTGTGTGTCGATGCAACCTCTGGCACGGTGCTACCCATAGATGCCGCTGGTAATCCGTTACTGAATGCCCTGATGTATAACGACACTGTCAACCGCGCTGACGTACTGCAACAGATCAGTGTACATGCTCCGGCTGAAAGTGCGGTACACGGAGCATCTTCTGCACTGGCCAGAGCCATAGTGCTACAGACAACACCAGGGGCAGTGAAGGTTATCCATCAGGCAGACTGGATAGCTGGCCAGCTTTCAGGTCGATTTAATATCACTGACGAAAGCAATGCGTTAAAGACAGGTTATGATCCCGTGAACCGGTGCTGGCCGCACTGGCTTGCCGACACCTCGATGAAGGTTGCCATGCTACCCGAAGTCGTACCGGCCGGAACTGTCACCGGTACACTATTGTCTACCATGGCTAATCGTTATGGTCTTACACAAAATACCAAAGTAGTCGCAGGGGTAACCGATGGTTGTGCTTCGTTTCTGGCGACCGGTGCGGAGAACATCGGAGACTGCGTCACCGCTTTGGGTTCAACAATCACCATGAAGATGCTATGTCATCAACCGTTGTTTGATCCTGCCTACGGTGTCTATAGTCATCGCATCGGGGACAAATGGTTAGCTGGTGGTGCATCAAACACAGGCGGTGCTGTGCTGGCTCACTACTTCAGTGCAGACGAAATCGATAAACTGTCTTCACAAATAAACACCGATCAGGCAGCAACACTTGACTACTACCCTTTGCTGACGGTCGGTGAGCGTTTTCCACATAACGATAGCAACTGGCAACCACGGTTATCGCCAAGGCCCGAAAGCGATGTTGAATTTTTGCATGAGCTACTTGCAGGTATGTCGGCAATCGAGTCATTGGGTTATCAACGATTAGCGCAATTGGGTGCGCCACAGCAGGTGTCGATGCGAACTGTCGGTGGCGGTGCTTTGAACAGCCAATGGACAAACATAAGGCAGCGTCAACTTGCACTGCCGTTCCATAAGTCTCTGTCTACCGAGGCGGCCGTGGGGTCGGCATTATTGGCACGCGATGCGATGGCCGACCGGGGATGAATACAAACTCCATAACCCATCTTGATCACATAGATGATCTGATACAGCGCTATCGTTTTTTTCTCGTGGATCAGTTCGGCGTGCTGCACAACGGCTCGGAACCCTATCCTGGTGCCGCTGAAGCATTGCGCACCGTGAAGCGAAGCGGAGGCCGGGTAATTATTATCTCTAATTCCGGCAAACGCGCCTCAGTGAACAAGCGGCGCATGCATAGCCTTGGTTTTGGGGAGGATTGTTTTGATGAACTGGTGAGCTCTGGTGAAGTAGCGTGGAATTTACTTAAGCACAAATTCATAGGCAGTCGCTTTGCGGCCGGGGCAAATTGTTATGTGTTGTCTAACAATGATGATCGCGGTGCAGTAGAAGGTCTTGAATTAACCGAAGTCGACACCGCTGGTAAAGCACAGCTAATACTGCTGTCCGGTCAGCTTCTTGATCAACAGGGTTTAACCTCACTATGTGAATCACTGGAAAGCGTTGTTGAGAAGAATGTTCCCTGTGTTTGCACCAACCCGGATAAGGTGGCCTATGGCCCCCACGGAAAAGTATTTTCGTCCGGCGCTGTTGCGCAGTGGTATGAAGCACGGGGTGGCGAAGTTATCTGGCTGGGAAAACCCCATGCTGAGATCTATGAACACATATTGGCAACACAGGGGATACACAATCGCCGCGAAGTCGTCTGTGTGGGGGACAGCATTGAACACGATATCAAGGGCGGGGCCGGACAAGACCTGGCTACTGTGCTGGTCAGAACGGGCATTAATGATCATGTGAGTGAAGATGAATTGCAGCAGCTGTATCTACAGCATGAAGTGATGCCCGATTATGTGCTACCGGCGTTCTCTGCGCACGCCTGACAGAGCCCTTTACGGCGTGCAACAACGAATCGTATTGCCCCGAGCTTTTCGAGCGTCGCACAGTCAATCGGATCACCGTTCGCTAACCCCTTGCAGCGTAAAGCTTTTTTTGACGCCGGTAGTGGCCGGATCTGTCGAGATCCGGTGCACACATCAGCGGTCCACACCCGCGAAATTGAAAAATATCAAAGCCGGACCAACGAGGCGTGCCCTGCCCTTAAAGGCGGGTTACAATAGCCTTCTTTCCGCTTAAATTTCAGGACCGAACAAAGTCGATGGCTAACAAAAAAAAATCGGTTTTAATTGACCATAACCCGGGCCGAAGCGCACAGCCTTATGGAATAGCAAGAGAGCTGGGCGCCGATATTGACCTGGTCCATGAACCATCAATCGGCGTCATAGGCACCAAGGGCGACAGCCAGTGCTACCTGGGGGTACAACGCAAAGTCGAGGTGATTCACCAGCACCTGCGTGATCGCCTTGGTCGTGGCGAAGGTCAAATCCCGATGCGTCTGGTGCAGCCGGAATATACCGTCGCCACTTCAGACGGTATTCGAAACGGTACACGAGAAATGCGCTACTCGCTCATTGGCCGCGAAGTCACCCACGATACCGTTTGTGAACATCTAAGCGCCAGTGGCCTTGAGGGCATTATTGCAGTAGTCGCCTGCGACAAACCACCGGTCGGCACACTCGCAGGCGTGCTTGAGCACAATCGGCCCGCCATCATAATGTCCGACGGTTCCATTAGACCCGGCAAGGACTCGGTCACCGAACAGCCGCTTGATATCGTCACCGTGTTTCAGGCAGCCAGTCATCCCGACGCCGACTATCGAAAGCGTATTGCCATCGAGGCCTGCCCCGGTTACGGCAGCTGTGGAGGCATGTTTACCTACAACACCATGCAGACTTTTCTAGGGGTAGTCGGCATGCAACCATTGCATATGGTCGCCCCGCCCTCTGATGACCCGAGACGTATAGACGAGTTTCCAAACGAGCTCGTCACCTACCTGCAGGGCATGATCGAACGCGGCCATACACCACGAGATATTGTCACTCGCGACTCAATACGCAATGCAATTATAGTATCCATGGCTGTTGGTGGATCAACCAACGTATTACTGCACGCACCTGAGATTGCGCGCGCCGCCGGGTACAGCAACTTCGCTAAAGACATTATGTCGCCGGAAGAATTCAACCATCTGTCGCAACACGTGGTACCGGTGTTGACCGATGCACGTCCCTACGGTCTCTATTCAATGGTAGATATCGACTTAAAAGGTGGCGTGCAGGCGATTGTCAAAGAGCTGATGCAGGCCGGCTTGTTAAATGGTGACACACTAACCTGTACCGGTGAAACACTGGCCGAACAAGTCGCCAGACTAGACCCGCCAGCGCCGGATGGTACAGTGATCTATCCGGTTGAAAAGCCCTATAAACCGACCGGTGGTTTGCGTGTACTGGGCGGTAACCTGTCACCTGAATTCAGCGCGGTACTGAAACTGGCAGGTGTTGAAGGTGGCCTGGAAAACAATCTCTTTAAAGGTCGCGCCAGATTGTTTGACGGCGAACAGGGCCTGCTGGACACACTGGAAAAAGAACCGGACAGTTTCAAAAATCACGACATGATTATCGTGCGCTACGAAGGCCCCAGCGGTGCCCCGGGCATGCCGGAGATGCTGGACTCAACATCACGCATCACCACGCTGTGCCGGGAAAAAGATATTGTCGTGGGTCTGATGACAGACGCCAGATTCTCGGGCGGCTCAGTGGGCCTGGTGATCGGCCACGTGGGGCCGGAAGCAGCCCTTGGCGGCCCGATTGCTTTTGTTGAAGACGGCGACGAGATCATCGCAGATCTCAACATCAACGAGCTCAACTGCACCGAGCTATCCGACCCGACAATTTTCAATGCCCGAAAAAAAGCCTGGGAAAAGGTAGTCGCGGACAACGGCGGCATACACCCGTCATGCGGTGAGGTAGACACCCGGCTGTTAAACCGTATGCGAATGTCGGCAGTATCTGCAGTCCACGGCGCCGGCATGCACCCCGATCGAAAGCTCTGGGTACCCGACGAACGACCGGCCGAAAAAAGTGGTTTCGTCCCCTCGAACAAATACCGTGCAGATTCGCAAAAAGCATTTTAACTGCCAAAATAACCCGCAACACAAAAAGCGCCATACCGCAATGGTATGGCGCTCAACACCACTTAAAATTACTTCTTAACGTTTAAGTCCCACAACCGTGCCGGCCCGATCAAGCATTGATCCTGCAACAATTGCCGCTGCACCGCCAATCGCAATACCCCACCAACCAGTCCGGGCAATCATCGCCCACAGCGTATCAATATTTAGAAACATTATTGCTACGCCACCGATCGCCGCGATGCTTGCCGCCGCCGGCAGTCTGCCAAGATAGCTGACAACGGCGACCACCAGCAGAATAGCTGCACTAAGTATAGTGATCAGTGCTGATCCGCTGACCAAGGCGGTGAACACCAGACTGACAGTGGCAATACTCACCATCACCGCACTTATGTTTCCAGCCATATCTTTGTTGTGTGAAAACGAGTACATATCAAAGGTCAGCAGCAGTAGAATAACTGCACTGAAGACCATTGGTAAATTGCCAGCCATGTAGTGATCCAGAACATCACCTGCAGACACACTGACAACGACCGAAGCAATTGCAGCAAGTATCATTAACGAAGTAGTGACGATATTTTTCTCAACTCGCCGCGCTGTCAGTTGACGTATATAGAAATAGAAGCCACCGGCAAGAGTCAATACCAGCACACCACTCACCTCATACAGAATCAAACTTCGAACCGCTATGATGATCGGTGCGACAAACAGCAGTGCGACTGCAAATTTTCCCTCAGCAGTTTTCAGAGCCAGTGAATCTTTTGAGTTTTTTAAACAGATAGACCAGATCGCCACCGTTGAGCCAAGCGCCAGCATTGCCGCCCATAGCTCTTGTCGAACCGGAATAATCAACACGGCACTGCCCAGTATCAATGCTGCACTCAACCAGCTTCTGGCCGACCGGGCCAACACCGAGTACCCCAGCCAGACAACCGGCAACAGCACTACAGCCCCGCCTATCAAAGCGATTGACATATCTGCAGCGGTTGCTGTCCAGTGTGCAAAGCCCGGGTAAAATGCAGCCATGGAATCCAGCGGTGTTACTGAGTAGATCAGTGCGCCAAATACGGTAAAATTCACTGGTACTGACAACAGCCCCAGAGAGATAAACACCCTGCTGCCGCGTTGTTCCTTTAGCACCATGCTCATTAGAAAACCGGCGGCGGTAAGTGCAGAGGTCAAGCCGAGCATTGTTAGAAATCGATACAGATCATTTTTTACATCGACACCTTCCAGTAAAAATAATCCCATCGCAATCGCAACTGCCAGCGCACCAGTCATACGCAGTACATCCGACAAGGACGCATACTTTCGCACGATCTCAAAGTAAGAGCCGGACGGTTTGGTATCAGTGGTGTTATCAGAGATGTCGCTCGCGCCGGCCTCGGACACGGACCGGCCATTGTCAACCTGTGCAGTGGCGGCCTGACCATCTTCCTGATCATCAACTGCAGTTGCTGTGTCCGTATAGGCGGACGGCGATTGTGCCATGGTATTTGAGCTACTCATCTTTAGTTCCTCCGCCGGCAAGCAACTCATCAAGTTCATCTTCAAGCAGGCGCGTTTGCTCCTGCGAAGAGAACCCCTGTGCAAGCTCGTCGTCAGTGGTATTGAGCGGCCAGATTGAGTCGGTCATCATCTCGCATTCACCAACGGTCACTTCCCATCGTTCGATAGCCGCTTCCACATCATCACCCGCCTTGCCATCCAGCGCATTGACAATGCGCCCGGCGTGGGCGGCTGCTTCACGTGAGCGCATCCGGTTGCGCTGATTTTGCAGTGCCTGAACCCTATTAGCAGATTCTTCTATAGTGCCGCGCACACGCCTGATGATCTTTTCATGCTCAGCCAACTGCTCCCGAGCCAACGCCAGATCACTTTCGCGTTGCTTGCGTCGCTGGATACAGGCCAGCGCTTTAGCGCGGTCCTCTGCGGCGACCGATTTGGCGCGTTCGTTCCAGAGATTTATTTCACTACTTAATTCTGACACCCGATCCCGCTGCTGCCTGCCGTCCTTCTCCAGACGCCCGAGACGCACCCTGGCTCTAACCACGGCTTCACGGCTATCTTTCAATGCAGCATCCACCACTGCCTCGTGATTTTCGATGCTTGCCAGTGTTCGGTCGACACTGGTGTGCACGGTGGTAACAAAACGTTTCAACAAACTCATGGCTTCGCCCTCTCGATTGAATGTGGGGCAAGTGTCGGCCAGGGAACTGTTTTTCGCCACCGTTTCGGAAATCGTCTAGAATAAATGACTTGTCAGTCTAGAATTACTGTACTCCAATGGCACAAGCGACCCGACTAGTTCACGAAATTAAAAACCAGCTCAAACTCAATGGCGTCACTTATCGTGAACTGGCAAAAGAGTTGGAGTTGTCAGAGTCTGCAGTCAAGCAGATGTTCTCAAGTGGCAATATGACGCTGGCCCGTCTGGACAAAATCTGTGAGATTCTGGCAATGGATCTGGGAGATCTGATCCAGCTAAGTGAAAGTGCAGGCAAGCAGCTACAGTGTCTGTCTGTTGAACAGGAAGCCGAGCTCATCAGTGATCCAAAGCTATTGCTCACAGCATACTGCCTGGTCAATCACTGGACATTCGCTGACATACTTAGTCGATACCAACTTACCGAGGTCGAGGGCATACGCTATCTGGCACGGCTTGATCGCATGAAATTTATCGAGCTGTTACCCGGCAACAAGGTCAAGCCACTCATTGCCAGCAACTTCAACTGGCAACCTGACGGACCGATAGAAAGCTACTTTAGAAAAGAGGTTCAGGGACCATTTTTTAATACCAGCTTTACTGAAGGTGACTCTTTGCGTCTGGTAAAAAACGGCGATATTTCTATCGTCGCCCGCCAGCAGATTCTTGACCGACTGCATTCGATAGGTCAATTATTTGATGACATGGTTCGTGAAGAACGCAAACTACCTCTGTCTCAGCGACAGGGCACCACGATGGTACTGGCAATAAGGCACTGGATGTTTGAGGCCTTTGCACAGCTTGAACGCCCGGCATCCGAAATCGAAGATAAATAAAATCGACGTACGGCTTGCATGAGAGAATAGTCCGGGTAATTTCAGATGCACTGGCGGGATCCCGTGCTCAGACGAGTGCCACAATAATAGTCGGTATTTCTGCAGCATTGACTGTTACAAA
>CAKZVB010000179.1 GCA_937922015.1 uncultured Granulosicoccaceae bacterium
AGGCAGTCTCAAGCGCGCCTAACGATCTGCCCGGAGCCAGCACCAGTACCTGACCGTCACGCAGATGACTGGCCAGCACCATGGCGTAGGTTCGTTGCTTGTGGACAGGACCGGTTAGAAAGATCAGATCGGCATCACTGACGGCCCTGTCGAGTTCAGCGGTAGTTTGAATACCGGGCACACCTTCGCGATCAACCTGGTATGTGCCCACTGGTCCCGCACCGCGCAGTGTCACGCCACTGCCGGTGCGCAGTAGTTCAAGTTCGGCACCATAGGCAGAAAACCGCGTTACCTGTTTTTCTTCAGCAAGACACAGTGCGCAGATCAGTCTTGCATCTGCCCCGCCACCGAGCACCGCCACGCGTGAAAACGCTGCAACCGATGTGTCATCTTTAACCGTCGATGCACTGCTTACAGCTGCTGTAAATGCAGCGAAATCGCCACTCATGCTGCTTTCTCTCTACTTTGCACCTTTTATGCTGCAGAGCCTGCACCCAGCGTGGAGATAATCGCTTCGAGTTCATCGTGCGGACGTGCTATCACGTGCACGGCAACGACTTCACCTACCTTGTTAGCCGCAGTCGCGCCTGCATCTGTGGCCGCTTTAACGGCACCGACTTCACCGCGAACGAGTGTCGCTACAAGCCCGCCTCCCGCCTTAGTCTGACCAACCAGTGTGACGCTGGCAGCCTTTACCATAGCGTCTGCCGCTTCAATTGACGCAACGACGCCACGTGTTTCTATCATACCAAGTGCGGTTTGTCCGGCAGCAGGTTTAGCCATGATTAATTCCTCGATTTCTTTGTTTGTCTGGCGACGGTGACATCGTCAACCACCGCGATAATAGATAGATCTACCGGCAGTGCCGACGTACCGGATGCGAGCCTTGCAGCTGTTCCCTGCACCAGCAACACATCGTCTCCAACGCCTGCCCCTACCGTGTCAAACGCCACTGCAGCAGGTGTTAAAACTGCACCACTGCTATCAACGACATCAACCAGTAACAACTTACTGCCGACCAGCTGTGCGTCTTTTACGGTTGCTGTGACTGTGCCGGTAACGTGGCCAAGCTTCATCAGAAGTTATCCAGGTACCGGGCGGTTTCAACATCGGTTACCTGTGCTGCAAAAAAATCGAGCTCTCGCTCGCTCTGCTGGCACACTAACTCGTACATGTCGTCGCCCATCAGTGCCTTTAACCAGTCAGAACCACGCGCCAGGTCAATGGCTGTTTTAAGATCTGTGGGGATCGGGGCAGCGTCTTCAGATTCGTAAGCATTGCCGGTTGTCAGTGCCGAAGGTTCGATTGATTGTTCTATTCCGTCCAGGCCAGCTGCTATATCACTGGCCAGCAACAGATAAGGATTGCAATCGGCACCCGCGTCACGTTTCTCAACACGGGTAGCGGAGTCTGCACCCTGAATAATTCTTAAACCTACGGTTCGGTTGTCAATGCCCCAGCTGGTGTTGATCGGACAAAACGTATACGGCTGTCGGCGTCTGTAACCGTTTACCGTGGCGCTGCCGCAAATTGCGCTTTCGGCCATGCGTTTTTGCAAACCACCAACGAAATACTTGCCTGCCTGGCTAAGCTCGCCGCTGTCTGCAAAGATGTTCTTACCGTCTTTCCAAAGCGAATAATGGCAGTGGAAGCCATTACCTGACTCTTCGTAAAACGGTTTCGCCATAAAGGTCGCTTTATAGCCGTGTTGATTGGCCAGTTGTTTAACCAGTGATCGAAACATCACCACCCGGTCTGCAGAGGCAAGCGCCTCACCATAGCGTATGTTCACTTCAACCTGACCGGCAGCGTATTCCGGGTTGGATTGCTCTATCGGAATACCCGCTTCATTTATTTGTTGTCTGATCGGGCCCAGCACGTGTTCAAGTTCTGCCGCACGATCAAGACCGTATACACCGATACCGTTATCCCTGGGCTTATTGGTTTCCGGATCGAGCAGATAAAATTCCAGCTCTGTCCCTACCTGCACTTCAATGCCCATGTCGGCGGCGCGCTTAACCTGGCGCTCAAGCACAATACGCGGGTCAATCGGAACCGGCTTGTGGTCCATGCCTTCCGCACGTGCAAATACCATCGCCACGCCGGGCTCCCACGGAAGTGCTACCGGTTTACTGACAGGGAACATATGAAAATCGGGGTAGCCATTGTCAAAATTAACGCAGGGGGTGTCCCAGACGTCGCACGTCATATCAATGGCAAAAAGGGCAATCGAATAAGCATTGCCGGAGTCGCAAATCGTTTTCCAGTGGCTGGCCGGTATACGCTTACCACGCATAATGCCGTTTAAATCTCCAAGCCCCAGTACAACCGTATGTGTGCCCTCAGGCAGATCAAAAGATTCGTTTGCCACGGTTAAAACCTTTCCTCAATGAGTTGTTCAGACCAAGTTGAGTTCTTGCTGTATCCTGTATACAGTATCCATATAAATCGGGCAAAAGCAAGGAATATTGTGGGCACTAACAGCAGAATAGTTGTCGTCGGCGGAGGCATTGCCGGCACCATGACCGCATTAAATCTGCAACGCCGCGGCGAGCACGTCACCCTCATTGACCGCTGGGAACCCGGCCACTCCAGGGCTGCTTCAAGTGACTATAACCGGGTTATTCGAGCCATCTCAGGGCGCGATGAATTCTATACGCGCTGGGCACGTGAGGCACGCCAGCGCTGGCTGGAACTTCAGGCCGAAAGCGGTCAGAACCTGATGTATGAATGCGGCGCACTGATACTTGCCACTGAAGGTCACTGCGACTGGGAAGACTCCACCTCTGAGACCTTTGATAAAGTGGGCGTGCCGTATCACCGTTTCAACCGCGACGAAATCATCGCACGCTTCCCGCAATTCAAAGTAGACGATATTTCCTACGCCCTGTACGAACCGCAAGCAGGACTGCTAATGGCACATCGATGCGTTATTACTGCCATAGATCTGTTCAAAAAAGCCGGTGGCATTGTGCAACGCGGTCATGTCACTACAGACGTTAACGAAAAGCCAATGCTTGACGGCAAACCCCTGGAGGCCGATGTCATTATTATCGCCACCGGAGCGTGGGCGGCCGATCTGTTCCCGCGTACCATCAAGCCATTGTCCACTATTATCGGTATCAATGTGTTGTACACCTCAACACCCGACGGCAGTGACGCCTTTGATATGGCCAACATGCCCTGCTGGATAGATCATGGTCAGGGATCATTCGGCATTCCATCCAGTGAAGGCTCAGGCGTAAAAGCCGCGGTAGTCATACCGGATAAAATAGACATAGAAAATGATGAGCGCCTGATCAGACAACAAAGCCTGGTAAGAACACGCAGCTATATACAACGAAGACTGCCGCTACTTGAAGGTGAGAAAATAGTCGACTCAAAATTCAATCAGGTCATCATCACCCCGGACACTCACTTCATCGTCGACTGGCATCCACAACATGAAAACGTACTATTCGCAGGTGGGTGTTCCGGTCACTTATTTAAACACGGCCCGGTGTTCGGCGATTTTACCGCAGGTGTAGCGATGCGTGACTATGCCACTGCAGATCGATTCAAAGTTGGTGCACGAAAGAAGCTCAGCCCGAAGGAAAGTCCGTCAGGGCGGTAGAGCACGGTATTGCAAACGTGAAGAGATAAACCCGCATACCCAATTAGAATTACACCTTTCTACTGCTATTTTCACACAACCACACCGAAGCAGACAGGCAATGAACGATTTTGTTTTGCTAAATAAAATCCTTCAGTTGCTTCAAAACATCCAAAGGCGCTTCAAGTTGAGGTAAGTGACCTACTCCCGACAGAACTTCGAAGCTCGCTCCGGGCATAAACTGGTGCAGAGCCTTGCCACGATCCAGCGGAATCCAGGGATCCTCTTCACCCCACAGTATTTTTGTCGGGCATCGCACTTCTCCGAACATGGTTTCTATTTCCTGGGTATAGCGTTCATCAGCTTGCTCGAATTGTCGATAAAAGCTCACCTTGCCATCTTCCGACAACCACGGTGCGACCAGCTTTTTAAAATCATCACTTTCGACGGGGTTAATCACTGCACCTTTGATGTAGGCTTCTACAACAGCACGATGGATATGCGGGGGCAATCCCTTGAAAGCCTCCACATGTCGCCCGACATGGGTAAAAAATTCAGATCCCCACGGTCGCATTGCAACCACATTCATTAACACATACTTTTCATAGTCACAGCCATGAAGCAGATGCGCACGCAGGGTTGTTGCACCGCCAAAATCATGTGCGATCACGGTTGGATTTTGCAGCCCGAAATATTGCAGCATCTCGCTAAAGACCTGTCCCTGTACATCCAGCGAAGTTCGTTGCTCAGGCTCTTTATTTGATTGACCATAGCCCGGCATATCGTACCAGAACACTTGATAATTCCTGGCCAGCTCCGGAATTATCCGATGCCAGGAAAACGAGGACCACGGCCACCCATGGGCCAGCACCAGAGCAGATCCCTGCCCCGCCTGGCCAGCAGCAACCATGCCTGCACTAGTGTCGAACGTTAGATCCAGATTCCAACTCAATTATTTGCACTCTTTAGTTCTAAACAATATAGCGATCTTGCCTGCAGATTTTGTTCACGCTCACCCCAGCGTTTCGGGTGTTTCGATTTTGCCTGCTAGTACAGATCCTTCCGCCTATCACGTATTGCTTGATCTACCCCATCATGGCGCTGAACCGGGGTGACGTGTTTAGTGCCGCTATAACGATTCTCGTTGTTGTACCAGTGACGACTGTCGATATCCACTCACGTGCTGCTACGAGTGATTCGAAGTCTTGTTGTGGATAGGCCGGGCAGAAAATACAAAAGGACAGGCATTACAAAAAGGATTCTATCCCGATTAGAACTATATATCGTTGGAGCTCACAATCGCTTCGTAATCAGCGCTATATACATACTTTCCAGCCTCAACTTCATTTACGTATTGCTCAAACCATTTTCGAAACGAAATGGCCTTGATCTCTCTTTCTTCCGAATCGTGCCACATTGTTATTATCTGCCCTGGATTACCGGTAGCAGCTGGGTCTAGATCTATACACAAGTGATTCCCACCGCCATCATAAGTAAATGGTATCCACTTAGGATTCCACCAATCCGATTTTACACCACTCCCCCTTTCTGCACTCATACCATCAAAATCACCACTACTAAGTATGCCATTCCAAATCCCCCACTCGTCAATAATGCGTTCTATAGAAAGTAACTCCGACCCATCAATTATCCAACCCGAGTTATTTCCCTGTCCATTGTGCACTTTAAGAAACTGCACAAAATCTTCTGGTAATTTTGTAGAAATAGTCGCTTCCAGTTTTTGAATTTGCGTATCTGTTGCCGGATCATTTAAATCTTCGAATGCATCTTTAAAGTGAATTTTTAGCCAGCTTTCAAACCGGCCCCATAAACTATCCATATCACGATCTCTTGTTTGTCATAGCGCTAAGCACAGCCGCAGCGCTTGAGAAAATTTAAAGGGGTCAATCCGATTATATTATATGGATAATATCTTCACCAATTTCTTGTGCTCTCTGGCCCTTGAATTCAAGATTGCTCTTGCACCCGTTATTGCTCATAGCACTGCATACTATATATTAGAATAGGATTGACCACTTATCTCTTATCCATACTGCATCTGAACCACGCCTGGACGAATGACTGTGCCTGTTTAGTTGGATCAACAACAGAAAACCAACAGATCCGGCTAAATAATCGCTCTTAATCTGCCAATCGCTATGTCATTTGCCAAATTCATTGGTGAATCGCAAAACTTTCGTCCTGCTTTCCATTCCTCTTTCTTTTTTATAATGCCTGCGCTTTTACCTTTCCGTTGAGATTTACCCCGGCAATTCGATTTTCTTAAGCTACGCCTAAGACTCAAAGCCGATAGTAGTGTTGCATTCAAATAGAAAGAGGCAACGTTATGCATTATCAATATACTCAAAGGTTATCAATGCTTGCCGCGGGTTTGGCACTCTTGTCAGCTTGTGGTGGAACTGAAGATGTGAATTCGCAGGGGTCAATTAAACTGTCCGGGCCCGTGTCGACGGCATTGGCGGCGTTGGATCAATCGGATATACCGTCTGACGGAATTGTTGGTATCTCGACAATTCTCGCCGTGTTTCCTGCGGCTGCACTCGAGGACTTTACGAACCGATTTCCCGGAGTGGTGGCAGAAGAACAATATCGTATTCTGGAATATCAGGGAGGTGTTGCGGGCAACGAAGTTTTCGGTATTGAAGGGGAGCATGCCGATGGTGTTGCAGAAATCGATGCCGTCTACAGCACCGCAGGGGTCTTCATTTCATCGAGAACCGGTAGTCCCGTTGCACAGGTTCCGGCTGCGGTATCCGATGTACTGAGTAGCCTGCACCCGGACGCGGTTATTGATGAATCTGAAGAGTGGCGCGACGGCAACGATACGTTGATTTACGAAGTTGAGCTTGAGAGCGCCCGGTCAGAGTACGAGGTCACCCTGGATGCCGGTGGAACTGTGCTGGAAACTTCGGAAGTGGTATCGGAATCAATGGTCCCCGCAGCAGTGGTCTCAGGTATATTGCAGGAGCTTCCGTCAACAAAGAGTATCTCTTATACGAGAGTCACTGTTAATGGCAGTGTGACTTATCGCGTGGAAGTGGAAACCGGGGACGAGGGGGTGGACATAGAATACAGCGAAAGAGGTGATATTGTGTCGATGACCTGGGTACAGGATCTATAGCAGAACATCTGGCACGGGTAAGTCAGTGCTACGCGAGTAGTGCCGACTTACCCCGGCCCATTAAGCATTAAAGCTGCTTTTAGAAAAATATTGTTTCGTGGGAACTTCAGTCTCATAATGCAGGGCCCAAAAATATGGATAGAGGGTTGGTAGCGTGGGATTCAGAAAAACGGGGTTGATATTGCTTGCGGTGGCGATGATTTTGCCCTGGTTGTGGCTACCCGGTATGGCAAACGGTGGCAATATTGTTGCACTATTCAGTCAATACCTTGGTATGACTGCTCTGATCGCTATGGCACTTTCTCAGTTAATCGCTACGAGGTGGGCCGGTGTCGAGCGAGTATTCGGACCGCTGGATCAATCGTACCGGCTGCATAAATGGATGGGGCTGTGGGCGTTGGCTGCCACATTTCTGCACGATACGATAGATGCAGATATTGAAGGCGGCGCTAAACGAACAATGCTTGGTGAGATAGCAGAAACCGCTGGTGAAATCGGGCTCAACGGTATGTTGATTCTGGTGCTGATCACGGTAGCCACGTTTATACCCTACCATCTATGGAAATGGACGCATCGGTTTATCGGAGTGTTCTTCGTGTTGTCGGCGTTTCATTATCTGTTTATCGAGCGTCCTTTCAACAATACACATCCGCTTGGGCTGTATATGGGGTTTGTTTGCTTGTTGGGGTTGATTGCGTATGCCTATACCTCAGCTCCGCGTCGATTTCGACCCAGCCGACTGTATAAAGTTGAACAGCTGGAAAAACAGGGTGAAGCGCTGGCAGTAACGCTGGCTCCACAGGGGAAGACGCTGCGCCATCGGGCTGGGCAATTTGCGTTTATAAGTTTTTCTGAACTCGGTCTGGGAGAACCGCATCCCTTTACGCTTAGTTCAGCGCCCGCGGACAATGGTCGTTTACGAATGAGTATTGGACCGCTTGGCGATTACACAATCCGCTTGATGTCGCGCCTGGAAGTCGGGGCAACAGCACGGGTAGAGGGCCCATTTGGAGATTTTGCGCTTGCGCGTGGCGCTCAGACCTGGGTCGCTGCAGGCATCGGCATTACCCCGTTCGCTGCTATGGCAGAGAGCCTGAAACCGGAAGATGGTCCCGTTACGCTTTTCTATTCAGTGAAAGAGCGGAGCAAGGCAGCGCATTTAGAGGAGTTGGAAGCAGTTGCTGCCAGAAATTCGAACTTCGAACTGGTGCTACGTGAAACTTCAAACGAAGGCCGTCTCAATGCCGGGGTTATCATTGACACGGTAGGCGATCTCAAAGGCAAGCACGTATTGTACTGCGGTCCGGCCGCATTGAGAGACTCACTGTGGGAGGGCTTACGTAAACATGGGTTGAGCGCCAGACGTTTCCATTATGAACTATTTGAAATCCGTACCGGAGTGGGTCTGGATAAGCTGTTTAATTATCTGGTGAATCGATATAAAACCAGTCAGAAGTTTAAACCAACATAAAAAGACCAGTAATCTAACATTTCACCGTACCACTGGCTGGCACTCTCTACCAATTTCGAAGAACGATTAACGATTCAAAGGGCTGGTCGGTTCGGCTGAAACCGTTAAACAGATTTGCAACGACTTATGCCTGTTCTAATTTATTTTTTGGCCAACCAAAGGCTAGCTTACAGGCCCAACTCCTTACGGGAGGCTAGCGCCAGATTGACAATGAGTTCATCAGAAATGGGCTTTTTCGGTGAAAAGGTTACGCCGGTCTTTGTTGCCTTGAGGCCAATGGCGGCAATGTCGTCAGTGTGAGCAGCAATGGCTCCGCTGGATACATAAAGGCCACACTGTTTGCTGAAGGCTGCATATCCTGCAATGATCGATTTTCCAAAGCCGAATCCGGGCATATCGTAGGCAATGATTTCGTCAGCGTCCGGAAGGGTCTTGGCAAGTTGCGTACGAAGTTGTACTAACAACGGTTGCAATACTTCTGGAGCAGCAAGGATGTAGGCCTCGTGGTCCGCAAATTTTGTCATACCCAAAATCTCCCATATATCGACTATCTGCTAATGCCGCTATTTCTTTGCTTGGTGCTGGAACCTGACGCTCATTGTATCGATTTTCAATCCTACGAGAAGATCCCTATTTCAAGGTGTCAATCCTATTTTATTATATTGACAATATCTTCAAAAATCTCTTGTACTATCTGGCCAACTCCCCGTTATCCATACGCCGCTTCGTCCCCGCTATTGCACTAGAAACGCCGCCCGGACTGCTAAAATTAAAATTCTCTGCCAACTCCTTCAATGGTTGATCACCTAGCTGCTGGCAGAAATAGATCGCCATTTGTCTTGCTAATATTACCTCTTGATCCCGACCCCTTCCCTTTTTTACAATTTCGGTTGGCGTGGTTTTAAATACCTTGGCTACTGCATCAACTATCGAGG
>CAKZVB010000180.1 GCA_937922015.1 uncultured Granulosicoccaceae bacterium
AACGACTGAGACCAAACGCGAGTCGTTCAATGGTCGGGGCAGCAGGATTCGAACCTGCGACCCTCTGCTCCCAAAGCAGATGCGCTACCAGGCTGCGCTATACCCCGAAATATTTTAAAGCAAAAAAAAGCCCCGAATGATCGGGGCTTTTTAGTGTTTTGTATGTTGATCACACACTCACAAAAAAGCCTCCGAAAATTTCGGCGGTTGATACAACGGCGAGAGACTGGAAGTGTGTTTATTCATGGCGTGAAGTGTAGTGATGTTTTTCTATAAGGTCAAGCTTGCAATACACAGACCATTTAACAAAAGGAAAATACTTTATACCTATCGACAACAGTGGTGAATCGTGTAGCAATAAACTTTAAGTAGTGCCGTGGCATCAAATCGATGTCACGGCACACAGGGTATCAGAGGACTGTCAGGCATCAACAAGGTTCTTGAACCTGGCTTTTAAATACTCCATCTGATCCGCCAGTACGTTGCGGTTCTTAAGGTAGAAGTACTCGTGCAAATTAGGCGCAAACGGTATTGCGAGTAGTTCAAGACCAGCTTCCTCCGGAGTCAGATCGGCTTTGAAGTTATTGCACTGGCGACAGGAAGTGACGCAGTTCTCCCACACATCTTTGCCTCCGCGTGACCGCGGCATCACATGATCCCTTGACAGGTCGCGGGCGAAGAAAGTATGCCCGCAGTAAAGACACATGAAATCATCACGCGCAAACAATACAGCATTGGTAATACCGGGAACCATTTGCTCTACGACCGCTCCTTCGACGGCAATAATCGCTGGTAACTCAAGGCGTGACTGTTTTCCGTTGTTCTGGATGCCACCATACATGGTGCAGGCAAGACTACCCATCTCCCAAAGAACTTGTCCTTTGGACTTGGCAGTAGCTGCTTGTTCAAAATGAATCCACGCTTGCGGGGATCCTGCTTTGTTTAGTTTAAGAATTTCTGCTTTCATGATGTTAAGGCATTATATTAAGTGACATGCTCTCTGATTTTTATGTGGAACAACTTATGCATTTTAATCGTTAATAAATGAATCTAACTTTAATCTGTATCACTGATCAAGAAATATTTTCAATTCAATAATTGACATTGCCCATAAAGAGCGTATAACACACAACCATGTTTACAACACTCATATCAAAGCGCACAAATATTCGCCATCAGCAGATGGGGAATTGTTGGTGCGTGTGGGTCTTGTAAAAATGATTTGATTAAAACATAGTGTTTTTATAAAGACCCGCTCTTCGTAGCGGGTTTTTTTTGGCATGTAGCATTAGGGTAATGCGCCCGGCTGTTGACCGGGAAAAGGTGAGTTCGATGCTCACCGTGCCAGCCAAATAAGACTGCAGGTGTAGTAGATACCCGCTCGCCTGCACAAAGTGCGGTCGCTTGAATAGCTGATTGGGGATAAGTGTTGCCGGGGATTTCTTACCGTTGCAAGACAGCTTGTTTTGCAGTTCGAAGCGAGTTCGTCATCGTCGCTGGTGTGGAATCAAAGCTGCGGTCCAGGTTCAGGCCGACACCTCCAATATGTTATGTGCCCCGGGTTATCAATGTTTATGAGAGAGGTGTAAATATAGAAAACAGCAACGCCGCGTTATGGCGATGAACAGAATATTGGTGAATGTGATGTAGAAGCAGCATGACTGATTGTGTATCAGTCAGGCAGGGTTCGAGTCCCGTGTTAACCCCGGTTGTGTTACCGGTGGACCGAATGGTGGGACACTGAGCTGTAACGTCAGTTGTTGTTGGAACATAACTATCACCGGGAACCAAATAGCACTGTAGCTCAGTTGGCAGAGCGCCGCCCTCATAAGGCGGAGGATGTTGGATCATAACCAACCAGTGCTACCAATTTACGGGAGCGTAGCTCAATTGGCAGAGCAACCGGCTTTTAACCGGTAGGTTGCGGGATCGTTGCCCGCTGCTCCCACCAGGTATTGCCCGATTAGCTGAGTGGTCAGGCTTCGGATTCTAAATCTGATGAGAAGGTTCGACTCCTTCATGGCGTGGCAACTATATCTCGGCGATGTGATGATGATAGTAAGCAAGACATCATCCCTGCCAGTGGGTTTGATTCCCACTGAAATGCAAAGTATATGGGACGGTGACAGAGAGGCTATGTCTCGGATTGCAATTCCGCTGCACGCTGGTTCGAATCCAGTTCGTCCCTCCAAACGATGGCATGGCAGGTTCGTTTTGTTCGCTGCTGATTGCTCAGTGATAGTAATGGAGTTGAGAAAAGCGAATGTGCGAACCAATGTTGATTGATCGCAATCCGGTTTTGCGACAAACTGTGGCGTTACTCAACGGAGGTTAACAATGTCCTGCACTATCCATCACGTAAATCTGCCCGCCAATGACGTTAGAGCATCTGCACGGTTCTATGGTGAAATTATCGGAATGTCAGAAGGTGCATGGGTGTTTCCGCCAGCCGATCAGGTCGGACATATCAGTGCTGATCCCGCCCGAATGACTATATTTCCTGCCAGTAGTGTGAGCCAGGGGGAAAACTCCGGTTTGCATCTGATTAAACCAGAGCCTGATTTTGCCCGAAAAAATAATCTTGATCACAATCCTTCAATAGGCGGGCACGTAGCGTTGCAGGTAGACGACCTCGACGCGGTAATCGACAGACTCCGCGCCGCGCGTATTGCGTATTCGCTTACCGGTACTTTTGCAATACCGGGTATGCGACATCTGTACGTCTACGATCCAAGTATGAATCTATTAGAGATAAATGAGATGATCAAAGCCTGATCGTCTGCGTTATAAGTTCGCATCCATCATCTCGTTTGCCGGCAGCTCGTATGAGCAGTGTCTGACGGCACTGGCGTGCTGCTATAGCGTGCTGCTTATATGTCTGCTTTGACGTCTGCTTTAGCGTGCCATCCCTGGCGTTTTTTCGAAGCCAGTCCCTGGCTGTACGATTTACTTTTCAAAAGCGGAAAAGTAAACAAAACGCTTTTTTTGTATGATCCGCTGGCTGCCTTGCCCTGCGGGTTCCTTCGGAATTTTTTGAAATCATCCAGAGTCGGGCCGCGCCAGACGCACATCCCTGTGCTACCGGCGCTCACGCTGCCGTCCATGGCGCTTTGACCCGACTCTGGATGATTTCAAAAAACAAGACAGACGCTATTGACGGGCGGACTGGCAGCTTCGGACTTTGTTTGAGAGATAACTGAAATGGATGTCCCTGACAGGACTATCATGGGTTTGTTTTGGATGCTCTTTTTGTTGTCTTGCCTTAGCAGTTTGTAGCAGTGTCTTGTATTAATCTGATTTAATCAACGTAGTTGATCTCATCGTTGCTCCTCTGCTTCCTGTGGCAGCTAAGCAATCAACTGTAGTTTGTTCATCAAGCGCGATATCGATGCTATCTCCAACGATGTGACATAGCATCCCTGCGTCGGCTGATTGTCTGCTTTAAGTGCAATCAAGAAAGCGGCGCAAGCCGTCTATTCGCAAAGCACTACAAGCGCTGTTATCCCAAACAAAGATGTCACACTACCGGACCTCCCTATAATGCGCCTGTACTATATTTTAGTTAGCATGCTGGAGCAGAAATCACAACAGCACAAAGATCAGGTGCGAAACAAGAACACCCAAAAAACGAC
>CAKZVB010000181.1 GCA_937922015.1 uncultured Granulosicoccaceae bacterium
TTCTCAAAGGTGTAGCTGGTGGTAGCAATGCATCGGAATACCAAATCAGGCTACAGCTTCTCGCCGGATCGTCAAGCCCGGGGTAGAGTGACCGGATAAGAAATTTGGCCGTCGGTAGTGATAATTAGTGCCCATCCAGAACCAGGGCGTAGCGAGGATCACTCAGGTGCGTGAGATTTTGCCTGGCACATGTGGGCCCATCCGTTGCCGATAATGGGTCATTTATAAGTAACTACATGTGGTCGGCGAAAGATTGCGTGCATGAGTGGTCGGTAGTAGCGCTTGTTTCTGGATGGGCACTGATTAGGTCGAGACCAGACTGACAGTTGGTCAGTGCTGGAGTTTAAAGGCGGGCTTTACGATGTCTGGAGGCTGCAGTGTTCACGCCTCACACAACTACTGCGGTATAGCTTTTGTCGGATGCAGGCTTCTGCCGGGCACTGCGTTTAGCAACTCTATAGTGTAAGGGTGGGTGGCATTGCTAAAAAGCGTTGACGTATGTTCGGACTCAACAATTTTACCTTGTCGCATTACTGCTATCCGGTCACATACTTGTGCCGCAACACGAAGGTCATGGGTGATGAAGATCATCGACAGTTGCAGCCGCTCACGGATGTCTGCCAGCAGTTGAAGTATCTGCGCCTGAATAGAGACATCCAATGCTGACACCGGCTCGTCGGCCACCAGAATTTCAGGGTCAAGGGCAAGGGCTCGGGCGATGCCGATACGTTGTCGCTGCCCACCTGAGAACTCATGCGGGAATCGATCAAATGCGCGTTCGTCAAGACCGACTAGCTCCAGCATCTCACGGGCCCGCTTGTCAGCGTCGGCTTTGGTCGCGCCCAGTATTCTTGGTCCGTCTGCAATGATTCGACCGACTTTGCTTCGCGGGTTAAGCGATGCAAACGGGTCTTGAAATACCATTTGAATTTTTGACCGGTAGGGCCGCATCTCGGCGCGGTTCAGTGGTCTGAGATCGACGTTCTGGTAAATAATCTCGCCTGCGTCTGCATTGATCAGTCTGACGATACAACGCGCCAGTGTTGATTTACCCGAACCCGATTCACCCACAATGCCCAGCGTCTCGCCCTGGTGAAGCGTGATGTTAACATCGTCGGCTGCATGCACCACACGGCTGCCGGCCCCCAGCCCGAACCAGCTGCCGCCGCTCTTAAAGGTTTTGGTCAGCTTGTTAACGCGTAGTTCCAGTTTGTCTGATATTGCTCTTTTGACCGGTGGTGTCAGACTGGGGACCGCGCGCATCAGTGCCTGGGTGTAGGGATGCTGTGGATTATTGAGTACCTGTTCGGTAGTGCCGATTTCAACAATTTTGCCGTTCTGCATCACCGCAACGCGGTGCGCGATGTCTGCAACCACGCCGAAGTCGTGGGTGATAAACAGCACGCCGGTGTCATGGTCTTTCTGCAGGTCTTTAATCAGTTTTAGTATTTGCGCCTGGGTGGTGACATCAAGCGCAGTGGTTGGTTCGTCAGCGATTAAAATTTTCGGTTCCATGGCCAGCGCCATAGCAATCATCGCGCGCTGTCGCTGCCCGCCAGACAACTCGTGAGGGTAGGCCTTGATGATATGTACCGGATCTGGCAGATGTACGCTGTTGATTAGTTCGATTGCGCGTTCGTAGCGGTGACGTTTTTTTGTTTTGGTGTGAAAGCGAATCACCTCGTCTATTTGATTGCCAATGGTCATGACCGGGTTAAGCGCTGTCATTGGCTCTTGAAATATCATTGATATCTCACCGCCACGTATTTGCCTGAGGCGGCTTTCACGCACGCGGGTTAAGTCTTCGCCGTTGAATTCGATAGTGCCCTTAGCCACTTTTACGTGCGGTGCAGGCAAAAGGCCCATAATCGCTCTGGCGGTAATTGACTTACCTGAGCCTGACTCACCCACAACACACAGAATTTCTTTTCTGCCCAGTGTATAGCTGACGTCTTCCACCGCGAATTCGCGCTCTGCACCCTGTGGCAGTTTGACGTTCAGGTCACGGATATCTAGTAGCGGCGAGGCTGGAGTGGTGGTGCTCAAGTGCGTTCCCGAAGTCTTGGATTTAACGCATCGTTAAGTCCTTCGCCAACAAGATTGATGGCTAACACAGTCAGTAGTATGGCGACACCGGGAAAAGTACAAACCCACCAGGCTGATCGCAGTACCGTGCGACCGGCGCCAATCTGGAAACCCCAGCTGATGATGTTGGGATCACCAAGGCCTAGAAACGATAAACCACTTTCAATCAGAATGGCGGTGGCAACCATCAGTGAGCCGGCGACTATGATTGGCGACAGGCAGTTGGGTAGAATTTCAGCCATCATAATGCGGATATCACCCATACCGACAATATGGCAGGCCTGCACAAATTCGCGGTTGCGCAGCGATATAAATTCACCGCGAACCAAACGCGCCACTGCCGGCCACGACACCACCGAGATGGCAATGATGATGCTCTGTATTGACGGCTTCATAATGGCGACAAGCAGGATGGCAAATAAAAATGAAGGGATGGTTTGAAACATTTCAGTCACACGCATGAGGATGTCGTCAATCCACCCACCGTAGTAACCGGCCAGCCCGCCCAGCACGGCACCAATGAATACGGCAACAGCGGTTGCAAGGCCGCCAATCATTAAAGAGGTTCTGGCACCATGTGCAATACCAGCTGCCACATCGCGACCAAGCGTATCACTGCCGAGCAAAAAGCCGTTGAGACCGGGGCCGGACATCGGCTTGCCGGCCAGTCTGAACGGATCTTCAGGAAATATCAGTGACGCACAGGCGGCAATGACAAACACGGAAATCAGTATGACTAAACCAATCACCGCAGAGGTGTTACGACGGTATAGTTGCCAGAAGCTCATCAGGATACCTCTATTCGTGGATCAAGAAACGAATAGATAATGTCTACAATAAGATTTATAGCGACGACCAGCAAGGCAGACAATAAGAATATTCCCAGTAGTAAATTGAGGTCGCGTGCAAACAGTGCCTCGAAGGCCAGCATGCCAAGGCCCGGCCAGGCGAACACCGACTCTACAATGACAGACCCGCCGATCAGTGCGCCCACTTGTACACCTGCCATGGTCACCACAGGTAACAATGCATTGCGTAAGATATGCACAAAAACAATTCGGCGTTCGGTTAAGCCTTTAGCGCGTGCGGTGACCACATAGTCCATGCCGGCTTGCTCTAACATCGAGGCACGCATTAGCCGCGTATATAACGCCAGATAAAACAGAGACAGCGTAATGGTTGGCATTACCAGGTGGTGCGCGATGTCTTTAACCCGGTCCCATCCTTCATAGAACATGGCGACGTTTTCCATGCCGCTGGTCGGGAACCAGTGTAACTTGAGCGAAAACACCACGATCATCATCAGACCAACCCAGAACAACGGGGTGGCGTAGGTAATAAGTGCAAAAATTGAAATCAGATTGTCGCGCCATGTATTTAGCCCTGATGCCGCTAACAACCCCAGTACCACGCCAAAACCCACGGCGAGCAGTATTGTCGATACCATTAATAATAGCGTTGGTATAAACCGGTCGAACACCAGTTTGGCCACCGGCATATCGTGACGGAAGGAGTATCCCAGATCCAGTGACAGGACATTTTTAAGGTAGATGGCAAGTTGTACGGGCAGTGGTTTATCCAGGCCGAACTTGCTGCGCAATTGCGCCATGTATTCAGGGGTAGCAGAGCCCGCTTCACCGGCCAGCACATCTGCCGCATCACCCTCTGCCAGATGCAGCAGAAAGAAATTGACCACCAGAATAGCTATTACAACGGGGATCGATTGAAGCAGACGTTTTAAAACGTAGCGAACACGCTTGGCGCTGTGATTCATATTAAGAAGTGAGAAATGAAATAATTAGAGCTCTGCCGGTGAGAGCCGGGAAATAATTCCCCGGCTTTCTATTCTTCTTTTAACTTCGTTGTAAATTACTTTTCAAGCCAGGTGCGATCAAATGATGAATATGATCCCATGGCTGAAAAATCGTGGTCTTTAAGTTTATTGTTGAAAACCGTTATAAATTGTAGCTCAAACAGATTAACCACTGGCTGGTCAGCACTTAGCTTATCCTGAATCTTGTGATAGATACCTACGCGTGCTTCAGGGTCTGAAGAGGTTGCACCCTCGACCAGCAGGGCGTCGAGCTCAGGATCACTGTAGCGACTGGAATTAACAAAAGGCGTGCCTTTGCGAATCTGGTCTGTGCCGTAGTGGCGATGTACACCGATAACCGGGTCAGGTAGCTGGTAGAAGTAGTTCAGGTTCATGGCAAAGTCATAGTCGCCATAAACGCGTTTGATCCAGGTGGGAACATCTTCATAGCGCAGGTCCAGATCGATGCCTATGTCTCCTATTGCCTGTTTAATGTACTCACCGGCACGACGCCAGTCTTCACCGTAAGGGATAAGATCAAGTGTGGCTGTCAACCGTACACCGTCACTGTTTGCGGTAATACCAGCGTCATCAAGCATTTTGTTTGCAGCGGCGATATCCGGCTTGCCGGGGTAATTAGGGCTTTCTTTGTACAGGCCGGTGGGTGCAAAGTTTGAAGACAACGCGCTGGTGGCGGTCTTGCCATAACCAAACCAGATGTTGTCAATAAAAAACTGACGATCAAGTGCGGTAGAGATGGCATTTCTGATGGCCGGATTGTCAAACGGTGGTTTTGTGGTATCGAACTCAAGTAGTGCCATGGGGTTGATCATGGAATAGCCTTCAGTGGTGATACCGATGCTGTCCATCTCTCGTAGTCTGACAACGTCTACGTTAGGGATGGCACCATAAGCGCCGTACATCACTTCACCGCTTTCCATGGCAGCGGTACGTGTGGAGGCATCAGGTATAACACGGGCGACCAGTCGATCAAGATAGGGCAGGCCTTCTTTCCAGTAGTCTTCGTTCTTATCCAGTCTTATATATTGACCTTTTTTCCATTCAACAAATTTGAATGGCCCGGTGCCTACCGGGTTGTTGGCGAGATCAGCTTCACGAATGTCTTTACCTTCCAGCAGGTGTTTTGGAACGATAGGTGATTCGTAGCCTGCGAAAGCACGCATCATGTAAGGTGCAGGTCGATCCAGTTTAAAAATGGCGGTGTGATCGTCAGGGGTTTGAATTTCACTGACTTCTTTGAAAGAGTTTGGTCCGCGTGGATGGAATTTTTTCAGCACTTCCATAATCGTGAACTGTACATCTGCACTGGTGAATGGCTTGCCGTCATGCCAGGTAACACCTTGTTGCAGTTTAAAGGTAACCGTCAGGCCGTCGTCGCTGATCTCATAGCTCTCTGCCAGTTCGGGCACAATATTGAGTTCGAGGTCGTAGTCCAGCAGGCCCTGATAGATTTTGGGTGCAACCAGTCCAATAGGCCCCGAGGTGGATAAGTAGGGCGCCAGTGATGGTGGCTCAGGCTGGACGATGTAAACTAAATTACCCCCGGCCTCCTGAGCGATGGCCATGTTGGCAGAAAAAAACAGGGTGCAGCTGGCAATTGAAAGCCATTTTTTTATCGACATTGATATTTCCTATAAGTAGCAAGACACGATGTAATAACCGGCAGTAGCTTCCGACGTTGCCGATTTCCTCCAGATGTTAGTGCCTGCGGATAGGCTGTATCTGCAGGGGTATCATGTATTCGATTGTCTAAGACAGTATCACATTAATAGTTTGTCTATCTATATGCCTTTGACAAATAAAACACCATCAGGACGGTCTGCGTCTTGTGCAATACCGACTATCAGCGCCGGAATCGCCGCAAACACAGTGTCGCTCGTAGCGCAGTATAAATAAACAGCACGGGCGATTTTGTCGCCGTTATTTTTGCGGCGGGATTGTGCAATTGCTGCATTGCTGTCGTGGAATCAACAAGGCTGCATGCGTGTTCAACGAGTATTATCCGCGATGCTTGCGTGGGATAAGCTGGTGCGAGTGAGTCAGGTGCTTTGACCAGTGACTCTTATAGGGTCGTTATTCGCGAGTATACACACGATCCGTCAGGTTTGGTGCCAGAAATGCCGCGACTTTGTCGGCAATGTCTGACATCAGGTTGCTAATGGGGCTGGAGGATATATAGGATGCTGTAAAAGATATGGAGGGAAGCTGAAACGTTGTGCTCAATACCATTAGCTCCCCGGTGGCCAGTTCGGCGGCGATAACTGCTTTTGGTACTGCACATATGCCGAATCCCGATTTTGCAAGCCGGACCAATGCACCCAGTGATGATGATGTGGTTAAATCGAGGGTGCCTTGCACATGCGGTGTAAGGAGTTCGCGGAGATGGCGGCTGGGGCGTGTATTTTGTGCAAACGTCAGTACTTTCTGGGAGGCGATTTGTTTAATGTCCCAGACAGTATGCAGTGTTGAGATGTCGGGTGAGGCGGCGAACACCATATCAAATTCGCAAACCTCCCGGTTAGTCACACTGACTTCAGCGATAGGGCCCATCAGAAATGCGATATCAATTTCGCGGGCGATTAGCGAATTTCGAAGATTGTCAGTGGAGTCAACGCGCAGATCAAACGACAATCTTTGCTGCGAGGTACGCAGCTGATTTAGAAAATCAGGTAACCACGTTGAGACAATAGTTTCTGAAGAGCCCAGTCGAATATTTTGTTCGATTCGAGTGGTGTCTGTAAACGCGTCCAGAACTCCTTGCTCAAGACTCATCAGTTGCTCTGCGAATGGCAACAGCAAGCGACCGGCAGGGGTAAGTTGCGCGTTTCTTACTTCTCTTAAGAAGACTTCCACACCAAGATCCTGTTCCAGTATCTGAATTCTGGAGGTGACTGCCGGTTGAGTGAGGTTTAGTTTTTCAGCCGCTGCACGGAAGCTTTGCAGATTAGCAATCCAATAGAAGGTGTCTAGGTTTCTGATCCTGATGCTGAATTCCGCCTGATTGGATTAAAACTAACGTTGCACATCATAAAATATTTTTATTATATAGGCACAAAAAATTCAATTTGACGCTGGATGTCGCCGGAGTGGACAATACCGGACGAACTTCAGAATAGACGGGCAATGGCTGCCATCACCGCGGACGAACATCCGGCGCATTTAAGCGCCGTGGAACTTAGGGGGCTGATTCGTCGCGGGCAATACGAGCGTCACACCGCCGGGTTGGCGGTAGGTAAACTACAGTGCAATTTGGCGATTCTGCCCCAACAATATGCGGCTGATTTTATCGAATTTTGTAAACGCAACCCTAAGCCCTGTCCGATTGTGGGGATTGCCGAGCCGGGTCAGCCACACATAAACGCACTGGGTGCTGATATCGATATCCGCACCGATATCCCTCGTTATCGTTTGTTTGAAGATGGTGTACTGGTCAGCGAAGTTACCGACATCAGCGATCATTGGCAGGATGACCTTGTCTCTGTGGCGCTGGGTTGTTCTTTTACGTTTGAGAACGCATTGCGCGCTCAGGGCATAACGCTCAAACATATCGAAAACAACCAAACCGTTCCAATGTTTCGAAGCGATATCGCGTTAGCGCCGGCGGGGCCGTTTTCCGGTGAGATGGTCGTGACCATGCGTCCTGTACCTGCGGCGCGTGTTGATGATGCCTATACCATCAGTGCAAAATACCCACAGGCACATGGTGCACCCATCGCGCAGGGAAGCCCGGCTGCAATCGGCATTGATGATCTGCAAAAGCCTGACTGGGGAGATCCCGTTGAGGTCGCTGAAGATGAGGTACCTGTTTACTGGGCTTGTGGTGTAACACCTCAAAACGTTTTATTAAACGCGAAACTGCCGTTTTGCATTACCCATGCGCCCGGCCATATGCTTATCGCAGATGTCGATGAAGCTGCAGATATCCGACTTTTTAAAATCACCCAATAAACAATGATGTTTAATCAGGAGAAAATAATGCGTAAAACACTTTGCGTTGTGGCCGCAGCGGTACTGTCTGCACCGGTTATGGCAGAAAATCTATCTGTGGTTGGCAGCTGGTCGAGCTTACCTTTGCATAAGCAATACGAAATTCCGTTTTGGACCGAGACACTGCCCGAAGCCTCGGGTGGCAAGTTGACTGTCGAATTAACAACCCACAATCAGATGAGTCTGGGCCTTGGTGAGATCTATCCGCTGTTGGGGCAGGGTGTCTACGACGTTGCAATGACTGTGGCAGATTATGCGGTATCTGATGCACCGGAACTTGAAGGTCTGGATGTGCCGCTATTGGCCTTAACCGCTGATGATGCGCGTGCCATGGTTGATGCCGCGCGACCAATGGTTGACGACATCTATCGCGATCGCTTCAATTCACAGGTGCTTGCTATCGTGCCGTATCCGCCGCAGGTGGTGTTCTGTAACCACGACATTGCGGGACTTGATGATTTAAAAGGGCTTAAAGTGCGTGCATCAGGCCGTATGACCGCCAAGCTGCTGGATGCGCTGGGTGCTGAAGGCGTAAACGTATCTTTCTCCGAGGTGCCGGGTGCATTGCAAAATGGCGTTGTTGACTGCGCTGTTACCGGTGCGGGTTCAGGTTACAGTGCCGGTTGGTGGGAAGTTACCACCCACCTGATGCCGTTGCCACTTGGTGGCTGGGACTCCGTGGTCACGGCGATGAACATGGACAAATGGAACAAGCTTGACGCTGACACGCAATCGCTTATACAAAAACAGCTTAAAGAAGGTTTTGAAGACCCGGTCTGGGCCACAGCGCAAGACGCATTGGTCAATGACATTGCCTGCTTGACGGGCAACGGCGAGTGCCCGGCGGGCGACAGCCGTTCGTTGAAACTGGTCGAGGCATCAGAGGCGGACTTCACTAAAGCAACGGAAATCCTGACCACAGTGGTACTTCCGGACTGGGCTGAACGCGCCGGTGGTGATTGGTCGCAGCGCTGGAATGATTCAGTCGGTAATGTGGTTGGTGTGCAAATATCAAATTGATCACGCGCCTGGTAATCAGGTAGAGGGCGGCAGATGGAGCTAGTGATTTTTAATCGACTTCGTCTGTTGAATAAAGGCATTGCGCTGATGGTAGGCGCAATGTTTTTAGTTTGTGCGGGTATTGTTTTAACAGATATTGTTCTGCGACAACTGGGTTCTTCACTGGGTGGCACCGATGAGATTGCCGGCTACGTGATGGCGATCGCTACCTCATGGGGCATGGCCTACACGCTTCTTGAGCTGGGCCATGTAAGAATCGATTTGCTGCGTACACGGGTAGGTGATACCGGCAAGGCACTTTTCGATTTAGCGGCGATGACTGTGTTAACCGCTACT
>CAKZVB010000182.1 GCA_937922015.1 uncultured Granulosicoccaceae bacterium
CATGGCGAGGGCCCTTGTCTTAGTAAATGATGGTACGATCATTTGAGGCGCATAGTTGTTCAATTGTCCCGAAAATGATCGATAATTACTATCGCCTTGGGCGCACCGTCAGGGCGCGTTCGCAGTAGCAGAGGTTCTGCCGCGCAGGCTCCTAGCGGTTAACGGCTTTCGACAGGATACTAATATCAATCAGAGATAACGCATAGTCAGGACCGGAAACTGAAATGAGTCAGTCAGTAACTTTGCCAGCACTGGCACCAATTGCATCAGGTAATTATTATTGACAACAGATACTAACCCACCTTGCAGGCAAGCAGCCCGATGGTAAAACCGATTTTCATTAGCAGGGCATGTTTGCATAATCTAAAAAATTTTGATTTAACGATCCCTAAAGATAAGTTGGTGGTGATTACCGGCGTGAGCGGCTCTGGGAAGTCGTCACTGGCGTTTGATCTTTTGTTTGAAGCCGGGCGTCGGCAGTATTTGCAGGCCATTGGTGTTCTCGCGCCATTAGGTGATGTGGAAGGTTTTGATCACATCAGTGGCCTGTCTCCTGCGGTGGCGGTAAAGCAGGGAATTATCCGTCAAAGTAATCCTCGATCAGTGGTCGGCACACGTACTCGACTACTGCATTATCTGGGGCAATTGTATGCGAATGAATTCAACCGGTTACATGTAGTTGATGAGGCTGTCAGTGCGGCACACTTCTCTTTTAACTCTCCATTGGGCATGTGCCTCGATTGTCAGGGGCGGGGGTATGTGGCGACACTGGATTTAGATGTGTTGCTGCCCGGTGAATCCACAACGCTTCAGGAGATGTACCGCAACGCGAGTCTGGATACATCAGTTGCACACATGTTAAAGCGTTTGCCACGACTGTTTGATGTGGATCTTCAGACGCCTTTTAAACAATTTCCCGTAAACGTACAAAACTATGTGTTGTACGGTCAGAATCCCGGTGGCAAGCCCCGTATCGGTCTGCAGGCTCATTTGCAATATCGTCTCAGGAAGGGAAAAGACACCGGTGATGCTCTGAGGGTAGGCGAGTGTGCTGCCTGTCAGGGTTTTCGACTTGGTGATCAGGCGCTTTCTGTCAAAATACGGCGGCGGCACATTGGCCAGCTTTCTGTGATGACAATAAAACAACTGTCTGAATTTCTCGATGGCGTTAGCGATCAGTGGAAACACAACCCGGCTAGCAGGTCGCCGGTAAATCACTTACTGCTGAAACGGTTAAAGGCTATCGTTGCTCAACTGATGGCGGTAAATCTTGATTACCTTTCACTGTATCGCCCGATACCCACGTTAAGTGGTGGTGAAACACAGCGATTGTTCCTGATGTCTTATCTGCAGGGCGAGCTTGAGTCATTGCTGTATATTTTTGATGAACCAACGGCCGGCCTTCACGAGAGCGAAAAACAAGCGTTGCTGGACAGGCTGCGCGCTTTGCGAGAGCAGGGCAATGCGTTAATTCTTGTCGAACACGATGCCCGCTCGATCGCTTCCGCTGAGCACGTCATTGATATGGGGCCACTGGCGGGTGAGCTGGGCGGTGAAGTAGTCTATCAGGGTTCTTATAAGGGCTTGTTACGCAGCAAGGCATCGATAACCGGCCAGTACTTATCCGGAAGACGAACACTGCCGGTAAAATCGATTTATACCAAAGTGAGTGCTTCTACACCGCGGCTATTACTCACCGGTGTTACTACCAATAATTTAAAAGCGATAAACGTGTCAATTCCACTGGGTATGCTGGTTGGCGTGGCGGGTGTATCCGGTAGTGGCAAGAGTTCATTGATCAGTGACACTCTGGTGCATGCCTTGCAAGAGCGACTGGAGTCCAGGTTGCAAAGTGCTGATGGGGATTCCCCGGTTGAGAGTTTTACACAACCGCAGTTCAAACAGCTTGACGGGATAGAAAACATTGCTCGTTGTATAGAAGTTGCGCAGGAGCCAATTGGGCGCCGATCAAACTCAAACCCGGCTACCTACCTTGGTATCTGGAGTCGCATACGCCGGTGTTTTGCAAAGTGCCCGCAAGCGAAAAAACGGCGTCTTAGTGAAGGTCATTTTTCCTTTAACGCCAAGGGTGCGTGCGAGCATTGTCAGGGTAGCGGTCAGCACCGATTGTGGTTGGGTAATGCGTTTGTCAGCTATCCATGTACGGACTGCAAAGGCCGGCGATATAAAAGCGATATCCTGAACGTACGCTTTGCCGGACATAATATTTCTGATGTTCTGTCGATGTCATGCGAGCAGGCAATGCCGGTATTTGCAGACGATAAACCCATTTCACGGATGTTGGACGTGGTGGTTCGCACAGGCATGGGCTACATTAAGCTGGGCCAGCCCACAACCACTCTCAGTGGTGGAGAATCCCAACGTCTGAAACTTGCCCGCGAGATTGGCAGGCACAAATCCAGACAGCACACTTTGTATGTTCTGGATGAACCAACAACAGGCTTAAGTCTGTACGATGTTGAGAAATTGTTGGCGCTATTGCAGGAGCTGATTACACAAGGCAACTCAGTGGTTATTATTGAACATGATCCGCGGGTATTGTCTCAATGTGACTGGATAATCGAAACCGGCCCCGGTGCCGGGCATCTCGGTGGGAAAATTATAGCTAAGGGTTCTCCACTGCTCTTGCGCCAATCTAAACGGTCGATGATAGGGCCTTATTTAACACCGGTGCCGGTTGCCTAGTGTGATAAATATAAGCTTGCTCGAACAGGCGGAGCAAAAAATCCGGCGTGCTCACACCGCACTCGATACCGTCATCATTATCGAAAATGATCAACGTGTATACGAGAAAGTCTTCAATCCGGACTGTGCTCTGGATAAACCCCAATCAGTTTATTCGGTGACCAAAAGTATCACCGCAGCACTTATCGGCATTGCGATCGACAAGGGCTACATCGACGTGGTGGATCAGACACTGACAGAATTGCTGCCGCAAGTATGCGCTGAGGCCAGTCCGGCCGCGGGAGTAGGCGGTATAACGCTACACCAACTTCTGTCTATGACAAGTGGCCAGCTATGGAACAACGGTGGTTTGCGTACAGAGCCTATGCTGACCAGGATTATGCAACAGCCAGACTGGCTGGAGGCGTTACTGAAACTTCCCGTTAGCAGCTCACAGGCAGGTCAGTTTAAGTACAGCACCGGAGGGTCTCATCTGTTGTCGGCGATAATAAGTCACGCAACCGGGACAAATTGTGCGACTTTTGCCGAACAACATCTGTTTGCACCACTGGGCATCACTGACTATCACTGGAGCGTGGATCCGCAGGGTTATAACACGGGTGGCTGGGGCTTGCAGCTCACGCCTGATGATATGGCGAAATTCGGTCAGTTGATTCTACGGCGAGGGCAATATGCACAATGCCAGTTGATTCCAGCGCACTGGATAACAGCATCGACAACACCATATTCTGCTGAATATGGTTATCACTGGTGGTTAAGATCTTCGCAGGGATTGCAATGTTGGTGTGCACAGGGTCTGGGCGGGCAAATGGTCTGTTGTATTCCGGGACTTGAAGCGGTGATAGTGACAACGTCGCAATTTGCCGGTCGACGTAAAAATCTATGGCCTATGTTTGAGAACTACTGGTTACCTGCGCTGCAGTGATGACAAAGATGCCCCGGGAAAAAATGCGTCATGCCGATTATTCCTTTTGGTTCCGCTTCGCACCGTACACATGGAGAGTGTCAGGTAGTCCCGTCTTTCCGATATGTACGCCATAATCTGAATGTCCAGGCCCGATAGCGCGTATTGTATTGGGGGTCATAATCGATAGGAAATTCACAGTGCTCAGGGAGTTATCAATCCGAGCGGTCTCAATGGGATTACTTGCGGCTTTTGTTGGATACGCATCGTCATTTGCAATCGTGCTTAGCGGGTTGACAGCTGCAGGGGCATCGAATCAACAAGCTGCGGTAGGATTGTTTTTCGCTACACTGGGTATGGGGGTTTGCAGTGTATGGTTAGCGTTGGCCACACGCACGCCGGCAGCTGTGGCGTGGTCAACACCGGGTGCTGCGTTTCTCGCCTCTACTCAAGTGTTGCCAGGCGGATTTGCGGAAGCGTCGGGGGCTTTTATTCTCTGCGCCGGATTGATTATCGTAACCGGATTTGTACCTGTGTTAAGTCGCTTGGTGGCGGCTATTCCCAAACAAGTGGCCAGTGCGTTGCTGGCTGGTGTTTTGTTGAATCTCTGCTTTGCACCGGCGTTGAGCCTGGGGACGATCCCAATGTTGGTCTTACCGATAATGGTTTGCTGGCTATTGGGTCTGATCTGGAACAAGCTGGCAGCGATGCCATTTGCTGTTATCGCTTTTATAATCGTGCTGTTGTTTGTTGTCGATGCGGAATCCGCAGCAACCGAAGTGCTTCCGTCTGGTGTGCAAATGTTATCGCCGCTTACACCGCTGTTCACCTTTCAGGCGCTGATATCAATCAGCCTGCCGTTGTATCTTGTCACTATGGCAGGACAAAACATCCCCGGGTTTACTCTGTTGGAGCTCAATGAGTATTCGGTAGATCGACCAGCGTTGATGAAGAGGACTGGATTGGTCAGTTTGTTCATCGCTCCGTTTGGCGCGATAACAGTTAATATGTCAGCGATAACCGCGGCTATGATGTGTGGGGACGATGCAGGCCGGGACCCTTCAAAACGATACTGGGCAGCAGCAACCAGTGGGGTTGTCTACATCGCTCTGGCATTTGCATCAGGCACCATTACTCAGGTAGCCAGCCAGGCCCCGGCGGGCCTGATAACAGCAGTTGCAGGGCTGGCCCTGATTCCAGCGCTGGTTGCATCGATCTCCACAGCGTTTAGTAAATCACAGCAGCTTGAAGCACCAGCCCTCACGTTTCTTATCGCGGCAAGCGGTATGACTTTATTTGGAATCAGCGGTGCATTCTGGGGTGTGGTTGCGGGTGTGATTATCTGGTCGTTGAAACGAATTCGGCCACAGTCTTGATCTGTCGATTGGAATTCAACATTCTTTTATGAAGACTGCGATTGTCACCGATATTTAACATAACATATGGTATCCGCATAGATGTGCGAAAAGATCAACGGATCCCGCTGCTGCTCCAAAGCCCGCAGGATGTCTGATAAGTTGGCAGGTGTAGAAATATCGAATTTGTACCTGCCTGCCATTATTTATGGAAATGATCCTGTTCCGCTACGTAATAATCTGATCCAGCGGTTGATGAATGTCAGCTAAACGGGTTTGCAATAACCGGACTCTTAATTCAGATAACAATACCGATTACTATATTGTGATGCATAAAACGAATATGCGTTCAGGCTATTCAGGCGACACCGGGCGATTCGCACAACTGGAGGATATGGCAGGAGCATATTCGTTTGCATTGGTTGTGGTGTGCGATCAGGCAGGCACTGAATTTCCTTAAAAAATATTGTACTCGAGCCTGACCTATCGTAGGGTGG
>CAKZVB010000183.1 GCA_937922015.1 uncultured Granulosicoccaceae bacterium
AAGCATTTCATGGGTACCCGTGTACCCGGTCACTGGCGTATAGCCGGGAAGGCTGAAATGTCTGCGTTGACCCGTAAGTCAGGATATCCGCCGATAAATATTTTTGTTTCTGGCTGGCGAGGTGCTGGTGCGGGACTGCAGTCCTTCTGCAATTCTCTCCATTATGCCCCTGCCTGTGGTTGCCTGAAACTTACAGTGCCGAGCGGGCTTTACTTTGAAAACAGCAATTTGTTCACAGCAATCACTTGCACCCTGCAGTGCAGGCAATTGTGTGGGCGCGCTGTTGTTGTTGATTGTCGGTCAGCCATTGGCTGCAGCTGATTCGGATGCGATCGAAATAACTGCTCCGGCCGCACAAACCACACGGGTGCCATTCAAAATCGGTGATACCGCCGACGGTGAATTTACCGGCTTTCGGGAAGTAATCGAAAAAGAAGAGCTACAACAGGCAGGTGGCTCGCTTGCTGAAGTGATTGCCTCTGAGACCGGTGTGCAGTTTCGCCAAAGCGGCGGGCTGGGTAGTTTTTCCACCATTTCGCTGCGTGGATCCACTGCTGAGCAAGTCAATGTCTATGTCGACGGGGTGTTGCTGAACGAGGCCGCGGGTGGCGGTGTTAACCTAAGTCATATCGAACTGATGCAGGCAGAGCGGGTGGAGGTGTATCGCGGCACTATCCCGGTGCAACTGGGTAACAGCGCCATTGGTGGTGCGGTCAATATCACCACAGCCCGCGCCTCTGAAAGTGCCGTTACTACCATGCTTGCGGGCTTCGGGTCTTTTGGCAGCAGCCGCTTTTCCACTGCGTTTACCGGACCGGTTAACTGGTTGAATGGTCAGTCACTGGTGGCGTCGTTTTCACATCGGCAAAGCGATAATAATTTTTCCTTTCTAAATGACAATGGCACATCATTTAATACCGAAGACGACGAAGTTCAGCGCAGACTGAATGGCCAGACACAAAGTACCTCGGGCTTTGTAAAAAGCGGGCACGAGATAGCCGGTGTCGGCCGCCTGGAGCACGCTATTCAACTGGGACGGCACAGTCAGGGCATCAGCAACTGGAGTAATACCTCTAACAACGGCGCGCTGGTAGACACCGATCAAATGCAGTGGCGCTCATCATTGACTCGAAAGGCGGGACCCGGTGAGTGGTCATCGCTGTGGGGGGCACACTATGGTTCGAAAAAAGAGATCTACGATGCCAGTGAAATAAATAACAATAACGGGCGTCTGCGATCGAATACCAATGTGCTGGGAGGGCGTGGTTACTGGGAGAAACTGCTGGATAACCAGTCATTGTCAGTCAATGTGCGCGGTCGATCAGAGTGGCTGGAGTCCTATATTGAAGGCATTGCCAACGACGCGACAAATGCACAGCGCCTGCGCTCAGATTTGAACGTCCAGTGGAACCGTTACTTCAATAGTGGTGATAGTCTTTTTTCTGCAAGCATGGTCGGGTTTGTATTGAGTGATGAATATCAGATTGAGAACAATCAAAACCTGCGTGAAGACTTTTCAGAACGACGTTTAATGCCACAGCTTGGCCTGCATCATCCTTTAGGGGTAGCCGCTAACGGCCTGTGGAGTGTTACCGCAAATGCATCGCGACAAAAGCGTGTGCCGTCTTTCTTCGAATTGTTCGGTTCACGTGGATTGTTTAACGGAAATCCTGACCTTGATACTGAGACTTCTGACAACCTGGATGTAGGCATTAAGTGGCTTTCGGACACAAAGCTGCCTGTCGATGCGGCCGTTGAGGTTGCTCTGTTTCATAGCCACAAGGAAAACCTGATCTCGCGAATTTATAACGCCCGTGGCATCGGTCGATCTGAAAATATCTCGCGTGGCAGAAGTCGCGGTCTGGAAGTGATCGGGCGCATGGAGATGAACAACGGCTACTGGCTCGATGCGAACTTTACCCTGCAGGATACCGAGAATCTGTCAGACATCAGCGGTTTTACCGGCAAACAACTGCCCGGTGAGGCATCGATAGATGGCAGCATCACCGCCGGCTGGAAAAACAATGTCTGGAAAGCCGAGTATGAATATCAGTTTAACTCAGAGCGTTTCTACGATAGTGCGAATCTATTGGTCGCCGCCGATCAGCGCGTGCACAGCCTGCGGCTAAGCCGTTACTGGCACAACTGGCGACTGGCATTGGAGGTCAATAATCTGACCGATCAGAATTACGAAGATTTTAATGGTTACCCCACACCCGGCCGTGCCGGTTTTATAAGTATTTTTTATCAACCATAACCGAGAGTGTTATTGAAAATGAGTTTATTAGAGAAATCCCTCACGTGGCGTTTACTACTGGTGCCGGTGCTGGCGGGCAGCCTGTTGTTAGCTGGCTGTGGCAGCGACAACGATGATGTAACTGATGGCGATGACACCTCTATTGATGGTGATGGAACCGGTGATGGCGGTGATGGCGGTGATGGCGGTGATGGCGGTGATGGCGGTGATGGCGGTGATGGCGGCGATGGCGGCGATAGTGGTGATGGTGGCGATACCGGCGATACCGGCGATACCAGCGATACTAACGGGACGGCTGGAAAAGCGATTGTCACCGCAATAGCCAGTGACTGGACCAGTTCTGCGGTGGAAATCTATAACACCACAGAGCCGCGCGACGGGCTGATCAATCTCAATCCGGGAGTCTCTGATACAGCGGTACGAGCGTATGATGACAAATATTTCGTGATCCGGAAGTTTTTGTCGGACAGTATTACAGCGCACTCGACCAGTGATCCCTCGACTGTCATCTTTCAATCGTCCACTAACGATGGCACCGATACACGTTCCGGTAACCCCCACGATCTGGTTTTTGTCGATAGCCAGAAAGCGTACCTGCTGCGCTATGGCAACCCGGTTGTCTGGGTAGTGAATCCGTCGGCAGCAACTGCGGCTGAATTTAAAACCGGTGAGATCGACCTGGGCGCGTATGACAGCATTGACGGTATACCGGAAGCCGCTGCCGGTGTCATTGTCGATGATCGTCTGTTTGTACTCATGCAGCGCCAGGAGCGAGTTCCACGTGATGATGGATTCGAAAACTTTATTCCGGAGCGTCCCGCTTATATTGCCGTGATTGATACCACTACGGATACCGAGATTGACACTGGCAGCGACGGTGATTTGAAAGGCATTCAATTGCCTGCGATCAACCCGGTCGATTTGTCACTCGACACCGCCACCAATTCAATTTTTGTGGCAGCGGTTGGTGACTACGGTGCATTTGATGGTTCACGGGATCCGGCATTTACCGGCGGAGTTGTTGTAGTTGATACAACTGACTACAGCACCAACCTGTTAATCGATGACACAGAAGATACCGGTCGTATCACCGCGGTAGAAGTCATTGATGCGAATACCGCATACATGATTACCGAGACCGGTTTTTCATCTGCCACGCTTGTGAAGTTCAACCCGGGAACCGGTACCGTCATCACCACTGGTGCTGCAGGCTACACGGCGATAGATATTCGCGACATTGCCAAAGGCCCTGCCGGAAATCTCTGGGTAGGCCTGGGTGATGCAGTGAATCCGAAGATTGCCATCTTAAACCCGGCTGACGATACACCGGCGGCTGCCGAGATCAATACCACCCTGATTCCCGGTGCTATCACCTTCGCGAAGTAAGCCGGCTGTCGGATGACCATCGTCGTGTTGGTCGATATAGTTGTACGAGCCCTGCTTGTCAGGGCTCGTTTGTCTGCGAAAGTGTTCTTGTCGTTGTGCCTGGTGACTGGTTTACCTGCTTATGCATCTGCCACGGTCACTGCGGCGTCGATCAATCTGTGTGCTGATCAGTTGTTATTGTTGCTTGCAAAGGAGCAACAAATTCTTTCTCTGTCCAACTTGTCGCACCGTGAAGCCGGCTCTTACTTTTTCAAGCAGGCGCGCAGCTATCCTGCCAATAAAGCGAATGCCGAAAAAATACTGGCGCTTGAGCCGGACGTGGTTATTGTGGGTCAGTATTCCAGTGCCCATACAGTTAATCTACTGCGTGAAACCGGCTTAAGGGTAGAGACCCTGGCCATTGCCAATAATCTTGATTCTTTGTATAAAAATATTCTTAATGTCGCGCAGTGGATCGGCAGGCAGCACGCCGGTGTGGAGATTGTGCAGCAGTTAAAAGCCCGTGTAGCTGATCTTGAAGCACCTGCCACAGACCGGCCCGTGGCCGCGGTTTATGATCCCAATGGTTATACCAGCGGAGCAAATTCCCTGCGGGGGCAAATGATGGAGCTTGCCGGCTGGCAGAATGCAGCATCGTCTGCGGGAATCGACAGCTACGGCAAGCTGACGCTTGAGCAAATTATTCACCTGCAACCGGATGCACTGATAGAATCTCCCTACAGCCCCGGCACCTATTCAAGAGCGCAGGTGATGAGTAAACATCCGGCGTTGCTCAGTGCCGGATTAAAACCGCATATAATAAATATACCCAGTCGGATGACAGTCTGTGCCGGGCCATGGACCATTGATGTGATCGAAAGACTGCAAGCCGAGCGCCTGACGCTTGGCGCGGGTTTATGAACCAGGCTCAATTTATAAAAGCTGACAGGCGGCTGGTCCTCTGTCTGCTGATATCAGTGATGGTATTGTTTGTCTTATCACTGGCGATTGGCCGACAACCGCTGCCGTTATTTGCAGCGTTCAGTGACTGGCTGCGCGGTGATGATTCAGTACACGCCATTATTCTTTCCCAGATCCGTATACCCAGAGCACTGATCGCGTTGATCGCCGGAGCCAGTCTTGGCTTGTGCGGCGCGGCGATGCAGGGCTTATTGCGAAACCCGCTGGCCAGTCCCGGGCTGGTCGGCTCTGCCAGTGGTGCGGCGTTTTTTGCGGTGCTGGTTTTGTACTTCGGAAGTGGTGTGGTAGCGCATTGGGTGTTGCCGATTGCCGCCATGATTGGTGCAATGTTAGCGACGGTGTTGGTCTATATGATGGCAGGGCGTGATTCTTCAGTCACTACATTGATACTGGCAGGTGTTGCCATCAATGCGCTGGCAACCGCGGGGATGTCGCTGTTATTAAACCTTGCACCCAGTCCGTTCGCGGTGCGTGAACTGGTGCTGTGGACGCTGGGTGATATTACAGACAGGAGCATGGGTGACTTCTGGCTGATGCTACCGACCACGATTGCGGGCTGGCTTTTACTGATCGGTGTCGGCGGACAACTCGATGCCTTAACACTGGGTGAGCGCACAGCACAGAGCATGGGTGTCCAGCCCGGCAGGTTGCGGTGGCGGGTATTTATCGCGGTATCTCTGGCGGTGGGAGCAGCGGTCGCGACAGTGGGCATGATCGGATTTATCGGCCTGGTGGTACCGCACCTGTTAAGACCCTATGTGGGTCATGAACCGGGGCGCCTGCTTCCGGCTTCAGCGTTAGGAGGCGCGGCCATGTTATTAGCGGCTGATATCGGTGTGCGTATTATTCCCACTGATGTACCGTTGAAAGTAGGCGTGTTAACCGCATTGGTCGGCGCACCTTTTTTTCTGCACCTGATTGTAAGGAGCCGTCGTGAATACCTTTAAGACGGGTTGGCTTTTATGATCCTGCAGGCAAACTCCGTGTCGCTGATCCGTGCAAACAGGCATCTGGTCAATAAGGCAAAGCTGCACGTAGACGAAGGAGAGCTGGTCGGTTTGATCGGTCCCAATGGTGCTGGTAAGTCATCGCTATTAAACCTGTTGGCCGGACTACTGCCGTGTGACGCCGGAGATGTGGCGCTGACCGGTGAAAATATAGCTACCATGAATGCCGCGCGTCGTAGCCGACTGCTGGCATGGGTCGCGCAGAGCGGACCGGTCAACTGGCCGTTATCGGTAGAGCGAATCATAACGCTTGGCCGCCGACCACATATGGGCCCGTGGCAGCGATTAACAGCCGAGGATACACACGCCATTGAAGGGGCAATAACTGCCACCGACTGCGAGTCACTGCGCCATCAGGATGCAACCACCTTGTCCGGTGGTGAACGCACCCGTATGCTGCTGGCGCGCGCGCTGGCCGCCCAGCCGCGTATTCTGTTAGCCGATGAGCCAGTGGCAGCGCTTGATCTAAAACATCAGCTGCAAACCATGCGGGTGCTTCGTGAGTTTGCCACTGGCAACAGGGCCTGCGTGGTAGTGCTGCACGACCTTTCACTGGCCGCTCGCTATTGTGATCGCTTGTATCTGATGCATGAAGGGAAAATGGTCGCGAATGGTCTGCCGTTAGAGGTTCTGAACCGTGCAAACCTTAAAGATGTTTATGAAGTAGAGGTAGAATTCGGTGGCGGTGATACGCCGTGGATTGTGCCGGTGCGTGAGGTTTGACTTTGTACTTAAAATGGCGTCATGAATGCACTGTGCAGGCCCGGTAATATGAACGGTGAAAATCGCTTTGCAGTAACAAAGGACTAATGAAAACACTTATTCTAGGTGGCATAAAATCCGGTAAGAGCCGGATGGCGGAATCCCTGGCGACAGATTCCGGTCTGCAGGTAGTGGTGATCGCCACCGCGACTGCTGACGACAAAGAGATGCAGCAGAGAATAAGCCATCATCGTCAGTCGAGGCCGGCCAGCTGGAAGATCGTCGAAGAACCGATAGCGCTGGGTAGTGCGTTAACAGAATGCAGCGCGTCTGACAATATAGTGATAATTGATTGTTTAACACTCTGGCTGACCAATCTTTTACTGCACGATGATACTGACCTGTTGCGCAAACAAACCGATAACTTACTGGCCACGCTGCGCGACTCCACCGGTAATATCATAATGGTGTCCAATGAGACCAGTATGGGAATCGTACCGATGGGAGAGCTGACAAGGCGGTTCTGTGATGAAGCGGGTTTACTGCATCAGCAGATAGCTGCGTATTGCGATAACGTGACCTTAACCGTCGCCGGTTTACCGATGGTACTGAAAGGAAAAAATAATGGTTGATGAAAATGCAGACGCCGCCGCGGCGCATAAAAAACGCATGGCGCAAATGCAGGCTGCACAGAAAGCGCGGGTTGCAAAGGCCGATATTGAACGCGGCATATTGATCGTTAATACCGGTGACGGCAAGGGTAAGTCCTCCTCCGCCTTTGGTACCGCGATTCGCGCCGCAGGCCATGGACAGAAAGTCGGTATCATGCAGTTTATCAAGGGCACCTGGAAAACCGGAGAGGCGGAGAGCTTTAAAAGGTTCCCCGAAATCGAACATCTGGTCAGCGGTGATGGCTTTACCTGGAATACTCAGGATCTCGATGAAGACACCGCCAGTGCCCGTCACGGCTGGGAGAAAACCGTCGATATGATCGAGCGTTGTCGTGGTGATAAACCAGACTATGATCTGATTGTTCTCGATGAGCTGAACATAGCGTTGCGTTACGATTATCTGGACATCAATGACGTGGTAGCCGTGCTGGCGGCAAAACCCGAGAAGCTCAATATCATTGTCACCGGCCGCGATGCAAAACCCGAGCTAATCGCTATTGCAGATACAGTCACGGATATGACGATGGTAAAACATGCATTCGAAGCCGGTATTCGGGCTCAAAAAGGAGTGGAGTTTTAGCCAGTGGGCCGCTGGCTACAGATCAGATCATCAAAGAATGATTTTTTAAAGTGCGCTTCCAGTGTATCTGCCAGGCGATCAAGCTGCTGTTCTCTGATGGCGTCTAAATCTACCGTGGTGCTGCTTGAAAGGCCGGCCCATTTGAGTATCTCACGGGCGGCCGCAGGTTGATCAAAGATACCGTGTATATAGGTGCCGATTATTTTATTGTCTCTGCTATATGCGCCCTCCTGACGCGACGAGGTGTTTGCATCATATATTGTCGTGGCAGAACGGTTCGATTGATCTGAACCCGGTGTGGTGTTGCCACAGTGAATCTCGTAGCCTGAAAACTCTGCATTGCCAAAGTCAGGGTGATTAAACTGACCGGCAACCCGGCCCAGGTGCTTATGTGGCTGCAGTGTCGTGTCGGTATCCAGAAGTGAAAAACCGGCAGAGCGACCGGGGGTGTCTTCAATGCCTTCGGGATCATCAATACTATTGCCCAGCATTTGGTAACCGCCGCAGATGCCGAGAACCTTACCGCCATAGCGCAGGTGTTTATGCAGGTGATCCTGCCAGCCGGCGTCCATCAACGCTGCAAGGTCTGCTCTGACATTTTTGGAACCCGGCAGGATAATCAGATCGGAAGGCGGGCAGACTTGTTCAATAGAAACGTAAGTCAGGTTGATATCGGGATGTAACCTAAGCGCGTCGAAATCAGTGTGGTTGCTGATTCGCGGTAGTACCGGTACGACAATATTTATTTGATCTTTGTTACTGTCTGATTGTTGTGTGTTAATGGCGTCTTCAGCATCAAGATAAAAATTTTTCAGATAGGGCAGCACAGCCAGTACGGGTTTACCGGTGCGCTCTTCAAGCCAGTCGAGGCCGGACTCCAGTAGCTTGATGTCACCACGGAAGCGGTTGATCACAAATCCGACTACGCGGTTCTGTTCGCTATCTGATAATAGATCGAGCGTGCCAACCAGATGTGCAAACACACCGCCGCGGTCGATGTCTGCAATAATGATTACCGGGCAATCTACCGCCTCTGCAAAACCCATGTTGGCAATATCATTCTCTCGCAGATTGATTTCAGCAGGGCTGCCGGCGCCTTCGACAATAATCGTATCGTACTGCCCGATCAGCCGGGAATGTGATTCGAGCACGGCATCCATGGCCACTTTTTTGTAGTCGTGAAACTGTGCGGCCTGCATAGCATCGATGGCATGGCCGTGAATGATCACCTGTGCCCCGGTATCTGATGAGGGTTTCAGCAGAACCGGGTTAAAGTCAGTATGTGCAGGTATCCTGCAGGCCTGTGCCTGTAGTGCCTGCGACCGGCCGATTTCGCCACCGTCGATAGTCACTGCACTATTGAGTGCCATGTTTTGTGGTTTAAACGGTGCGACCGGGTGCCCGCGGTTTGCCAGCGCGCGACAGATACCGGCGACCAGCACACTTTTACCGGCATCAGAGGTGGTGCCTTGCACCATCAGGGTGTCGGGGTTTTTGAAGCTTGTTGTCATCCGGCTATTCTAATCCATTGTTGATGACGCCGAGTAGTTATTGCCGCGCACATCGTCGAATCGAATGACCCGTCGGTCAGATATTTTTAAAAAATATTGATTGAATCGCAGTGACAAGGAAATCTGTTTCAGTGAGCTGTGCCTGTTGTTCCTGCTGAAGCGTTAGTGCGACAACCACGACATGGCTCTGGTTAATATCACTTAAGAAGTTACCGCCTTCTTCTTCGGGTCGTAAAAAGGGTAATCGACAATTGTAGCTTGTACAGAACCTGCACCTGTAATGACGTCAAGCCGGGAACCGATAGCGGCACTTGATGTGGTAACTAACGCCAAAGCGATATTCTGTTTCAACCGTGGAGAGTAAACAGCAGAGGTCACCATGCCAACGTCAGTGCCATGGTACTTCACTACCCAGAAGGTTGTGTTGGGGCCTTTTAAAGGCGCACCTTCGATGATTAGTCCTACCTGCTTTCGGGCAGCGCCTTCTTTGTGTATTTTTTGCAGCGCTTGTTTACCAATAAAATCTGCTTCAATATCCAGATTCACCAGTCGATCCATACCTAGTTCATAGGGATTGGTGTTGTGGTCGGCATCGGCGTGATACGAGAGCATGCCGCCTTCTATGCGACGAATAGTGGAAGTATGGCCGGGCTTTAAACCCAACGGCGTGCCGGCTGCCATGATCTTTTCCCATAGTTCATCACCGCGTGTTCCGTCGCGCAGGTATATTTCGTAGCCAAGTTCACTGGACCAGCCGGTGCGCGATACAATCAATGGTATGCCGTCCAGTTCCAGTTCGCGCAGCCAGTAGTAGCGTAAGTCGCTGATGCTTTCGCCGAACAACGCCTGCATGACATCACCGGATCCCGGGCCTTGCAATTGCAGTGGTGATACGTCTGGCTCATGGATGGTGACATCATGGCCGGAATGTACAGCCACCCCCTGAGCCCAGAGCAAAATATCGCTGTCGGCCAGTGATATCCAGAAGTGGTCTTCTGCCAGTCGAAGCAGTATCGGGTCATTTAAAATGCCGCCGTCGTTATTTGTGATCAATATGTATTTGCACTGACCGACTGCCATCTCAGACAGATCTCGTGGTGTGAGCATTTGCACAAACTCAGCCGCGTCAGGGCCGCTGATATCAACCTGTCGTTCGACCGCTACGTCGCAGAGAATGGCATCGTTTACCAGGTTCCAGAAGTTTTGTTCCGGGTCACCGAAGTCGCGCGGTATATACATGTGGTTGTAAACAGAAAACGCTTTGGCACCCCAGCGGACTGTGGCATTAAAATAGGGTGATTTGCGGATTTGTGTGCCAAAGCCAAAGTCATCGGGCTGCATACTTATTCTCTTTGAGTCGTGCCAGGCGAAGTAGCTCTAGCCGGTCTTTGTTGAAGATTTGTTGTTTGATTGATTGTCTGTATCGGGTTGATTCCATCCCAGGTCGGCAGAGAGATCATTGCCCAGTCCGGCCAGTTGTCTGCCCATCCTTGCACGAAATGGCCGGGTGAATACACGCAGTGATCCGGTTGCCCCTATAGACAGCGTTCTACCCAGATCACTTTGACCCACCGGTGCTGCAACCGAACACATACCGCGCTCAAGTTCTTCAACGCATTCTGCATAACCACGTTTACGTATCGTGGTTAGTTCGGCATGTAAGTCTGCAACGCGAGTCAGAGTGTACTCGGTGTAGGCTTTTAAACGTCCTTCCAGTTCCTGTACCAGTAACAGTTCAGGCGAAAACGCGGCCACCGCTTTAGAGCAGGAGCAAGCGTGCAACGGACGTTTGCCCAGCCCCGGATGCAGGTAAGAGACACCGTTGTCCGGCGTCTCGACATGGATAATCTCGACAGCCCGGCCTCGCAGCCGTGACAGGAAAAAAGCAGCGCCGTATTTCTCTGCCGCGCTCCTGAGCTTTGGTGCGATCAGTTGCTGCAGGACGCGATCCGACTGATCGTGGCGGACAATCCTTTTCAGGCGTGTGCCGACGACGAAGTGACCTTTTGAGACGGGTTCCAGCAGCCCTGCAGCGACAAGGTCCTGCACCAGGCGGTAGGCAGACGGTTTTGGCAGGTCTGAGTTGGCGCAAATGTCGGCCACAGTGGTTTCGCCTTGCTGGCCGACGATCTCCAGAATTGTGGCAAGTCGTTCGAGGTGCATATTCTTATATTGTGATAACGTGAATTTCAGTTTACGATAAAGCGGCAATCATCACAACGAGAGACTGATGACAGATAAAGCTTGCTGCGGACCGGGATACGCAAACCCGTCACAGGCCATCGCAGCGCCACGTGAAAAATTGCTGTACACCATTGCGATCTATACCGGTACCGGCATTCAAAAGCCGGACTATCTGGCAACGGTTGATGCCGACCCGCAAAGCCCGACATACTCGCAGGTTATTCATCGGCTGGAGATGCCGGGCATCGGCGATGAATTGCACCATATGGGCTGGAATGCGTGTTCGTCCTGCCACGACGACTCATCAATGTCGCGCAAGTACCTTCTGGTGCCGGGCGTGCGTTCCAACAACATTCACGTTGTCGATACCGCCACCGACCCGCGCGCGCCAACGCTGCACAAAGTGATCGACGGTGCAGAGATAAAGGCAAAGGCAAATCTTTCCGGGCCGCACACCGTTCATTGTCTGGGGTCGGAGATTATTATTTCATTCCTCGGTGATGCCAAAGGCGAAGCGCCCGGTGGCTATCTGCACATGAACAAGGACTTTGAAATTCTCGGTCGGTGGGAAAACTCGATGGGTGATATCCCCTTTAGTTACGACTTCTGGTATCAGCCGCGCCATAACGTCATGGTCAGTTCCGAGTGGGCTGCCCCCAACACTTTTATGCCCGGCTTCGATCTGGAAGAAGTGGGGCATTTAAAATACGGTCGAAGGCTGCACATATGGGACTTTGAAAAACGCCAGCCGATTGAAACCTTGTACCTTGGTGAAGACGGGCTGATACCGTTAGAAGTTAAATTTCACCATAACCCTGACAGCACTCACGGTTTTTGCGGTGCGGCACTGAGCGCCAACGTCATCCATTTCTGGAAAACCGAGGCTGGAAAGTGGCAGTGGGAAAAAATCATCGATGTAGACAACGAGCCGCACCCTGAATGGCCAATACCGATACCGGGAGTGATGTCGGCAATTCTGGTCTCTATGGACGACAAATATCTGTACCTCAACAACTGGCTGCATGGCGACATGCGCCAGTACGACATCAGTGATCCGCATAAGCCTGTGCTGACCGGGCAGGTCTGGATGGGTGGCCTGCTGGGTAAGGCACCTGAAGTGAACGGCGTAGAAGTAGCTGGCGGACCGCAAATGTATCAACTGTCTCTGGACGGCAAGCGGCTTTACGTGACCACCTCGCTGTTCTCGACCTGGGACAATCAGTTCTATCCAGAGATTCGCACCAAGGGCGGGGTGATGGTGATGATTGACTGCGATGTTGAAAACGGTGGCATGCAGATTAACAAAGACTTCATGGTTAACTTCGGTAATGAACCCAATGGGCCGAGCCGCTGCCATGAGACCCGCTATCCTGGTGGCGATTGCACCAGTGATATCTGGTTGTAAGCAGTGAACGACTCAAAGACCATTACCATTGCTAACCACGATGGCGCAAGCTACACCGTCAACCCGCGCCGACCGTTACTGGAAACCCTGCGCAAGCAAGGTGTCGATCTGCCTTACGGTTGTAAATACGGTGGCTGCATTACCTGTGCGGCGAAATTGATCACCGGTGAGGTTGATCAACGCCTGCAGGTGGCGCTGAACAATCGCCAGATCAACGATGGCTATGTGGTGTTGTGCGTCGCCAGACCGGTGTCAGATTGCACGATAGAGGTGGGCGTTGAAAGCCACGACAAACTCTATCGCAACCCTTTTCTCGATCCGCTTGAGCCGCATGAGCTGAAAGCAGATATAGCCACGCCGAAGGAGAGCTGAATGGCGCAAGCAGAAATTCAAAGCCCTTATCAGTATTCATCAGAGCACCTTGCAGAGATACTTGGGTCGGTCAAATCCATTGCGATGGTCGGTGCCAGTGGTGACAAAACAAAGTTCAGCTACGGTGTACTGCGTGTGCTGCACGAAACCGGCTATGACATGATACCGATAAACCCCAATCCTGCGCTCACGGAGATTCGCGGTATCAAGGTTTACAATACCCTGGCAGAGGTTGATCGTCCCATTGATATGGTCGATGTTTTTCGCCGCTCCGAAGAGCTCTATGCAATCGCAGAGCAGGCGATCGATGTTGGTGCTAAAGTACTGTGGGGCCAGATCGGCGTGTACGATGACCGCGCAGCCAAACTGGCAGAGGACGCCGGTTTGACCGTGGTCATGGATCGCTGCCCCAAGATTGAACTGTTCCGACCATTCTGGAAGCCGCGGCTCGATCTGAAAATTTAAAACTTACTCAATAACCGCATACGTCGATGGAGGCAAAATGGCCACTGACCTGGTAACGCGAAAAGACGATAACGGCGTTGCCGTGTTAACTCTCAATGCACCCGGATCGATCAACGCCTTGTCAGAGGCAATGCTGGCCTCGCTGTCAGACAATCTGGATAACATCGCCGCCGACACGTCAGTCAAGGTGGTTATCCTGCGTAGTGCCGGTAACCACTTCTGCGCCGGTCACAACCTCAAAGAGATGACCGTACGCAGGAAAGATCCGGACGGTGGATTTCAGTACTTTCAGGATCTCTTCGCCACCTGTTCTGCGATGATGTTGCGGGTAGTGCGGCTACCGCAACCGGTCATCGCAGAGGTCAAAGGAATTGCTACCGCCGCCGGATGCCAGCTGGTTGCCTCCTGTGATCTGGCGGTCGCTTCAGATTGTGCCACGTTCGCCACATCAGGGGTAAACATCGGGCTGTTTTGCTCCACACCCATGGTCGCATTAAGCCGCAATGTACCGCGCAAACAAGCCATGGAAATGTTGTTGCTGGGTGAGTTTCTGCCCGCTGCGCGTATGGCGGAAGTGGGATTGATTAATCGCGTTGTCGCACTGGATAAATTACAGGATACTTCAATGGAGCTCGCCACTATCGTTGCCGGAAAATCGCCTGCAGCGGTTAAAATTGGCAAGCGTGCTTTTTATGAACAAGCAGAGATGTCGCTTGAAGAAGCTTATCAATTTGCCGGTAACGTGATGGCCACAAACATGATGGCGCAGGATGCAGAAGCTGGTATCGGCGCTTTTACCCGCAAAGAGCAAATGCCCCGGTGGTCGGGTAAGTAACAGGATTGGTAAATGACGAACAGTCAAAACATATATGAAGGTGCAGAACTTCAGCGCTGCGCCGCAAATCATACCGCGCTTTCACCGGTTTCAATTCTCAAGCGGGTAGAGCGCGTGCACCCGGAACTCCCTGCGCAGATACACGGAAGCATCAGACGCAACTGGGGGGAGGTGGCAGAGCGTTGCAAACGACTGGCTTCGGCCTTGAAAAAGCGCGGTGTCGGCAAAGGAGATACCGTCGCGCTGATCGCTCCCAATATACCCGAGGCGTTAGAGTGTGCACTGGCGTTGCCCATGCTTGGCGCGGTACTCAATGCCAACAACGTACGTCTGGACGCAGCCACCATTGCCTACGTTCTGCAGCATGGTGAAGCAAAGGTACTACTGGTCGACACCGAATTTTCAGCCATGGCCGCCAGTGCAGTAGCGCAGTCCGGTCGTGACCTTATCATTATAGATATAGAAGATACCCAGGGTCCGGGCGGTGACAGGATCGGCGCGCTGACCTATGACGAACTACTAGCCGAAGGCGACACAGAATTTCCCTACACACTGCCCGATGATGAATGGGACGCGCTGGCATTGAACTATACCTCCGGTACCACCGGGCGGCCCAAAGGGGTTGTGTACTCGCATCGTGGCGCATGGAATAACGCCGTGAACAATGTGATTACCTGGGAGATGGCTCATCACCCGGTGTATCTATGGACGTTGCCGTTGTTCCACTGCAATGGCTGGTGTTTTCCCTGGACGGTTACACTGTTGGCTGGTACGCATGTTTTTCTACGCGCGCCCAAAGCCGATGCTATATACAGCGCTTTTGCAGATCACGGTGTCACCCATCTTTGTGGAGCGCCAATCATTATGTCAATGATCTCGGCCGCGCCAATTGAAGACAGGCGTGATTTTACCCAGAAAGTAAAAATGATGACCGCTGCTGCGCCGCCACCTGCCACAGTGATCGCCAGTATGGAATCAATGGGTATTTCAGTCACTCATGTCTACGGCCTCACCGAAGTGTACGGTCCGGCTGTGGTGTGCGCCGAAAAACCCGGGTGGAGCGCGTTACCCATAGCAGAGCAGGCCCGGCTTAAGGCGCGGCAGGGTGTTGCCTACGAACTGGAAGAAGACGTACTGGTACTTGATCCCGCGACCAGTCAGCCAGTGCCATGGGATGGCGAGACTCAGGGGGAGATTGCTTTTCGTGGTAACACGGTGATGAAAGGCTATTTCAAACAAGCTGAAGAAACCGCCCGATCTTTTAAAGATGGCTGGTTCTGGTCTGGTGACATTGCGGTACAACATGCCGATGGTTACATTGAAATTCGCGATCGTGCCAAAGACATTATTATCTCAGGTGGTGAAAACATCTCATCTATTGAAGTGGAAAGCGCGCTCTATAGCCATGCTGCTGTCAGTCTTGTAGCCGTGGTGGCGATGCCGGACGAAAAGTGGGGGGAAGTCCCTTGTGCGTTTGTAGAACTGGCGGCCGGCGCAACTGCCACCGAAGATGAATTACTGGATCACGCACGTGCCGGTCTGGCGGGTTTCAAACGTCCGAAGAAAATTGTTTTTCAGGAGCTGCCAAAGACCACGACAGGCAAGGTACGTAAAAACGAATTACGCGATGTTGTGAAAACGCTTGTCAGTGCGGGTTGATCTGGCTTAATTAGATAGTTGTGTACCAGACCGGATTTGCGGCTCTACGCAGATCCATGTACTTTTTTCGGTGCAATGTTCATTGCCGTTAATATGTGGCGGCGCAATGATTCATAGTCAGCAAATTCAACTTCCGTTTGTCCTTTTAATAGTTCGTACCTGCTGCCATTTATTGTGATGACCTGCAGTATTGGTACATCCCAGCTGCGCTTTTTGCTTGATCGGCGTCCTCTGGATACAAATACCTGTTCGATATCGCCTGCGGAAAAATGATTGCTGTTGCGCCAGGGCAGGGGATGGTGCCTGATCGAAAGATGACTGCTGTTGGCAGTGATTGTGGTGTTGTTTATCAGGCAGAGTAATACATACAGCGGGCCTAGTATTCCGACCAGCAGATGAATGCCCGGTACGGGGAACAAAGACAGTGGATCCGAGAGTGCTTTATCCAGTGTGGTAAATTGAAAGGCAATGCTATTCCAGAAGATAAAAAATGGAATCATCATCCACGTTTTAATGTTGCGCCAGCTCCAGCTAATCGAAACCTCGTTGCCGTTGCGCTTAACGCGGTATTTATTATCCAGTGAGCTGATAACGCCAGTCGGTGCATCTGTGCTGATGGTATCCGGATACAGCGCACCGCAATACTCACAGCGCTCGCCTCTGTCACGTGACACGCCGCAGGAGGCACAGTGTGTTTGAATCGTTGATGCTGGATTGTTGTGTTCATTCATTTCAAGTGAGCAACCGTAGTTTGGTCATTTGAAGCCGCTGGCTTTGTGCCCGGTATTATAACATTTTCTTATACCGCAGGCCGGGTAGCCTAAGCTTGCATGCGGCGGCAGGTCGGCGACTTCTTCAGCTGCTTTCGGCAGCACCATATGCTTTGACTGGTGGCAAGGTATGTGGCGGCGGTGCGGTAATAATCCCGAAATTTCCGGTAATAACCCGCTGATTCTGTTTGTCAGTTCAAACAATAATAAACACGTCGACAAGACAGCTTGTTCATCAAAAAATATTCTGGAGAGAAAAATGAAAGCGCCTATCCGAAACATTATCCTCACGGCAGTATTGGCTCTGACCGGTACTGCTAATGCAACGGAGATTGTGCCGGGTGAATTGGTCCCCATGCAGGCTCACACTGTTGCCATGGATGGCTACACCGCCGTTGTTTATTACACCGTACTGAGTAATGGAGATTTTCAAGTCGTGACATCTGCCGGCCCTGATGCAGGTGTTGAGGGCGAGATGATCCAGCGGATCGAGATAGTCGACCCGGGGCAAACAGTCCATTACACCCTGCATACTGCAGCGGGTAAGTCTACACAGTTTCAGTTTACTGCCGGCGATGGAGCGCTGGTGGTTGCCAGCCGCTAATCCTCTGCGGAGGACGTGGCCGCAGCAGCAGGAAGCAGCTGCGGAAAATCCCTCATATGGAATTGAGGAGGGGCCGACTCTTGTGTCCGGCCCCTGTTTTTTTGTACAGCGGAATTTTTTAAAACGCCTAAAGAACAATATGCCCTTTGCAGCAATTCCTAAGTCATACCTTGTTCAATGTGCAGCTTCTCCAGCACCTGATCAAATCGTCGGCAAAGATCCGCGGCGTTGGTGGCGGTAGCGGCGACGTAAAAGTCAGGCCGCAAAATAAAGTAGGCGGCATTTATAGAGGCCATCCATTTTGCGTATGTTCCCTCGATATCAATTGCATCGCATTGAGTGCCCGGCGCGCCGATTTTAATGGTGCGGCCATCCAGTACGTTCAATGTGTTTAATTGTTGATCGTCCATAGCCTCCGCAGGATCTACATCAAGACCAATCACCATCCAGCCTTGCCCGACTGCCTGATCGAATCGGTCGCGTACCCCGTCTACCTCAACAATACCCTGGGTAGATAGCTCGCCGGCAGCGGTAGTATCTTCACACCATACGCCTGCACCCAGATGCACCAGATCACCGGAGATCGGTTCGTGGTTGCGCGCAGCGAGGGCGGCTTTCATTGAGCGGTCGCGTTCCGCGGCTTCTTCGGGATCAGAGATACAGATGATGTTACCGAGCTCCTGGCTGAAGTCGATGTAGTGTTTAGCGTGGTGAATTCTCTCGCTTTCGTAGCTGTCGAGAACCGCATCGCCAAGCTTGCCTTCTATAATGGCGTTCAGTCGCCAGCCAAGTGCAACCGCATCGCGAAAACCGGCGCACATACCTTCACCTGCAAACGGTGGCATCAGGTGTGCGGCGTCACCGGCGATCATGCATCTGCCAACACGCCATTGCTCTGCCCAGCGTGCCTGAAACCGATACACGGCGCTGCGTTCGAGGGTGGCGTTGTCCGGGTTGAGTCCCCAGGGTTCAAGCAGCCTCCAGGCGCTTTCGGGTTTGGCAATTTCTTCGGATGACTCATCGGGCATGACCATGAATTCCCAGCGCCGCCGCCCGGGGCCGCCGGGTACCAGGGTGGTCGGTCTTTCGGGGTCGCACAGCTGCCACTGTGCCGGTGAGACTTTGAAGTCGCCGTGCGGCACCATATCGAGAATCAGCCAGTCGAAAAAATAGCCTTTGTCGATAACGGTGATCCCCGCTTGTTCCCTGACAAAGCTGTTAGCGCCATCGCAACCGACCACGTATTTGGCGCGCACGCTTTGTTGTTTACCGTCGGGGCCATGCAGTTCTTCTGTCTCCTGCAGTGTCACGGTAACACCGTCTGCGTCTTGCACCAGTGCGGTAGCCTCCCAGCCGCGTATCAGTTCGATGGTGGGTATGTCTGCGGCAATACCGTGCAGGCGGGTTTCGAGTTCCGGCTGATTAAACCAGTAGGTCACACGCCAGCCTGACGGAGAGACGCTTTTCCAGTCAACTATTTGCAGGTCTTCGAGAGCGGCATTTTTCCAGTAATACAGTTCTTCATGGTATTCAATGGCCGGGTCGTTGTCGGCGTCGATACCGAAGGTGGCTAAAATGCGGGCGACTTCGTGATCCATGGTGACAGCACGTGGCCGGTCATAAATGGTGGGCCAGCGTTCCACCAGTGTGACGCGCTTTCCCTGCTTGCCAAGCAGTATGGCCAGCAGTGTTCCCACGGGTCCGGCACCGATAATCGCGATATCAGTATCTTGAGCCATTAATTACGCCTTTACTATGTTTTGCCGTGCCTGCTGGCAGGTTTTATTCAGTTTCATTTCTTTATTTTGATGCTTTCGAATTCTCAACACAATCATTAGCAGTCTATTATTTGTCGTGTAGTTGTTGATGATTGTCAGGGGTGGCGGATTGCTGCACTCGATAGCCCAGAGGAAATAACTGAAGGTCCCAGCGTTTACGCACAATACCCCACAAGCCCTGCGGAGCCTTAAGCATAATGATGATGGCTACCAGTCCTAGAGCAATAAGATAGATGGTTCCCATATCAGATAGCGTTTCACGCAATGCAAAAAACACCAGCGTGCCGATGATCGGCCCCTCCAGGCTGCCGATACCACCGATGACAACAATAAAAATAACGAATGCTGTCCAGTCATTGACCGAGAACGCAGCGTCCGGAGAGATACGCAGCTTTTGCAAAAAGATTAACGCGCCGACCATCGCCGTTAACGCCGCAGTCACCACATAAACCACAAACTTGGTGCGCCATATATTTATGCCTAGCGAGGCGGCGGCGAGTTCATTGTCGCGAATGGCAGATAGCGCCAGACCTCTGCGTGAGCGCAGAAATAAAAATACCGCAGCGATAACGGCGACAGCCAGGCCCAGTGCCAGCCAGTAGCTTAGCCACTCACGTGCCTGCCGCCCTGAGGTCATGGACTTGACGATACTGACCGGCAGAGATGTGCCTGACCCGCCTCCAAGGCTTGAGACCTGTGCAAAAGATAAACGGAATACTTCGGCCACCACCCAGGTACCGATGGCAAAATAAGCGCCGCGTAAACGAAATACCAGTGCGGCGACAGGCACGGCAATCAGCGCGGCAAGTACACCGGCACCGAGCACCGCAACGACCGGATGCACACCGGCAAATATGGTCAGCGCGAATAACATATAGCCGCCGAACCCTACGTATGCCTGCTGACCTACCGACACCAGTCCGGCATAGCCCGCCATCAGGTTCCACAGGCACGCCAGTGACAGATACAGGAACAGCTCACCCATCAGACGCATGTCAGCACGCCCCGCCCAAAGCGGTGCCGCGATTAATACTGCGAGCACGATCAGTCCGATGATTGTCGCAACAAAACTTGCCCGTGAACCACGTTTAACCTGCAGGTGATCGGTGCTCATCCGGTCATCCTTGGAAACAATCCGCGTGGCCTGACTGCCAGTATAAATAGAAAGGTAATGTGACCGGCCAGCAACTGCCAGCCGGGATTAATCTGTGCACCAATGGTTTGTGCCACACCCAGTATTACGCCACCCACCAGTGTGCCCCACAGGTTGCCCAGGCCACCGATAATCACGGCTTCAAAGCCGAATATAAGACGCGCACCACCTATGGATGGATCAAAGTTAGTGCGTACCCCCAACAAAATACCGGCAACCGCTGTGATCGCCAGTGACAATGCCATTGCCAGGCCGAATATATGGCGGCGGTTTAAGCCCATCAGCTGGGCGATATCCTGATTGTCTGACACCGCCCGAAATGCCCGCCCCAATGCAGTGTGGTAAAACATCCAGTGCAGCCCGCCTATGACCAGCACCGCAATTGCAAAGGTAAGCAGTGGCAGCACGCCTATGGATAAATCACCTAATGGCAGGCTTGCAGTTTCAAGTGCACCGGCGCTCATTTTTTGCGGGTCTGCGGTGTAGCCCTCGAGTAGTGCGTTTTGAATAATGACTGACAAGCCGAAGGTGACCAGCAGCGGTGGGAGCAGATCGTCCCCGAGGGTATGGTTCAGCACCCCGCGTTGCAGAACATAGCCACCCAGTGCCATTAGCGGTATCACCACAAGCATAGCCAGTAGCGGATGCACGCCTAACATGATGGTGGTCGACAAACCTAAGTAGGCAGCCAGTACGATGAGATCACCGTGGGCGATATTAACTAACCGCATTACCCCGAAAATCAACGACAATCCGGCTGCAAACAACGCGTATAAACCACCCAGTAAAATGCCCTGTACGATGGCGTTTATCCAATTCACTTAGTGATCCATCCATCTAATAATTGCGGGTTCAGAGCCAAAGAGCCGTTTCACAGCAAGACACAGCTCCCGGGCAATGTTTGTTAGTTTTTCCAGAACTGCAAAGCCGCAGTGGGAGGGCTCTTTGGCTCCCTTCGGGCGCGGCTGTCTGCGCCCACAGACTGCGTTGTACTTTTTAAACGTAGAACAACTATGCCCGCAAAAGTGCGCCTTGCTGTGAACGCAGACAGTCACGCTGAACCCGTAATTATTAAATGGATGGACCACTAATCCACACCGAAGTAAGCTTTACTGATGTCTTCACGTGCCACTGTTTGCGAGTCACCCGCCAACGCGCTGCGGCCTTCCTGAAGACAATAGAAACGCGATGACACTGACAGCGCTTTGCTGATGTCCTGCTCGACAATCATTGCACTTAAACCCTCGCCGATTATGCCCGGCAACGCCTCGTAAATCGTTTTTATAATCACCGGCGCCAGCCCGAGACTTATTTCATCAAACAGGATCAGGTCGGGGTTGGCCATCAGCGCCCGTCCGATAGCAACCATCTGTTGCTGCCCGCCGGACAATTGCGTTGAAGGCATTTGCCGGCGTTCCTGCAGAATAGGGAACAACTGATAGACAGACTGCAGATTCCACGGACCGTGGCGTTTAGTCTGGCCGCCGATGATCAGGTTTTCTTCTACGCTTAGTGAAGGAAACAACTGCCTGCCTTCAGGGACCAGTGCGATGCCGTTAAAGGCAATCTGATCGGCACGTTGTGCACCGATAGACATGCCGCGATATTGCACTTGCTGTGATTCGTTTTCACACAGGCCTGCTATAGAGCGCAACAAGGTGGTTTTACCGGCGCCGTTGGCACCGATAATCGCAACGACTTCACCCGCAGCAACACTGATGTCCAGATCGTACAAGGCTTGAAAGTCGCCGTAAAAAGCGCAAAGCTGATGGGTACTGAGCAGGGTATCAGGCATCGACGGCGATGCCTAAATAGATTTCCTGCACTTCGGGAAGTTGCATGGTGTCGGTCGGATTGCCTTCAGCGATTTTTGCACCGAAGTTTATAACCACCAGTCGATCAACCACAGCCAGTAGTGCGTGCACAACGTGTTCAATCCAGATAATGGAAACACCACTTTGATGGATGTTTTTAATGGTATCGATCAGTGATACACATTCGGCCTCGGTCAGGCCACCAGCTATTTCATCCAGTAGCAACAACTTCGGGCGCGCGCACAGTGCGCGCGTGAGTTCCAGCCGTTTGCGTTCGAGCAGCGTCAGGCCACCAGCCTGAACGTTCGCTTTATTGAGTAATTGTGTTTGTTCCAGTATCTGCAAACAATGGCGTTCAGCGGCGGTGCCACGCATGTTGGCAGCCTGGGTTGCTGCGACCATAGCGTTTTCAAACACTGTTAAGCCTGCGAACGGTTGCGGCACCTGAAAACTTCGCGCCATACCGGCGCGGCAACGTTCGGCGGCACCCGTGCGAGTGACGTCGCGACCATCAAACAATACGCGACCGGAATCGGCACGCTGGGTGCCGGTAATTAAATCGAACATGGTGGTTTTACCGGCGCCGTTGGGGCCGATTATACCGAGAGCTTCGCCGGTTTTTAATCCATAGCTAAGCTGATCAGCCACAGTCACTGCACCGAAAGCTTTGTTCAGATTCTCCAGTCGCAGTGCTTCAGACACCAATGTTCTAACTTAGCCTAGAAGCTTTAATTCACCGGTGAGCGGTATGTTTGGCGCGGCGGTGTTGGCCACAATTTTAAGATCGTACTGCCCATCTTCCAATTGCCACTGACCAGCCACCAGAGGTGTTTTAGTCACGTTGTTGATGGGGCCGTTTGACCAGTCTACTTTGCCGACAATGGTGTCCAGATTGGTGCTGGCAATTGATTTGATGATCGCTGCCGGATCGTCGAGATCTTCGGCGCGTTTAATTACATCGGCGACCACTTCAAACAGGGCGTGCTTAAAACCGATAGGCTGTGTCCACGGTCGCTTTGTAGCACTGCTGTAACTGCCGGCAAGTTCTTTAGCGGATGCATTAGTGAGTGAAGATGAGAATGGATGATCGGGTGACCACCACACTTCAGAAGACAAGCCATCACCGCGATCCCCCAGAGATTCAATCACTGATGGAAACAACAGCGCCTTACCAATAGTGACGATTTTAGGCTTGAAGCCCTGCTGTGCAGATTGTGCCCAGAAGGTGGCAAAGTCCGGTGGGATCATATTACCGGTGACCATTTCACAACCGGCATCCTTGAACGCTGAAATCTGGCTGGAAAAATCATCGGTTAACGGCTGGTACTGACCGGGCACCACAAGGTTATAGCCAGCCGCTGCCAATGGTTTAGGCAAACCGTTTTCCTTATCACCCCAGGCATTGCCGTCTGCATCGTTGGGGAATAATCCGCCAACGGTTTTAGTCACACCGCTCTGGCCCCACATATCGAGGAAAGCACCAATGACATCTTCAAGACCCCAGAAGAAATGATAGGTAGATTCGAATCCTTCACCCGGCACGCCCTGACGCCCGAAGAAGTAAGGCTGCCACGGGCAGTCAGTGGTGATGCAGGGCACCTCGTTAATCTCTGCCTGATCTGCTACGGGATTTACGGTATCGGGTGTAGAGGCGGCAACGATAATATCAACCTCATCACGCAGAATGAGATCGGCAGCCACCTCGGCGGCACGGTTAGGATTTGACTGACTGTCTTTTGAGATGATTTCAACGCGATATTTGCGGCCGTTGTTTTCGATGCCAGCGTTGAATATTTTGGTGATTTCAGCAAGTACGTGTTCATCTGCCTCGGCAAAGCCGGCTAACGGGCCGGTGCGCGGGCTGACGTGACCAATCTTTATAACCGGATCTGCGGCATAGGCTCTGGTGTGTGTCAGAACTGCCGGAGCCGCCAGTGTTGCTGCTGCCCCCGCTAGAAAACGACGACGCGATACAGGTTTGCTCATAGGATTCCCCTCAGACCGATGATTGGTGTTGGATTTCTGGTTTATTGGGTCATTTATCACGATTTTTTGGATGAATGTCAATAAATATCGATATTTTGGGAGGGGCGCTTTGTGTCCCTCTTTGTTTGATGTCTGCTCTTGCGTGCTGCTCTTGCGTGCTGCTCTGGCGTTCTGCTCTTACGTTCTGCTCTGGCGGCTAATTAGGCGTGCCATCCCTGGCGTTTTTTCGAAGCCAGTCCCTGGCTGTACGAGTCACTTTTCAAAAGAGAAGAAAAGTAACCAAAATTCTCCTTATGCTTAATCCGCTGCTGCCTTGCCCTTCGGGTTCCTGCGG
>CAKZVB010000184.1 GCA_937922015.1 uncultured Granulosicoccaceae bacterium
CGGAAAAATGATTCACCTAAGGCTGTAACTACAGTGCATTAATTAAGTGCCTGTTCGTCGTTCCTGAGCAACAAAATTATTTTTCAAGTGAGTACACGGGTCTGTCCTAGCTATTTGGTCTCGGGATTAACGGGGATTATCCCCAGCGGGCCCTGTGATGAAAACAGACCGGTCACCTGCAAAAGCAATGAGTCTGCATTCAACTGTGTCTCGAGTGGCCACTTGCCACGGCAGGTTAACCGCTTAAACCATCTCCCTGGCTACTCCTCGATAGCCAGGCACCGGTTGGGAATACACTGAACACGGCCGTCGTGTTGAAGCGTCGCTGTGTAATCAACGTGTGGCCCGGTTGCTTGTCGCCGAATCCCCCGGGCGTCCATCTCATCAGGATCAGAAACCCGACATCCGACACTCACAGAACTGACATCATCGACGGCGAAAGCAAAAAGCGGCCTGGCAGGGTACTTCTAACAGCGTTTAAAGGCCCCGTTTCTGTTGGCTACACAACAAAATCATTCCAGGCAGGATCAGCGAGCGCAAAGCCTGCTACCAGTTCAACGAAATACGCGGCTTCAAGCTATAGCCCCCTTAGCTGCATAGAAACCACCTTACCACCGGCGCTCTGCTGCCCCACTTCAACAAACCCCTGCTTTCGATGAAACACTAACGATTGTTCATTGGGAGGCTCTACATTTATTTCTGCGACAGCCCACTTAGTGTCAGTCAATCTCGCCTGCTCCATAAGATCTGTATAAATCAACTGGCCAATCCCATTGCCACGCTCGCTCTCCGCAACCACTATACGATCAACATAGATAAAACTTTTCAAACGTTGGTTAAACCAGCGATAATTTTCACTGGCGTACTCGCTGCCCTCATTAAAAGACATGATAAAAGCGACAACGCTTTTTTTCTTAATCGCCACCAGCACCTTGCAACTCTGCGACAGCAGAGTTTGAAACTTTTCACTGTCCATCGGGCTGGTTGCTTCAACAGACCGGCTATTTAGCTGAAGAATAGTCTGTTCATCATCTGCACAGTATTCATGCAACGTATACGCCTTGTCGTCTTCCCTGTGCATCAACTCTCACTTGCCTGGCGCAGCTCTGCCAGTCTTTCAGACAAATAACTACCAGCCGTATATTTTGCGGACAATTCGACCTCTGGTCTCGGGTGCAGGAACAGCGGGAGCGATATACGTGATTTATTTGATTGCGCACCTTCAGGATTAACAACGCGATGTGTGGTTGAGGGAAAATAACCACCCGATACTTCTTGCAGCATATCTCCAATATTGACAATTAGATTGCCAAAGTCACAGGGCACATCCAGCCATGAGTCATCACGGGATTTAACTTGAAGGCCAGGCTCGTTCGCAGCCGGTAAAACCGTTAACAGGTTTATATCTTCATGGGCACTGGCGCGGATTGCGTCTGGTTGTTCATCACCATGGAGCGGAGGATAATGCAACACACGCAACAATGACTGCTCACTGCCACGCATCATGTCAGAAAGTGGCTCACTATAGAGCGCCCGGACAGTTTCAGGACTATGCGCTTCTACCCAGGACAACAGCTCTGATGCTAAATCGCAGGCCAGTTGGTAGTATTGTGAAAGTTCGGTCCGCAACTCGTCTGGGCACTGACCCCAGGGGTAGAAGTGGTAGTATTCTTTGATATCACGTACCAGACGCCCTTTAGCGGCTTCTGCTTCTGCCGCGGGAAAGAACCCGTCGTACTTTTCAGGGTTATACAGAAACGCCTGTTTATCATCGCTGTAAAAGAACTTGTGCCAGTTTTTATAGATCGAGTCTACCGTTTGCTGCGGAATGGGGTGGTTTCTTAACACACCAAAGCCGGTTGCTCTCAGAGATTCGACAAATTGTTCCGGCGCATCCGGGCTTTTATAATCGACGGTTTTTAGCATTTCATTCAATTTCAATTTTACCCGGCATTAGTTGGTTACTCTTTTCGAGCGCCTGACAGTGTATATCCGCCAAATAACCGGACGCCAGATATTAACTGACCGGCCCGGCTTTTGACCCCCGGCGGCCTATGCTTACACAGCAACATCGCCAGCAATGGCATCGTGTGGATCATAGCCGGTTATATTCAGATGTTCGATCCGGTAGTCGAACAACGATGTAACAGATGCATCAATTTCAAGAGCAGGCATCGGCCTGGGCTCACGGCTTATCTGCGTAGCTGCCTGATCAAGGTGATTCAAATAGAGATGTACGTCCATACCAAACCAGACGATTTCACCGGGCTTAAAACCGCTTTGAGCGGCGATCAAATGGGTAACTAAGGCCAGATTTATAACATTCCATGCCAGCCCCAGAAAGGCGTCAGCGCTTCGCTGCACCATGGCACCGCTCAGCGTGTTGTCCTTTTGATTGACATAAAATTGATAATGTTTATGACAGGGGGGGAGCGCCATGTTGTCCAGCTCGGCTACGTTCCAGCCGTCCCATAAAATACGACGTGAGGTGGGATTGTTTTTCAGATCATCAAGCACTTGCTGCACCTGATCAATCTCGCCGCCGTCTGCCGTTTTCCATTGCCGCCATTGCTTACCATACACAGGGCCCAGCTTGCCCCATTCAGCGGCGAAGGCATCATCAGATAATATCCTCGCCTCAAAATCACTCTGGCTAATATCGATGTTTGTTTCATCGCGGTAGCGCTTTAGTGGCCAGTCAGTCCATATTCTTACGTTTTGTTCCAACAGCTGCCGTATGTTGTCGCCACCACCAAGCATCCATAACATTTCTTTGAAGGCGGTTTTCCAGTACACACGTTTGGTGGTAAACAGCGGAAAACCACGGGCCAGATCAAAACGCATTTGATGACCAAAGGTAGCGCGTGTTCCGACCCCTGTGCGGTCAATTCTTTCATCGCCCTGTTCAATCAGTAGTTGCAACAGATCGAGGTATTGCTGTTCCGGATGTGCTGACACTTACTTATTCTCTGCCGTGGCTTTAGTGGCATTTGCCGCAGCATCACTGGTGGCGACCTTGCCTGCCCGCGAGTAGGCAAACCACATTAGAAACAGCCCGAGCACAATCATTGGAATACTGAGCTGCTGACCGCGTGTCATCCAGTTAAAGGCAACAAACAACAAATGATCATCCGGCTCACGAAAGAATTCAACAATAAAACGGCCTACCCCGTAGACCACAAGGAATAGCCCGGACACTGCCATAGTCGGGCGCGGTTTACGAGAATAGATCCAGACAATTAGAAATAGCACCACCCCTTCCAGAAAAAACTGATACAGCTGGGAAGGATGACGTGGCAAAGGCCCGGCTGCTTCAAACGGGAACACCATGCCCCAGGGGGCATCGGTAACCCGCCCCCAAAGCTCACCGTTTATAAAATTACCAAGACGACCAGCACCCAAACCGATGGCGGACACTGGTGCTACAAGGTCGGCAACTTCAAAAAATTTCCGTCCGGTTTTTCTGGCGAATATCCATGCAGCGACCGCTACCCCGATAAAACCACCGTGGAATGACATACCACCCTGCCAGATTCTGACAATCATCATCGGGTCTTGCATAAAAGCGCTAAAGTTATAAAAGAATATATAACCCAGTCTGCCGCCAAGAATAACGCCGATGGCCGCGTAGAAAATCAGATCAGCCAGATCATCTTTGCTCCAGTTAGCACCCAGCCTGGCGGTGTGACGCTTGAGTAAAAGCCACGCTGCGACGAATCCGATCAGGTACATGATTCCGTACCAGTGCACCACAATCGGGCCGAGTGATATGGCAACGGGATCTATATTGGGGTATTGGAGCATTAAGATTCTCAGATAATTATCGTCAACTGACGTTTATTATAGCTGGCACCGTCGATGATAAAAGAAGGCTCTGTTGATCGTAACTATTAGCGCAGCATACGCGCATAGATAGCTTTCAGGTATTCGGTTTCGGGGATTGCCGCATGCACCGGGTGATCCTGTCCCTGATGACCACGAGCCATCACCTGTACACCATAGTTCCCCTGACGGCCGGCCTGCAGCACTGCCCTTTGCAATTCGGTGTCGGTCAAATGATGCGAGCATGAACCCGACACCAGAATGCCGTCTGCGTTCAACAAACCAACGGCCATCGAGTTAATGCTGCGATATTTTTCAATTCCCTTGCGTTTATCTTTAGCGCGCTGAATAAACGCCGGCGGGTCAAGCACGACGATATCAAATTTTTCACCGGCGTCACGCAGCGCCCGCAACTGATCGGACACATCAGCCTTTATTCCGTTCCAATGCCCGGCGAATCCATTCAGTTCAGCATTAGCCCGCGCTCCTTCAATAGCCGTTGCACTGCTGTCGATAGCGGTGACTGATTCAGCCCCGCCCGCCAGCGCGTTTATGCCCCAGGCCCCAAGGTAACAATAGGCATCCAACACGCGTTTTCCACGACAGAACTTTTGCAATAGCTGACGGTTATCACGATGATCATAAAACCACCCTGTTTTTTGTCCGCCCTTCAAAGAAATGTTAAATTTCAGACCGTTTTCAATAAGCTGCGTGGACTCCGGGATATCTCCGTACAGGCACTTTTCCATTTCGTCCAGCCCTTCCAGCTTGCGCGTAGCACCGGTATTACGCAGATAGATACCAGCGGGCTTTAACAGATCCACCAGGACTTCGGCTATATCGTCCTGCAGTGCCTCCATACCAACCGCATTGGTCTGCACCACCAGATAATCACCGTAGCGGTCAATGATCAGCCCCGGCAGCCAGTCGCCTTCACTATGCACCAGGCGATAACAAGGCTCATCGAATAGTGATTCGCGCAGTGCGAGGGCCGCAGCAATTCGTTTAGCCAACAAGGGCACCGCCAGCTTTTCACCACGACGATAACTGTAGACGCGCCCGCAAATAAGCGAATGCGGGTTAACGCTGGCCATCGCCACGGCCCGACCCCGGCTGGAATGTACAGCAACCTGATCGCCCGGTTTAAATTGTCCCAGCGGTGTTCGGGCGGTGTCGACCTCGTTGCTATAGACCCACAAATGCCCCGCCATCAACCGGCGTTCTTCGCTTTTTTTCAGCACCATCACGGGCACATCATCTTCGGCGGGCTCGGTACTCTGTATGGGATCAACCAAAGGATTTTCCTGATAAACGGGATGGATCTGACAAGCATATTTCGCTCAAGGCGACCCGCTAGTTTACCACGGAACCACCCCGCACAGAGCACAGAGGACTAACAGAGAGCAGAGATAGCGTCGTCAGCTTCTGTCATCCGCGCGGATTCAGACAACAGACGTCAAAAACACCTGCGCACCCGGACCATTAGTTGCAAGCAAGCTGTGTTTGCACCGCAAGATATCTAGGGTAGACTTCAGCAATATGCATATCGCGGGACTGCCGAAATCCACCTTGCTACACACCTAGAAAAATTGATTCCGGAAAACGGAGCTCTGCAGTGAGAAAACCCATCGTCGGTGTTATCGGCAATGCACTACATCTGGAAGAACGTTTCCACGTTCAAATGGCAGGCCAAAACAACTTCAGTGCACTGGCAGATGTTGCAAACGCACTGCCAATGATGTTTGCCTCACACCTTGAAATCACCGACATCGGCGCTCTGCTGGATGCTGTAGACGGCATTCTGCTAACCGGTGCCCGTGCCAACGTTCACCCCGCACAGTACAGCACACCCGCTCACCCGGATTACGAACCCTACGATGAAAAGCGCGATGCCATCGCACTTGCGCTCTCAAGGGCGTGTGTTGAAGCAGGCGTTCCGCTACTGGGCATCTGCCGCGGTTTCCAGGAAATGAATGTCGCGTTCGGAGGTACTCTGCACCCGGAAATTCGTGACCTGCCCGGCCGCATCAATCATAGAATGCCACGACTGCCCAGCGGTGAAATACACCCGGACCTGTCACACGTCTTCAGTGATCGTCACGATGTGCAACTCACCTCCGACGGATATTTTGCACAACTCTACCAACGCGACACAATCAGAGTGAACTCACTCCATGGTCAGGGTATATTGGATACAGGAGAACGCGTGATTGTTGAGGGAGTCGCAGAAGACAGCACAGTGGAAGCCATAAGAATTGATAAAGCCCCGGGATTCGCAGTAGGCGTACAATGGCACGCCGAATACGACCCGCAAACCAATCCAATCAATAAGCTGCTGTTCGAAGACTACGGAAAAGCACTGCAAGAGGCTGTCACTAAACCATCCTGATGTACAATAAACAGACACCAGTCCTACAAAAGGCCCTAAAGCCAGAGGAGACCACATGAAAGGCGCAGGCGGAACACCAGGTGGAATACTACAATTTCTAGCCGGCCTCATTATGATGTGCGGCGGTTTCTATTTGTTGTTTAACTCAATACTTGTCAACGCTCGCTTCGGTTTCGGTTACCGCGTATTTTCAGCCGGAGGCTACGGTATTACCAGTGGCATGATCATGATCCCCTTTCTGTTTGGCGTGGCAATGATCTTTTATAACTCAAAGAGCTTTTTAGGCTGGGTATTGTCGGTTGGATCACTGGCTTGTTTATTGTTCGGTGTACTTGCCAGTGTTAATTTCAGTATGCGTACCATGCCCGCCTTTGACCTGATCGTCATGCTGGTGCTGGCGTTTGGCGGGCTGGGCCTGTTGTTTAAATCCTTTCAGGCAGACGCAACTAAAGCATAGACACTGCGCTCTGCAACCAGGCACCACAGGCAAATGCGGTTTAGTCTACCAATCACCGCATATTCAGTCTTGCCACAAAAGCTCAATGCTCACCAGGCCATGAACCGATCAAACAGTTACTGTCAGGTTGACCTTGCGGTATCAACTACAATGCGCTTTCAGTTATGAAGCGCACATTCCGCCAACAGGCAGACATCCTGCGGACGAGGGCAGATAACCCAACGAATCCAGTGTGTTTTTCCGGTTATGATAAAGTGCATGGCAAGTCAGCACCGCAGATTCAAATACCTGACTTTACGACGATAGACACCATAAATATACGGGGAAAATATTCTTATGAACCATACTTCGACAGAACTCA
>CAKZVB010000185.1 GCA_937922015.1 uncultured Granulosicoccaceae bacterium
CGTTTGCAGAATATCGTAGTAGATGGGAATGGAAAACTGGTGAGCCAGCATCGCCACAAAATGCATAGACCATATACCGCTGCCCAATACAAACGAAGCCATAACAATAAGCGCTTTGCGTTTGTTGTCTGACCACCGGGAAATATTATTGGTTAGCGCCAGACTGGTAAATGCCGCTACGATTGACACCACTATTGCCGCGAGCACCAGGGACGTGTCGTGTGAATAGCTAATCAACTTGTTGCACCCTCTATCGGCAATCGTGGTGCTGCTATATTACCCGCGCGCCACACTAAGCGTCAGTTTTTTCCCATCTTTTAATCGCCAGACTTTGTCCTGACCGGCAGCCAGCCCGGCCTTCGCGGCAGAGCGTCTGCCGCGCAGACTCCTACAGGCAAGCCAGCGCATCTTCAATCGCTTTCATCGAAAACTGTGGACTATAAACTTGTGTGTTCAATTGTCCGTCGCTTCGATGCTCGACCAGTAGCACCTGCGACCAGCGCTGATCGGGCAATACCATCTCGACTCCGTTACCGCAGTCACGGATACCACCGGTGATGAAATTCTCACCGATACGATGATTGGAAAAACCACCGGCCGATGCAAGCTGTTGCGGTGAGCTATCACGGAACGACCAGATCTTGAGAATACCGCCAATATGAGGTGTTTGCACATAGGCGACGTCATCAATCCCATCGTTATTGAAGTCTGCCATGCCAACCGGTGCAAGCCAGCGGAACCTCTTGCCCACATAAGGAGCACTTGCCAATTTTACCAATTGACTGTCTTCTATTCCGTACACTGCGAGGGATGCACCACGCTGCTGATGGCTTTCGATAACGATGACGTCGTTCGCACCATCGCCTGTTACATCTGCAATACGGGGAGTGACGTCTTCAAAGACAGAATCTTCCGGCAGCGTAAACGCGAGGCCACAGCCTGATTGATTCTGAAGCTTTACGTACAGCCTGCCGGCTTCTATCGCATCACCCAGCACACCGTGCTGATAAGAAGTCGTTTGCTGCCCATACCAGGCCAAAGCAATCTCACCGTCTTGCGGTTCACTGGCGTAAGCTGGTTGCGCATCAGGGGGACCGGGGACATACCGGCAATCTTCTTCAGCCGCAGCGTATCCCGTGGTACTCGACAACAGTAACAAGGTGAGCCAAATTGTTCGTGTAGTGTGTGTCATACTCTGCCTGGTAATTTTTCTGTTCGACAGCGGTTAACCCCGTTGAAATTGCGGCACAACGCAATTTTTCGCGGGGGAAACGCACGCCCTGCATTGTCCCGATGTATTTTAGCTTTCTACCCGCCGGGCAACGCAATGTCTCTGACCACCCATACAGGCATTGGTTCTTCAAGTTTGTGACATACCGACTGACGAGCCGCCTCCCCGTCGATTGTCACCCGGTCTCTTGATACAATACACACTGACATGCGGCCACTGAAAACCTTCTTTAACAGAGCAATACACCATGATACTTTGCGTTTTAGAACCGACTTCATTAGAAGCGGTTTGTGATTTTTCAATGCCAGACACCACTCCTGTCTCAGGCGCTTTTTGCTAAATGGTTACCGCGAAAAAAGCGCTGGTCACAGGAGCAGGCAGTGGTATCGGACGCGCTATCGCATTATCCCTTGCAGAATCAGGCTGGCATATATTAGTTAACGACATCACCAGAGAAAACACACTCAATACCGTTGATCAAATTGTTGCAGCGGGCGGCCAGGCCACACCGTTGACCGCGGACATCGGCAACGCCGATGACGTCGCGCAACTTTTTTCAGGACTTACTTTTTCTGCGCCGACGTTGCTGGTAAATAACGCGGGTATTCAAACATGGAGTCCATTGCTTGAGCTGAGCCCGGTTGACTGGCAAAACACAATTCAAACCAACCTCACCGGCTGCTTTCTAATGACACAGGCGTTTTCCAGACTGCTTACACAAGACAGCAAAGCGGGCTCAATTATTAATATTGGTTCCGGCTGTAACAAACTGGCATTTCCCAACCTTGTCGATTACAGCGCCAGTAAAGGCGGGATAGAGATGCTGACAAAATCATCAGCCCACGAACTTGGTCCGCACGGCATCAGGGTCAATTGTATTGCGCCCGGCGCGATCGCAACGGATCGAACAACAGCGGAAACCAGCGACTACGAAAAAAGCTGGAGTGCCCTTACGCCATTGCGTCGAATTGGCAAGCCGCAGGACGTTGCCAACGCGGTATTATTGTTGTGCGATGAAAAAGCCGCATTTATCACCGGGCAAACCATTAACGTCGACGGAGGATTATTCAGCAATGCACCCTGGCCCAGCCAGTACTGATCACCCGGCGCTGAGACACGGATCGTATGCCACCTCTACTTGCGGATCTGGTACATCGCGTGTTGCCGGTTAGATGTATGCGGTCTGACGTGCGTTGACCATCTTCCGGTTTCTACTGCTTCGGCCCAGGCGTCACTGCTTACCACAGAAGGGTCGTCAATTTCATACATCGCTATGTAGGCAGGCTCCGGAGCGTCAACAGATTTCAGCTGGCCGCCGATTGCAAATTCAAAACCATTCCCTTTAGCTCTGGTTACCGATCGCACCCCATCCACTTTTAACAAGTAAGGCACGTGTTCATCATCGTAAACCTCGTTAAACAGATCTTCATATTCGGCCTCAACATCCATGGACACAACTAACAGGTAGCGGGTGGTAACGGCCATAACGAATCTTCTTAAGTTAATGAGCTTTTAATGTAACCCAACAATGGCCAAAAGCAAATCGAAACCACATGCCGGCAATGTCAGCTCTCTGATCCGGTCTCGGGTACAGCGTCAGTCGACTAAAACAACCTGAGTTAGTCAGGTCAACTATCTTGTCGTTGCGGTCTTATTATTATCGGCATTTACATTAGAGCCGAGCTCGCTGCCACTGGTCGAAAGTAATTTTTGAGCAGTACTCTAAAGATTCCTGAGACACAGTCGATACACTTGCTGTGATGAATGTCTAGGTTTGGAATATGGAAGCATTAGATTTAGCAGATGAAAGTGAGCATCAACCGGAACCAGCGTATCAGCTACTCTACATCAGCGCCGCCAACACCGAGTTCTCGGAGAGCGATCTTGAACAGTTACTAACGCTGGCCAGAAAGAACAATGAGGCATTAAACGTAACGGGAATGTTGCTGTTTCATGAGGGCTCTTTCATACAGGCACTGGAAGGCGAACAACAAGCGGTAGACGACCTGTACAACAAGATTGGTAAGGACACCCGCCACACTGAGACCCGGGTAATTTTTCGCGGGGACACACCGGATCGGGATTTTACAGGGTGGTCAATGGGATTTTATCGATCAAACCAATCATCAGCAGAAAACCTTGAGGGTTTTCACAGCTTTCTGCGCAGCGGTTTTCGCAGCGGTTCTAAAGAAGACGAAGGCACCGCCCGCAAGGCGCTGCTCGCCTTTCGCGACGGGAAATGGCACGCCAACACATAAAAATCCAGTTTCACAGATCTCCCCTCCAGAGATAACACGCAGTAAATCGACGTAGGTCCTTCCCCTCCCTGGCGGCGGCTGAAGTTTCAGCCGCCATTAACGCGTGGTTACCCCCCTGCGCGGGCGTTTCAGCAAGTGATCCGGCCTACAGCTTTTTACGTAAGTATCTGGCGAGTATTAATCGCAAGGCGACAGGTGAAACTTAACCCCATCAGCAACATTTTCTGCAGACTTTCCATTGCGCTTGCAGTCTCTCTGACTATTTCACAGGGCGCTGTGGCTCAACTCAGCCCGAGTGCGGCCGAAGTCGCTGCGCTATACCAGAATCCAACCACCTACCGTATTTTTCGAAAGGGTAAAGCAATCGGCAGTCACCAGCTGAACTTCGAAAAAACAAACGACAAACTGATCGTTAATATCGAATCCAGCATTCGCGTAACCATACTCAAGCTGCCTGTTTTTACTTTTACATACAGGGCATCCGAGCAATGGCAAAACAATCAATTACTATCTGTTGTCAGCAGCACGGTGGAAAACGGAAACAAGAAAGAGATGTCAATGCGATCGTCAGGCACATCGTCTGTGCTGTCCAATGAAAATCGAAACTCGACGGTCAACAGAGTCAATTTCGCCACTAACCACTGGCACGCCGGTGCGTTGCAAGCGACCAGACTGTTCAACACCCTGACCGGACAGGTGAGTACAAATCACAGTAAGTTTGTTGGCGAAGAAGACGTAGTAACCCAATCGGGCACGCTACCCGCCTCCAGGTACGCCTATGACGGAGATATAGATGCAGATGTCTGGTACGATCGGGATGGCCGTTGGATCAAGCTGCGCTTCGCCGGTAATGACGGCAGCACTATCGAATATATTATCGACCAGGAGTCCGGGCTGTAGAATGCGACAAGCTGCCATGGCGAGTGCGTTTTTTCGATCATTTGAGGCGTAACGTCGGGCCTTGTTTGCGTCCCACCGCTGCTTGCTGAATCCCGATAAACCCGATCTGCAATCCGCATCAGGCTAAAGCTTTACGTCGTGATTACCCCTGTAGTAAAGTAGCCCAGACAGGCAGGCAGCGTTTCTCTCGCATTATCCTGCAGCCAGAAGTAAGTGAGTTTTTCCGTAACGCAACTCAATCATATGACGATAGCAGGAATAGATCTCGGCACGACCAACAGTGCCTGTGCCGTCTGGAAGGATGGCCGCGTTCAGATGATTCCCAATCGACTGGGCGACATGCTAACGCCGTCGGTTGTGCACATTGACTCCGAAAACAAAGCCACTGTAGGTAAAACAGCGCGCGAAAAACTTATTACCCATCCTGAGTCTACCAGCGCGTTATTCAAGCGTTATATGGGGACCACCCGGCAGATGATACTCAATCGGCAAAAATTTACCGCACCGGAGCTTTCGGCGTTTGTATTGCGCAGCCTCAAAGAAGATGCTGAAACGTTTTCAGGTGAGTCAATTTCAAAAGCGGTGGTAAGTGTACCGGCATATTTTAGCGATGCGCAGCGCAAGGCCACTATACAGGCGGCAGACATGGTCGGCCTGAACGTCGAACGTTTAATCAATGAACCGACTGCCGCAGCAATCGCATACGGCCTGCACGAAAAACCAGAGCATACCCGGTTTATGGTTATTGATCTGGGCGGTGGAACCTTCGATGTATCTATCATGGAGTATTTCGACGGTGTGCTGGAGGTACACTCGTCTGCCGGAGACAATTTTCTGGGTGGCGAAGATTTCCTGGAACTGCTGGTGCAGAAATATCTCAGCAGTCTCAACGTGAATATTAAGTCGCTTAGCAAGTCAGAACTAAGCAAAGTCTATCAACAAATGGAACTGGTCAAACGAAAACTCAATTCAGCTGATCAGGTAATTGTTGAGCCTTTTCTGAGCAATCAAAGTGACTCAGTGACACTGTTATCTGATGAATTCGAAAAATTGGCGTTGCCGTTGCTGCAACGCATACAAAGACCTGTAGAAATTGCACTAAGAGACGCCAGACTCACCCCCTCGGATCTCGACGACGTACTTCTGGTGGGCGGTGCAACCCGAATGAAGTTTCTTCGCTCGACAGTCGCCAGAATGTTTCGCCGCATGCCATCGGCAAATCTTGATCCGGACATGGTCGTGGCCATGGGCGCTGCTATCCAGGGCGGTTTAAAAGCCCGTGACGCCGCACTCGACGATGTAGTCCTTACCGATGTATGTCCCTACTCTCTGGGCATTGGCATGCACAACGAAAACGACAAAACCGGTACCCAGGGTGCGCTCTTTGATCCCATCATCGAAAGAAACACTATTATTCCGGTGAGCCGGGAACAACGCTATGTCACGGTAGCGGACAACCAGACCGAACTCAAAGTAGTTATATTTCAGGGCGAAAGCCGGCTGGCGCAAAATAATATCAAGCTCGGCGATCTGGAGATCACCCTTCCCAAAGCCAAAGCCGGAGAACAAAGCATTGTGGTCCGCTTTAGTTACGATATAAACGGCTTGCTGGAGGTCGATGTGCAGGTAGTATCGACCGGAGAGCGGCTCAATACTGTCATTCAAAATGCACCCGGCAGTCTTTCAGATACCGATATCGGCAAAAGCCGCGAAAAACTAGCCGCGCTGAAGTTTCACCCGCGCGATCAGGAAATCAATCGCGAGCTGGTCGCCCGGGCTGAACGTCTTTTTGAGGGACGTCTCAACGATGAGAGAGAGTATATCCGGCATATGCTAAGCGACTTTGAAGCAGCGCTGGAGACCCAGGATGACAGAATAATCGAAACTGCCAGACGTGAATTTACAACTCGACTGGAGCCATTTGAAAGGCCTTTGTTCTAAATGAACTGCTGGAAAACACTTGGCATAGATCCAGGTGCCAACCAGAAGGCCATTAAACTCGCGTACTCGAAACTGCTCAAGCGCACACGGCCGGACGACGATCCGGAGGGCTTTACCGAACTACACCTCGCCTATAAAACTGCGCTGGCTTTTTCCAAAGACTCCGCAGCAAATCAATCCGCGTCACAACAGGCTGACCCGGACACAAATACTACAGTAACAGCCGGTAACAACAACATCACGTCGCAGGCTGACACAGTCAATTTCGCAAGGCGAAAGACTAACACCAACGTTGAAAGAGAATTAATCACCTCCTACAACAAGCCGGAGACAGAAGCTGACAAACCGATAGTCGAAACCGTACAGGCACCCGCAACCGTTGCTCCGGATCAACCACAAAATTCAGGCGGAAATGCAAATGCCTTTGGTGAGGATAGCTTGCGGGAACAACTGGAACAAGACAGACAATTTATCGAAGCACGAGTGCAGGAATTGATTGGATCTTCACGGCGTGCAAACAAGGTTACGGAGTGGGAGTTTATTAAGTCAGTGCCGTCGATGGTCGATTTAACTTTTAGCGCACAAACCAGCCAGCTGGTGTTTAAATCCGTATCACAGG
>CAKZVB010000186.1 GCA_937922015.1 uncultured Granulosicoccaceae bacterium
GAAAACCGTTCCCTTACTTATCTATTAAGGCTCTTTTCTCCCAAAATGCCGCGCAGCACCACATTTATTTTCCTTTTGTGAACTACGTCTAGTTATTGTGGCTGGTGACTTATCAGCCGAATCACAATACCAGCCGAGAGCCAAGTGATATAAACGTTTCTCTTGCTTATATACTAGGGACATTTTCCAACTGGTATGGTAGATCAGCTCACAAAGTGGGAAGAAAACTATCAACTTTAAATGTAAATTGTGACGGGGTTTCAAAGCATGCTCAAGAAAGCTGAGAGGTATTGAGTACAAGACCACCTTGCCAGTTAGTTTCCAGGGTAAATTCAGAGGCTTTTGATCTGGGCTCGGGCTGTCGATACCACTGTGCTTTCGTTCGGAGCCAGCTGTGAGTCGATTAATTCCGGGGTTCGCACAAGTGATGCACCAGTAGATTGATAGGACTGCCCCTCGTTAGGGTACGGGCTCGTCGTTTTATGTCAGCTGGTGTAACGTGCAACCGATGCACCAGTGACCCTGTGGGCGATTTGTGCCCTACAGATGCCACTCTTCCCCGTGACTCCAGACCTCACCCAGCGTTCGACGGTGGCCGAGTGTTCCGAATGCCGGAAAATCAGAGGGTCGGATTAACGGAATCGAATTGAAGTAATTAATTTGAGCGGAGTAGCCGAACCCCATCAGGCACATTGGGATTCAATCGGATACCTGCCCCCTTCCGTATGCTGAGAAGCTATTCCCAGACAGCGCCACCAATTGCGCTACAATGCCACGCAGTTGTGCTACATGCGAGATACAGCGAAAGAGATTTGATGTGAGCTGATGTGATGCGGCGTAGTGAAGTTATTATGATTCAGTTAGTTACGTCAGTTTTTCTAGTAACAACCGTATCAGGTTACTCTCCCCGTCAAGGTGGTGCTCTAACCAACTGAGCTACGCGCCTGCCGATCGCGTAGTGTAAGCGATACTCCCCCTCACTGCAATACCAGCTGCGCAAAAGCAGTCACCCGAATTCGCTAAGCCGTCAATCTGTTTACGCCCGAATCCCATCGCAAATGCATTTTGTGGTGTAATACTTAACTTTATTTAATCCTCGAAAAATACATGTCACACACCCTTACAGCTATTTCGCCGATAGACGGCCGCTACGCCGCTAAGACAGCGCCGCTACAATCTGATTTCAGTGAATACGGCCTGATACGAAACCGCACTATTGTTGAATTACGCTGGATACAGGCACTGGCCGCCGAGGCCGGAATTCCAGAGGTAACTCTCAGCGCTGCCGCTTCCGGTGAAATAGACCAACTCGCACTATCGTTTAACGAACAGGACGCGCTGCGAGTCAAAGAAATTGAAGCCACCACCAACCATGACGTAAAAGCGGTTGAGTATTTCCTTCAGGAAAAATTCAGTGCTCACCCGGAATTGTCCTCGATCAGTGGATTTTTACATTTTGCCTGCACCTCTGAAGATATAAACAATCTGGCTCACGCACTATCCCTTAAAGAAGGTGCCGTAGAAAAAGTACTGCCGGTGGTAAAGAAAGTCACTGATCTTATCGGCACACTTGCGGCTGATCATGCGAATGTCCCTGTTCTCAGCAGAACACACGGCCAGACAGCAACCCCTTCTACGCTGGGTAAAGAGATGGCTAACGTTGCCTATCGCCTGCAACGGCAGATAGACAGCGCCGGCAGCGTGCAGATACTTGGAAAAATGAATGGTGCTGTGGGTAACTACAATGCACACCTTGTGGCCTACCCCGATGTCGACTGGAGCCGCCTTGGCGAAAAGTTTGTCGAATCGCTTGGCCTTAACTACAACCCGTACACCACGCAAATCGAACCGCACGACTACATGGCCGAATTGTTTGACGCCTTTGCCAGACTCAATACCATTCTTATCGATTTTTCACGCGATATCTGGTCGTATATTTCAATTGGCTACTTCAAACAAAAAGTTATCGCCGGTGAAGTGGGCTCTTCCACCATGCCGCATAAAGTCAATCCGATAGACTTTGAAAATGCCGAGGGTAACTTTGGTATCGCCAATGCTCTGCTGGGGCACTTCAGCGCCAAATTGCCAGTGTCGCGCTGGCAGCGCGACCTGACAGATTCCACTGTATTAAGAAATGTCGGTGTCGCATTTTCACACTCACTGATTGGCTACGAATCACTACTCAAGGGCATTGGCAAACTGGAACTCAATGAACATGCACTGGCGGCTGACCTTGATAATTCGTGGGAAGTACTGGCCGAGCCGATTCAAACTGTCATGCGACGCTACGGCATCGAAAACCCGTATGAAAAGCTGAAAGCACTTACCCGTGGCGAGGCGATAACTCAATCCAGGTTGCAGCAGTTCATCAATGAACTGGAGCTTCCCGCTGAAGTTAAAACACAACTATGCGAACTGACACCGGCCAGCTACACCGGCCTTGCTGCAAGCCTTGCCGCCACCCTGCCCGCCACTCCACCTAAAACTTAAACTATGCAAATAAACTGGCCTGACACGCTGTCGCAAGAGATTTTTCTGCGCGACTACTGGCAACAGAAACCGCTGTTGATCAAACAGGCTTTCCCTGATTTCGTCAATCCGATAGATGAAAATGAACTGGCTGGTCTGGCCTGCGACCCCGATGCCAGTTCGCGCTTTATGCAGCATGTTCAGGGCAATGAGTGGCGCATGTGCATGGGGCCACTGGAGGAATCGTTTTTTGATGATGTCACCGGCAACAAATGGTCTTTGCTGGTGAGCGATATCGAAAAATTGCTACCCGACTTTCGCGACTATCTGCAACCGTTTCGTTTCCTGCCCGACTGGCGTATCGACGATCTAATGATCAGCTATGCCCCGCCGGGTGGATCAGTTGGTGCCCACGTTGATCAATACGATGTATTTCTGCTGCAGGCAGCAGGCATGCGTGAATGGCAAATAGAAACCACACCAAGACGAGGGCAGCAAAAATCCATCAGTGCCGATATCTCCCTGCTTGGCGATTTCCAGGCTGCTGAGACAATGCACTTAACAGCCGGCGACATGCTATACCTGCCACCGCAATACGCCCACCACGGCATTGCCAAAGAAGACCCATGCATGACCTGGTCAATTGGTTTCAGAGCACCATCAGCTGATGAAATGCTACCTGTAGTGATGAACTACCTGCTCGACGACTTGAAGGACAGCCAGCGGTTTACCGACGCCAAGCGGCCGCCAGTAAGCAACCCCGGGCTTATATCAACTGCAGATCAAAAGACATTAAGACAGTTGCTGCGCAACGCACTTGAACACGACGACAGACAACTGGACCAATGGATCGGGCGCTACCTGACCGAACCCAAGCACAGCAGTGACAACATAGAGATTCAGTCATTCGACTGGCCACAACTGTCAGAGACCATCGGATCACAACACAGACTCTGTTGTAATTCGGATAAGGCATTTGCCTACAGCGAAGCAGGAGATGACAGCGCAATCATCTATGCCGACGGTAATCACTATCCCTGCTCTCTGTTACTGGCAAAACACCTGTGCAACCAGCGCTGGATTACCAGTGATCTGATCACCCCCACCGATCAGGCTATGGTCACCGCGCTGTACAACAGTGATGCGCTGCTACTGGACACCGATGCAACCCACTAGTGATATAAGCCTGATCACCACTGACTGGAGCACCCACCGGCAGCCTTTAATGTCTGTGCGAACCCGGGTTTTCATTGAAGAGCAAGATATACCGGCAGATCTTGAATGGGATGAGTACGACGCCATCAGCTGGCACTGCCTTGCAGTTGTAGAAAACCATTCACAAGCCCCACAATACATCGGCACGGGGCGCCTACAGCCGAACGGCAAGATAACCCGGATAGCTGTGCTGCCCGAATGGCGTCGCCGGGGAGTAGCAAACGGTATAGTGTCGACGTTGTTAACTCTGGCAAACCAACACAAGCTGCCCGACCTTTTTTTGCACGCGCAGACTACCGCACAAGGTCTTTATAAAAAGCACGGGTTTATCGCCTGCGGTGAAGAATTTGACGAAGGTGGAATTGCGCATATCGCGATGCATAAACGATGATCAAAAAAGCCTGCCGTCAGATAAAATCAACCAGACAACAAATTGCCGAATATCTGCCCGCGCTGTTAGTTTGGTCAATACTCTGCACGCTGACATTCCCCAACCCGGTGCAGGCAGATCCAATAGACAAAACCACGCTGTTTGATCTTGGCAAACGTTTCTGCGGTAACTTCAGCAATACCCCGGACAGCGAAGTTGCACAGAAAATTGCAGAAACCGCGACGGAACTTCTGGCACAGGCAATAAATACAGACCAAACAGATATCGAAATTCGTGGTCGCAACATTGGTCAGCGGCTCACATTAGAGATATCCCGTGCTCAGGTGCTGGAAGTGCAGTTAATCAGTCCTCCTGCGAGACCACCGCAAACTGTATTGACTTACTTTGAAAGTCTGATCAGACACGACAACAATAAACCCTCAGCGCAACTGACTCTGGATGCGGCTTGTCGACTGACGCGAGCACAGCAGATAACCTACACAGACATCGATACACCAGCGTTTATACAATCCCTGACAACTCCGGACGATCACACCCTGGCTGTCAGCAGTGAACGCAGCTGGATCAATCCCGAGCCACCAAGGCTTGCACCTATAGATCCACCACGACTAAGAGTAGGAATGATTGACTCAGGCGTTAACCACCGCTTACAACAAATTGCCAACGCCCTCGCCCGCGATAAAAAAGGAAACCTGATCGGCTACGATTATTGGGACAACGACAACATACCCTACGACGCAAACCCGGCACGCTCACCCTTCTTTGTTCAAAGGCACGGCACCCGCACCGCATCCATAGTGATTGCCGAAGCACCCGGTGTCGCCATAGTGCCCTACCGTTACCCTCGCCCTGACATGAGCCGCATGCGAGATCTGGTCGAACATGCAGCCGCCAACAACGTGCGTATAATAGGAATGCCATTAGGCAGCAACGACTACAAAAGCTGGACGGCCTTTGAACAGGCAGCCAAAGAACACCCTGAACTTCTGTTTATTGTATCGGCCGGAAACAATGGACGCGATATTGACATAAGGGGAGTGTACCCCGCTGCCATGGATTTAAAAAACATGCTGGTGGTGACATCGTCAAACGACTTTGTTCAACCGGCCGAGCGCACCAACTACGGCAGAATCTCGGTAGACTACCTTCTGCCAGCTGAAGAGATCGAAGCGCTGGACTACACCGGGCAGGACATAAAAGTGTCGGGATCAAGCTATGCAGTATCAAGGGTCGTGGCCCTCGCCGCAAGAATCCTAAACAGAAACCCGCAACAAACAACAACACAGCTAATCGCAGAATTGAGAAAGTACTCCGTCAGAGCAAACACCGCAAAATATGTAACCACAGGCTTCCTTGGTGACCCGCTGGTAAGCCCCGCTCCGATAGCAATCAGCTACAACAATGATTACACACAAGCTGCCATAGACACTGACTATTCACTGCCACTAACCATCAATATTCTGGAAGAAAAATGGTCAATCGAAAAAATTGAAAACGCACTAACCGAGCTTAATAATATATTCAAACAATGCAGCATCACAGCAACGATAGACAAGTGGCAAATAGTCCACTCCCCCGACTACCTGAAAGATCTGTCCACAGGCCACGCCTTGACCCTGCACCGCAAGCTACCCGGAAAGCCCTTATCTGTATTCTTTGCCAGAGACACAAAAATGCAACCACAGTTTGATGCCGAAGCCTTCGGTGCCGGCAACACATCGAACCGTCCCTGGATGCGTAACACCCTATGGTTAACCCACGGTATCGAGGACACCGGCATCGCCCTGGCCCACGAGCTATACCACATCATCGCCAATGACGGCAGCCATGTAACAACACAAAACAACTTAATGCATGAACGTACTGCAGACAGTCATCGTGTATTGACTAAAGAGCAGTGTAAAGCCGCCATAGATAGTGGCTTAGACGCAGGATTGATACAACAATAGCTGCTTTGGTATCACCAACCCGGGACAAAGCAATATCCACGGACTCCTGCACCACAACTGTCTTCATAGGGCTACAGCTTGTGTTTCCGGAGCGCAATAGCAAGACCACTGACTCAGTGACGGTGGTGTGTCCAATTTTTCAGAGCGGAGCGTCTTCTGTAACTTAAACACCGGGCCTGTCAGAGGCACTTTGCAGCATACTTTTAATTTGTTCATTGGATTTACACGCCCCTAATATTCCTTCCATGTAACTCATGGAAATTGCATGATGCTCAAGATCATATGAGTCTATGCATTCTAATGCGAATACTACTTCATAATCATGCTGGTAAGCATCTACAGCCGATGTACGAATACAGGCATGTGAGTTTACCCCCGCTAACACGATGTTACGAATGCCTTTATTACTTAGAAAGTTATGTAATTCTGTTCCGAAGAATGCGCTATAGCGTTTTTTTACAAACGTGGCATCTTCTTTATGAATTTCCAGCTCTTTAAGGAAATCTGCACCAGAGGTACCACTGATAACAATTCGAATTCCATTTTCTCTTACGTTAGCAGGAGCATCACTAAGGTCAGGTGAGTATTCCTGCCTGACCCAAATTAGCAATGAATTTGAACTTCTGGTTAATGACGCCAGCTCATTGATATTTTTTGTTAACAGATCTCTGTTTGCTTTTAACCGCTCATGCAAAAAGAAGTCTTCCTGCATGTCCACTATGACTGTCGCAATTTTCACGATTACGCCCTGTTTTTTGCCTAATGTCGTGCTCAGCCGCATCGAGCGGGTTCTCGAAATCAATCGAACTGATCTGGAATATTCCAGAATGCAGAGATCGACCAAGAGTTTTTCCTTAAACCGTCAGGCTTACACTTTCCTACAGCGAACGGGGTCAGTTTTGAGCTAATTAGACGATAGCACTTTAATTGAGACGGCGACGGTATCAGTGTTACTTTCGGGGTCTGTTACGGTTACTTCAAGCTCGTAGTTGTTGTCCTTGTCAGCATCGAGCGGTTCATCGAAGTCAGGCAGAGTGTTCCAGAACGCTGCACCGGTTTGAGTGATACCAAACAAGGCGGCATCCGCACCACCAGATATCGACCAGACGAGTCCACCCCCGTTTTCTGTGTCCCCTTGCGGGTCAGTCGCATCGAAATTCTCAAACACAGTAAACGTGTTGTCTTCGTCCCAGGTCTCCGAGCCTGACGCCGCGCCGCCATAGTTGGAAATAACCGGGTCCTCAGCCACATCCGTCACTTCAATACTGACCGCTACGCTGTCTGTGTTGCTATCGCT
>CAKZVB010000187.1 GCA_937922015.1 uncultured Granulosicoccaceae bacterium
TTCAAAAAAATGAGGTCTATCGAGCCATGTAATCTCCGATCACCGTCATTGCCTGTACTGCTTTAACTACAGTACACATCTAGATTTTTTCACACCAATCCAAGGGTAGACAATTCAATTGATGATTAAAGCGGATAATCCGTCCTGACAAGTAGCCTGTACGCGCCATAGTTGCGACAAAAACTGTAGGGATGAATTAGGCGGTCAGGTCGGATTTTCATTAGGGCCCGTTCGGGGGTGGAAAAACCCCCGGCATCCAGAGGCCGGATATATGGCTAAATTACCCGTCTATCGTTTTATTGAATGTTTATCGTGAGTTCGTTGTGAACAACCGTTTTCTAAAAACACTATTATTTAGTGTCAGGTGTTTTATTGCTTGACATAAGAGGGGCGTCCATATATGGCGTGTGAGTGCTGGCAGCACATGGATGTGCGTACAGCGCGGCCCGACTGCAGAGGATTTCAAAAAATGCCGCAGGCACCCGCAGGGCAAAGCAGCAGCGACCCACCGAAAAGGACGTTTTGGTTACTTTTCCGTCCCTTGAAAAGTCACTCGTACAGCCAGGGACTGGCTTCGAAAAAAGCCATGGATGGCATGCCAGAGCAGAATGTAAGAGCAGAATGTAAGAGCAGAAAGTCAGAGCAGAAAGTCAGAGCAAAACGATAAAGCAGAACGCCAGAGCAGCAAATCAAATACAAGAAAGAAAAGCCAGCACCCTGGCTCTTCCCTACTTTACTACTTTTAAATTCGGCCCTTTCTTGCCACCATTCTTCCCCGGTGGCTTCTTATCAGGAGGTGTCCCGCCGGGAGGAGAACTTCCGCCATCCGACTCCGGCGCACTTACCGATTCAAGCAAGGCGCGTTTTTTCTTACCGCCACCACCAGCACCACCCTGCTCTGCAGTTACATCCTGCCCTTCATCATTGAACATCATGCCCTGCCCGTTCTCGCGGGCATATATCGCTTTAACACAGTACGTGGGCACCACAATACCTATCGCCTGCCCACTGAATCTGGCATTGAAGGTAACTTCTTCATTGCTCATCAGCAGCTCACTGGTGGCACTGGGACTGATATTCAGGATAATCCGCCCCTGATCATCCAGATAGTCCTCAGGCACAATCGCCCCTTCTTTGGTCGCATCTACCATAAGATAAGGCGTCAGATTATTGTCGACTATCCATTCGTAAATCGCACGAATTAGATAGGGCTGACTTGAGCTCATGCTGGGCTTATCATCGCCCGTATTGTCTTTGTCTGATGTCACTGGATTTACTAACGCATCTCTCTCTCACTTTCCGTGAGACTTAGTTGAAAACCTTCCCGATCAAATAAACGCTTTGCATATTTCGTGACAGCACTGGCCGTATCGGGCAGTTCCACGCCATAATGCTTAAGTCGCCACAACATGGGGGCCACTGTTGCGTCTACCAGAGAGTATTCATCACTGAGGAAAAAGTCCTTTAACGCAAAAACCTCTGCAGAATCGATCAACGAATCTCGCAGCGCAATCCTGGCGGCTTCTGCCTTTTTCGCATCGTCGCCTTCGATAATGGGAAGCAGGTCGTACCAGTCTTTTTCAATTCGATACAGTGCCAGTCGCGAACGCGCACGCGACACCGGATCAACCGGCATAAGCGGTGGATGTGGAAATCTTTCATCAAGGTATTCAGACACAACACGCGAGTCGTACAACACCAGATCTCTGTCAACAAGCGTTGGAACGGTGTTGTAGGGATTTAAATGAAGCAGATCACTGGGCTTGTTATCGGGATCAACGTCTTCTATTTCAACGGTGATGTCTTTTTCAAATAGAACAATGCGTACACGGTGGCTGAAGATCGAGCTCGGATCCGAGTACAAAGTCATCACCGAACGGCGTGTCACTGGCGCTGTCACATTATCTCCAAAATCGTTAAGTTGTATGTTGCCGGGTAACCAGGCTTAGTTACACCACCCGCCCCGATCTGCATCGGGGCAGGCGATAAAATCCACCTAGTTGTGTGGAACGTCCTTCCAGTATTCTTTCTTCAGAAGAACAGCCAAAACCAGAAAAACCAGCAAAAACAACATCACTTTAATACCCAGTGAATGCCGCGCTTCCCGGTTAGGATCGCCAAGGTAATCCAGAAAGCTTACCAGATCTGTGATCGTTGAGTCGTATTCAGCTGCTGAAAGCTTACCAGCAATAACCGGTTGGAATCGATCGAACACCTCATGGCCTGCACCATCGTCCTTATAAACCGCCTTCTGCCAGCCCTGCAAATCCGCCAGAACATGAGGCATACCGACATTGGGATACACGGTATTGTTTGCACCCAGCGGTCGTGATTCGTCAAGAACAAAAGACTTCATGTAGGTGTAGACCCAGTCAACTCCGCGTGAGCGCGTAATAAGCGCCAGATTCGGAGGAACAGCACCAAAAGCCTGCTTGCCGTACTCCTTGGTCATGTTATTGCCCATCAACGAGCCGATTTTGGTTCGTTCGCCGTCAGCGTCGTTAGTGAAAATAAGGTTTTCCACTACTGCCTCATTAGACAGGCCGGCATCACGGGCCAGATGGGAATAGCGATGATAGTCTGCAGTGTGGCAACCCATGCAGTAGTTCATAAACACCTTCGCACCACGCTGCAGACTTCTGTCCGTGCGCACCGGTGTAAAATGCTCAAGAGCAACACCACTGCCACCGGCAGCAGTTGCCGACTGCGGCATCAGAGATGAAACGCCAATTGTGGCTACAGCAAACGCAGTAACGGTGAGCTTTGACATCATGCTACTGCTCAGAAAAAGTAATTTCATTAGTATGTCACCCTCTCTGGTACCGGCTTAGTCTTCTCGTTTTTACTGATAAACCACAGCGCTACAAAGAAACCGAAATAAATAAGCGAACATATCCGCGATATCCAGGTACCTGCTGGTGTCACCGGCTGCATACCAAAGTAACCGAGCACAATAAAAGCAACAACAAATGCGATCAAAATGACCTTATACGCCAACGACCGGTAGCGAATTGACCTGACCGGGTTGCGATCAAGCCATGGCAGGAAGAACAACACAGCGATAGCGGCAAACATCGCCATGACACCCAGAAGCTTGTCAGGCATAGCTCGCAAAATGGCATAGAAAGGCGTGAAATACCAAACCGGTGCTATGTGCTCGGGTGTCTTCAGCGGATCTGCGGGGATATAGTTGGCATGTTCAAGAAAATAACCGCCCATCTCCGGTGCAAAAAACACAATTGCAAAGAATATGATCAGGAAAACCACCACACCGACCAAATCTTTGACTGAGTAGTAAGGGTGAAAAGGAATGCCATCCAGTGGAATACCGTCAGCACCTTTTTTCTTCTTGATATCAACACCGTCAGGATTGTTGGACCCCACTTCGTGCAGCGCCACGATATGCACAAATACCAGACCGATAAGGATCAGTGGCATCGCAATCACATGTAAAGCAAAAAATCGGTTCAGTGTCGCGTCTGCCACCACGTAGTCACCACGCAGCCACAGTGTTATCGCATCACCAACCCATGGAATAGCACCAAACAGTGAGATTATCACCTGAGCACCCCAAAAAGACATCTGACCCCATGGCAGCAAATAGCCCATGAAAGCCTCAGCCATCAGCACCAGGTAAATCAACATACCGAAAATCCACAACAGCTCGCGTGGCTTTTTATAAGAGCCATACATAATGCCGCGCATCATGTGCAGATACACCACTACGAAAAACATTGAGGCACCGGTTGAATGCATATAACGTATCAGCCAGCCCCAGTTAACATCTCGCATGATGTACTCAACCGATTTGAACGCGAGTTCGCCATCGGCCTTGTAGTTCATGGTCAGGAAGATACCGGTCACTATTTGCAGCACTAGCACCAACAGAGCAAGTGAGCCAAAGTAATACCAGAAGTTGAAGTTCTTCGGCGCGTAGTACTTGCCGACGTGTTTGTCCCAGGTGTTTGTCAGCGGAATGCGTTCATCGATCCACGCCATCAAATCTGTTGCTTTGCTCATCAGGCCCGCCCTCCGTCAACTCCAATCAGGATTCGAGTGTCGCCCGCCATGTATTGATGTGGAGGCACTTCAAGATTGGTCGGAGCCGGAACACCTTTGTAGACACGACCGGAAATATCAAACCGCGACCCGTGACAAGGACAGAAAAAGCCACCCTGCCAATCGTCACCCAGATCAACTGGTGCAACCTCGGGACGGTAGCTTGGCGAACAACCGAGATGAGTACAAATACCGACCATCACCAGAATTTCAGGTTTAATGGAACGATAATCATTTTTAGCGTATTCAGGCTGGTCAGAATCATCTGATTCAATATCGCGAAGGTTACCCTCGACCGCTTTCAAACCCTCAAGCAATGCCGGTGTGCGCTTCAGCACCCAAACCGGCTTGCCTCGCCACTCGACAATGACGCGCTGACCGGGCTCCAGTTTGCTGATATCAACTTCAACCGGTGCTCCGGCGGCTTTTGCACGAGCACTCGGCGACATTGAAGAGATAAAAGGAATGACCATGGCCGCGGCACCTGCCGCACCCACTACACCGACCCCCTGGGTTAACAGGCGACGTCTTTTCTTATCGACCCCCCCGGGGTTGTTGCCCTCATCGGGCGCAACATTATCTGTTGCCATTGGTTGCTCCAAGAAATATAAGAATTTTTACTGTGTTTAGGAGTCGAATCATGTTCTGACCGACCTCTTCAATATTCGGTTGTAGTTAAGCGTTCCACCGCCACCCGACTGTCATCAGGACAATCGCAAGCTGTTAACACGACAAGAATTAATTCAGCACTTAACCAAACCCCAAATGGTATCACAAATCGCAAATAGTGACGCACCACCCAACACTTGCTAGTTAGATGCCATCGCCTTTAAGTCCCCGACTGGCAGCGATGCCAGCCAACGCTCCAATTTAAGAATAGAACGCCTCCATTGCTGCCAATAAACTGTCATTTTCTGACCTAAGTCCGACGGTCACTCGCAAACAATCCGCTAATAAACCACCAACTGGAGAAAGATTTTTGATTCTTATTCCAGATTCCAATAAGTGATCGAACAGTTGCTGAGCATGGCCTTGCGCATGGATCAAGATAAAATTGGCGTCGCTGTGAAAACGCTGCAACCTCGGGAACGCACCAAACGCCTGCTCCAGTCTCGCACGCTCCTGTAATATGTCTTCGGCCTGAGCGTCAAACACCTTATGGTGTTTCAAGGCGAATGTTGCCGTAGCCAGTGATAAAGTACTGACATTATAGGGCATACGTATCTTTTCAAACTCGCCGATCAATGCCGGAGCCCCCACCAGGTAGCCCAGTCTCAATCCGGCCAGCCCGAATTTAGACAATGTCCGCATCACCAGCACGTTATCCGGCAGACTTTCCTCTGAGCTGAGCCAGCTGGTACCGGCAAAAGGCTGATAGGCTTCATCGATCACCACCACACCGGGTGCCGCATTAATAATAGCCTTTATATCCGACGACCTGAAAAGATTGCCGGTCGGGTTATTCGGGTAGGCTAAAAAAATAACTGCCGGGCTATGTTGCTCGATAGCCGCAAGAGTGGCTGACAACTCTATTTGAAATTGTGCATCCAGCGGCACCGGGATCAGCGACAGGCCGAACATTTTCGCAACCGATGCGTAAACCACAAATGCCGGATCAACAGATAACACAGAGGCATCCGGTCTGGCGAAGCCGGCAGTAACAATCTGAATCAGCTCATCAGACCCATTGCCAAGCAGCACTTCATATTCGTCACCAATGCCATAAACGCTACGCAACTGTTTTTTTAATTCAGAACCGCCGGCGTCCGGATAGCGATTTACATTGAGTGTGGCCAGCTCGGCAAGCCACTCATCGCGCATGCCTGCAGGCCAGGTGTGCGGGTTTTCCATGGCATCTAGTTTAATCCTGCCATCCGGTGCAGGCACCGGATAAGCGGCTGTTTCTTGCAGACCATCGCGCAAAAGATTTTGCCAGCCCATCATTTAACCCGCATTAGTCATAGAGATTCGCCACTAGCGAATACCGTGTTTGGAACTTTGCATATAGACATTCGTTCATTTCACCCGCGACCTTGCCCGGCATACGCGTCAGTTCTACGGTATTCGCGCTTCAGCAGATACAGCGTGGGCCACCAGCCCCTCGCCACGCGCAAGCACCGATGCGGTCCTGCCGAGAGTCGCAGCACCGGCCGGCGTACAATTCACTATACTGCTGCGTTTTTGAAAGTCATAGACGCCAAGCGGACTTGAAAACCGCGCAGTACCCGACGTAGGCAATACGTGGTTGGGGCCTGCGCAATAATCACCCAGCGCCTCCGCGGTATATCGCCCCATAAAAATCGCCCCTGCGTGTCTTATACTCCCAAGCAGGCTCTCCGGATCTGCCACTGAAAGCTCCAGATGCTCGGGTGCAATTTTATTAATGACATCTACCGCCTGATCGATATTTTCTACTTCAATACAACAGCCACGGCGGGCCATTGATTCTGCAATAATTTCTGCCCTGGGCATGTTGACAATCAGCTTTTGCATCGCATCAATAACACTCTCTATATAGACGCTGTCATCACAGATTAAGATCGCCTGTGCCTGTTCATCGTGCTCTGCCTGTGAAAATAGATCGGCAGCAATCCAGTCAGGATCCGTCTGCCCGTCACAGACAATACAAATTTCTGATGGACCGGCAATCATGTCGATTCCGACCTTGCCAAAAACCGCGCGCTTGGCAGTGGCCACGTAGATATTACCCGGCCCGACTATCTTATCGACAGCAGGCACAGTGGCCGTACCATACGCAAGTGCAGCGACAGCCTGTGCACCTCCTATGGTAAATAGCCGATCAACACCTGCAACATATGCGGCAGCTAATACTAATTCGGATACCTCACCGTCTGGCATGGGTACCACCATAATCAGTTCACCGACCCCTGCGACCTTCGCGGGAATAGCATTCATCAGGACTGACGAAGGATAAGCTGCCTTGCCACCGGGAACATAAAGCCCTACACGATCAAGCGGTGTAACCTTCTGCCCAAGCTGTGTCCCATCTGCTTCTTCATAACGCCAGGACTCAACGTTTTGCTTTTGGTGAAAATCACGGATTCGATTGGCGGCAACTTCAAGTGCCGTTGCGGTATCGTCAGGCAGATGATCAAACGCCTGCTTAAGCTGCGAGGCCGGCAACTCAAGCTCTGAAGGCTGTGATACTTTACGACGGTCAAACCGGTTAGTCAGTGCTACCAGCGCACTGTCACCCGCTGTTCTGATTTGTTTAATTATATCCGCTACGACATCGGCTACCGCGTCATCTGAAACTGACTCCCACGCCAGCAACGTCTCTAAACGAGTTTCAAAATCTGCATCATTGATGTGCAATCGGTTGGTAAAACTCACACAGCCCCTCCCGTTGCAACATCACCAAAAGACTGGCGCCGCTGCGCAGTCGCCTCACTCAATTCATGCAGCATGTCGACCGTGGCATCCCATCCGATACATGGATCAGTGATACTCTGACCGCGCACCAACTCTCTGTCCGGCTTTTGATCCTGACGACCTTCAACCAGATTACTTTCGATCATCACCCCCATAATCCGCTGATCGCCCTCAGCAAGCTGACTACAGACATCACGACACACATAGCGTTGACGCAGGTATTTTTTGCGACTGTTTGCATGACTGAAATCAATCATCACCTTAGGCCGTACACCACCTTTTTCCATCAACGCACATGCATCGTCAACGCTTGCGGCGTCATAGTTGGTGTGAGGACCACCACGAAGTATCAGGTGGCAATCGTTATTACCCAGCGTTGAAAAAATCGCCGACCCGCCCTCTTTAGTCACTGACAGAAAATGATGTGGACGGGAAGCCGAGTTAATGGCATCGACCGCTATTTGCACACTGCCGCCGGTACCATTCTTAAAACCCACAGGAGCTGAAATTCCGGATGCCAGCTCTCGATGCCCCTGACTTTCCGTGGTGCGCGCACCAATGGCGCCCCAGCCAACCAGATCTGCAATATACTGAGGGCTGATCAGATCCAGAAACTCAGAACCGGCAGGTACACCCAACGCGTTGATGTCTCTCAAAAGCGTGCGCGCCACACTCAATCCACGGTTAATCTCAAAGCTGTCGTCGAGGTCAGGGTCATTTATCAACCCCTTCCAGCCAACTGTGGTACGTGGCTTTTCAAAATACACCCGCATAATCAACAGCAGATTGTCAGCAACCTCAGGGGCAATTTCAGCCAATCGTTGCGCGTACTCTATACCGGCCTCAGGGTCGTGAATTGAACACGGTCCAACCACTACTGCCAGCCGATGATCTTCACCATCAAGTATGCTGCGAATGCCCATGCGTGCGTCAAAGACTGTTTTTGAAATCTCCGGGCTGGCGGGGATCTCTTCCATAAGCCTGGCAGGCGACAGCAGCTCCTTTATTTCACGGATGCGTACATCATCAGTCGTAAACTGTGTTGAATTATCGCTCATATCTGACCATTTATGTTGTGGGTTGTGCCAACGCTTGTTTTATCCGGGCTATAAACGGATGTATTTCCGCGTGTTTCATTTTCATTGAGGCTTTGTTCACGATAAGCCTGGCGCTGACATCAACAATATGATCTAACACCACCAGGCCATTTGCTTTTAAAGTTGAGCCGGTCTCCATGATATCAACGATCAGATCAGCCATACCCACCAGCGGCGCCAGCTCCATGGAGCCGTATAACTTTATTATTTCTACCTGCTGCCCGCGGCGCGCAAAATAGTTAGCAGTCACCATGGGATATTTAGTCGCCACGCGCAGCCGTGTCTTGGCACTCGCATCGACCTCGGGCTTACCGGCCAGCACCAGCTTGCAGCATCCTATTCCGAGATCCAGCGGCTCGTAGATGCCACTGCCGGAATGCTCCAGCAAAACATCTTTACCCGTTACCCCCAGATCAGCACCGCCGTACTCGACATAAGCCGGCACATCTGACGCACGCACCAACAACAAAGAGGTACCGGGCACGTTAGTTTCTACTCTGAGTTTGCGAGTCGTGCTTGCGTCTTCCGCAGGTTCAATACCCGCCTCCAGCAGCAACGGCAACGTGTCATTAAGAATACGTCCCTTCGTCAGCGCTATGGCCAGACCATTATTCACAATCGCACCCTTCAAACATAATTAGCCGGGGACACGCTTGATGTTCGCACCAAGGGCATGAAATTTCTCTTCGATTCGTTCGTAGCCGCGATCAATATGGTACACCCGCTGCAAATGAGTTTCGCCACTGGCAATAAGGCCCGCAATAATCAAACTGGCCGATGCTCGCAGGTCAGTGGCCATTACCGGCGCACCTTCGAGCTTGTCTACACCACGTGAAAAGCAAGTATTACCACTAATACGCAGATCCGCTCCCATACGCTGTAATTCCTGTACATGCATGAAACGGTTTTCGAAGATGGTTTCAGTTATCGTTGCAGAGCCTTCGGCAATAGAATTCAGCAACGTAAACTGTGCCTGCATATCGGTTGGAAATGCCGGATACGGTGCAGTGCGAATATCGACGGCCTTCGGCTTCTCATAACGACATGAAATTGATATTTCATTAGGCGATATTGAAAAGTCAGCACCTGCCTCATCGAGCTTGTGCATTACGGCGTCCAGTGTATCTGCACGGGCATCCTTTACGGTCAGACTGCCGCCACTAGCCAGCGCCGCCACCAGAAAAGTACCGGTTTCTATTCGATCAGGCACAACGCGATAGTGACAATGAGTCAGCCTGTCAACCCCGTTTATGGTGATGGTATCGGTACCAGCGCCTTGTATATCAGCACCCATTTCGATAAGAAAGTTGGCCAGATCAAGAACTTCAGGCTCACGCGCCGCGTTCTCGAGCACGGTAGTGCCCTCGGCGAGGGTCGCTGCCATCAACAGATTCTCAGTACCGGTGACCGTCACAATATCAAAGTTGATCACCGCCCCTTTCAGCTTTTTACACCTGGCTTTTATGTAGCCGGCTTCGAGATCAATCTCGGCGCCCATGGCACGCAGGCCGTTGATATGTAAATCAACAGGACGCGCACCAATAGCGCAGCCGCCGGGCAGGGATACCTCGGCAACTCCGAACCGTGCCAGCAGGGGACCCAGCACCAGGATTGAAGCACGCATAGTCTTCACCAGCTCATAATCCGCGGTAAAGTTGTCTACGTTGGAAGCATCTGCCTCTATTTGCATCTTGTCGTTCAGCGTGAGCTTCACACCCATGCGCCCGAGCAGCGTCATGGTGGTGGTCACATCGTTGAGATGCGGCACATTTTCAAGCGTTACCGTGTCATCGCAAAGCAGCGTCGCCACAAGAATCGGCAGCACCGCATTCTTGGCGCCGGAAACACGCACAGAACCACGCAGTGGCGTGCCACCACTTATGATCAGTTTATCCATTTAAAATCGAAACCCGGCGGAAAATTTTTGACGAAGAAGATCGGTCTACCTGTCTCTATTCAATTAACTATGTGATGACGAGAAAGGTAACCTTATATGCAGACGTGGCTGCGAAGCGCTAGCGCAATTGCCCGAGCCTGTGAACTACAGACCGGCTCACTCCGGCTCACAACCCAGAACTCAACCTAATGATACCGGATATCGACGGCAGGCCCAAGAAAACACGGGCCTTCAGCGCCGATTGTTAGCTGCCGCTCAATTTTGACAGATCGGTGCAAAATTAACACGGACAGAAAACCAACCGAATTGCCTCAAATTGAAGTAACCCGTCGAATGACCAAACTCGGCCACGTACTCACAAACATTTGAATTTTAATATTATTTTCTGGTCTCGACTGCCCGACGCTTGCAAACTTACCGCTAAATCCAGAGGTACGGCCTGCCAACATGCTGCAGAAACGAGCATTGGATCTAAAAATGAGTAAGACGGTCCGTTTTGTCTCTAACCAAACCTTCACTTGATAAAAGTACATTTAGATACAGATTATAAAAAAGTTCTGACCTACCATTAAGGAGTTAATTTACTGTCATTAAAGTTGAAAGCCCCGGTTAAGCTTACTGGTGCTACTCTTAATTGTACTCAGGACGCTATTGCCTTCGTTTTCAGATTCGGCCCGCAAAACCAAGAGCTCAGGAAATACAACATGAAATTCATACGCGCATTATTCGCTGCAGGACTTTTTATCGGGGCGTCGCTCTCCTCAACCGTACTTGCCCATCCTGCACAAGATCTGGTCAAAGGCGTCACGGAAAACTTTATCGCCGCCCTCGAGAGCACGGAAGCCAAAGCAGATAAATCATTCATACGCACCGCCATCAACCGCGATGTAGTACCCCACATTGATTTTGAATCGATGACAAAACTCACCGTTGGTGGCAAGGCGTGGAAAAACGCAACTGACGATCAAAAAACAACACTGGTTGATGAATTTCGTAAATTTCTGCTCAACACTTACACCAACGCCCTGGATGAATATACCGGGCAGACAATGGAGTTTCTGCCTTATAAAGCCGGAAAAAGAGAAGACCGGGCAGAGGTCAAAACACTCTTCAACGATGCCGGTGCCAGCGCTAAGATCCCGATCGACTACAAGCTCCACAATAAGCAGGGTCCGTGGATGATCTACGACATTAAAGTTGAGCAGGTCAGTCTGGTGCTGGGCTACAAGTCCGAATTCTCAAACCAGATTAAAAAAGGAGGTCTGGACGGCCTGATCGAGGCACTGAAAGAAAAAAACAGCTAGGAGATTACGCCCCGGCGAGCGGTGCGCTGTCGCGCCGCTAACAGGGCGAAATTTTTCGGCTTTTTGTGGGTGTTGTTGTATATTTTAAAATGCAAAAAATCAGCTACTTATAATTTTCTGCTTAGCGATAATGACCGAAAAAAAGCGTTCTCGGAGCGGCTGGGCAGTCGCACAAATTCCTGCCATTTCAAGCCACAGCTGGCCGGGCTCACTCAATCCGGCGCTACAACGCCGCCGGATTTATTGTCACATGTAAATGTAACGGCTAAACAAAACCATATGCAGTAAAATCACCACCTTAACCGGTCCACTTTTCTCTGCGGCACTCAGCACCGTCATGAATAAACTATTTTTACCCAAAGGCAGAATCCGCCACCTGGTGAAAATAACACTGGCGCTTTCGTGCGTCTGGCTACTCACCGCCTGCGCAACAAACCGGCAGCCACCCACCGAGATCCACGATCCGCTGGAGAAAATGAACCGGGCAGTCTACAAGTTCAACGACACCCTTGATCGAATAGCCTTAAAGCCCGTTGCCATCGGCTATAAAAAAGTGACTCCTACCATTGTTCGTCGCGGCGTCAGCAACTTTTTTGGCAATCTGGCCGATGTATCGGTTGCCGCAAATGCCCTGCTGCAAGGAAAATTTGAACAAAGCGTATCTGACACCGCCAGAGTTGCCGTCAACACGGTGATCGGCCTGGGCGGCATATTTGACGTCGCCACCAAACTGGATCTGGAGCGTCACAATGAAGACTTCGGACAAACTCTTGGCGTGTGGGGAGTTCCCGAAGGACCCTACCTGGTTTTGCCGTTTTTCGGGTCTCAGACCCTGCGTGGAACTGCGGGTCTGCTGGGCGACAGTCAGATAGAACCGCTGAATTCGTCCAAAGTCACTACCTCGTGGCGCGGCAAACTGGTGGCGCTCAACGTTATCAATGCGCGCACAAACCTGCTCGCCGCTTCATCATTCCTCGACTCTGCCAGTTTAGACCCCTATATTTTCGTCAGAGATGGCTACCTGCTATGGCGCCGACAGCAAGTACACGACGGCTACAAAGAAAACGCCGAAGCAGATGAATCGGATGATCCGCTGGACGAGCTGGATTCAACCACCATGGACGAACTTGATGACCTGGATGAGCTGGATGAGCTGGATGAGCTGGATGAGCTGGATGAGCTGGATATGATTGATGACCCCGTTAAAGCAACGCCATCAAAATCGCCTGCCTATGAACCAGACGACTTAGACCTGCTCGACGAACTGGACTAGTAAATTGAAAAACGAATCTGCTCTGCTGGAGCGAAGCCGGTCTCCCGGCACCGGCAACAAACCCAGGTCAAATTCAGCGGCCATCGAGCAGGTTGACAAAGCACAGGCCACGGCAATGGCCCGGCGCGTGCTGGAAACCGAAGCGCAGGCCGTGTTGGCACTTCGAGACAGGATTGACGAAAACTTCCTGATGGCCTGCCAGCTGCTACTCCAGTGCCCGGGTCGAATAGTCGTCTGTGGCGTTGGAAAATCCGGTCACATCGCCAATAAAATTGCCGCCACTCTGGCCAGCACCGGCACACCTGCCTTTTTCGTACACCCCTCCGAAGCCAGCCATGGCGACTTCGGCATGATAAAAAGTGAAGATGTCGTCATCGCCATTTCATACAGCGGCGAATCCGACGAACTAAAACTGATGCTCCCGTTATTGAAACGCAGCGGCAATCAGATAATAGCCTTCACCGGCAAACCAAACTCCACCCTGTCACAAGCCGCCACCGTCAACCTCGATATATCAGTAGAAATTGAAGCCTGTCCTCTGGGTCTGGCCCCCACCTCCAGCACCACAGCAACGCTGGCTATGGGCGACGCGCTGGCAATAGCCGCACTAAACCAACGTGGTTTCAGCGCCGCAGACTTTGCCATGTCCCACCCCGGTGGCGCACTCGGCAAACGGCTTTTGTTACAAGTTGCAGACATCATGGTATGCGGCCTCGCGGTACCCAGGGTCACCGGAGAAATTCCGCTGAGATCCGCTTTATACGAAATGAGTACCGGTCAACTGGGATTCCTGATCATCACTACCGCTGACAATCAGCTGGCCGGCGTATTCTCCGACGGAGATCTGCGCCGGGCGCTGGACAAAAACATCGACATAAACCAAACCATAATCTCGGAAATAATGACCATTGGCGGTCACAGCATCAAAGCGAATCAACTGGCAGCAGATGCACTGGAAATAATGGAAAAACACAAAATCTACGCCCTTCCGGTTGTCGATGAAGACAACAAAGTATGTGGAGCTCTAAACATGCACACGCTGCTGCGCGCAGGCATTGTGTAACTGACCGCAAGTCTGGTCGGCGCACCAGCTCCCCGACGACTTGCCTGTCTTCAAATTACAGCCCACAAGGCTTCCCCCAAAAAAACCCAACAAAAGGTAAACTCCCCTCACCTGCAAAAAAACCAAAAGAGACACCCAAATGGTAAGTGCCGCTCATCGAGCCGGAGCCATCCAGGCAATCATATTCGACGTAGACGGCGTCCTGACTGACGGCGGCCTGTACCGAAGCGACGACGGCCAGGAAATGAAACGATTTCACGCCATGGACGGACTCGGCATTCGGATGCTGGTCGATTCCGGAATCGAAATCGCCATCATCACCGGCCGCACCTCCCAGCTAGTGACCCACCGCTGCGAAGAATTACAAATCAAACACCTGTACCAGGGCCAGCACGACAAACTAACCGCCTTTGAAGATCTCTGCGAAAGGTTACAACTCACCCCGCACGATATCGCCTATATGGGCGACGATATTATCGATCTGCCGGTAATGCGACGAGTCGGGCTGGCGCTGACCGTACCGGACGCCTGCAATGAGATTGCCGCCATGGCACACTGGACCAGTAAACGTCGTGGTGGCAACGGTGCTGCCAGAGAGGCTTGTGAATTAATACTCAAAGCCAAGGGTCTCTACGGTGAAGCCGTCAGCCGCTACATGATATAACGATCCCTGCACTCGCCGGCACCACCAACCACGGTTGAACCCACATGCCCAGAACACTGGCAAATACACTACTGATATTTACCTTACTGGTTGTCGCCGTGTTGTCCTGGCAATGGCTCGACGAAGACACCCCGGCAGGTGTTGACGCGCAAAACACCATTCAAATGGCTAAAAACGAAACCGATTATTATCTTCAGGGATTCCAGATAACCAATGTGAACAACACCAAGGGCCAGGTGTACGAACTAAGCGGCAACACGCTGTCCCACTACTTTGAAAGCGGTGAGTCCATCATCGAAGATCCATCCGTTCAGGTTTACAGCAACGACAACGACTACTGGACAGGCAGCGCCAGAACCGGGAATTTGTCAGCAGATTTCAGTGTGCTCGAACTCACCGGTGACGTGGATCTGGCCCACCATCGAAACAACGACCAGCCGGAGATAATAGTCAGTGCAGAATCGATCACCATCGACACCACCAAAAGACAGATATCATCCGCACAGCCGGTAAACATTACCGCTGCCAAATGGTCAGTTACCGCCAATCGAATGCGCACCGACGTAGACAACGGTATGCTGTCATTTGATTCAGGCGTGGAGGCACACTATGTTGTGGAAGACTAAACACCGGGACTCCGGGCCATTTCCCCGGCAGGCCGCACGGACCGCCTGTGTTGCAGCCCCGCCAAACACTCAAACTACTTTTCCGGCTAAATTGACTGGCGGCAACTCAAGAGCCCGGAAACAGCCTGGTCAATTGCTGACCAACAGCGCCATGGCACTATTTTTACTGACGCTTGCTTTTTTGCACAGCGACGCTATTGCCAATCCCGACGATCAAAAAAAAGCCATCAACGTTCAGGCAGACACATCGCAATACGATGAAAGAGCCGGCACACAAACGCTTTCCGGCAATGTTGAGATTACACAGGGCTCTATGTCAATTAAGGCAGACAGTATAAAAATCGAATTAAAAGATGGTGCACTGTTTCGAATTTCCGGTAAAGGTAAGCCCATCAAATTTCAGCAACTGACTCAGACAAACGAGCTTATGCGCGGGCAAAGCAACCAAATCAGCTATGACACACAAACCGCACAGATCACTTTCGAAGGCGACGCGGAGTTCGAGCGCCCGGGGCAAAAATTCTCTGGCCACACGATCGAGTACAACATGCTAAAACTCACATTCAAAGCCGCGGGTAACAAGCAAGGCAGAGTAAACATCACTCTGCAGCCCGGCAAAGTGAATCCGTGATGGTGGCAACGCTACACCTTGAACTACAACTAAAAAAACCTGACAAGTACAAACAGGTATAAACACAGGCACACTCACCGCAATGGTATACCGCATATGTCCATTCTAGTCGCACAGGACATTAAAAAATCTTATAGTAAAAGAGCCATTCTTACCGGCGTCAATCTAGAGGTAGGCAAAGGTGAAGTTGTCGGCTTACTAGGGCCAAACGGCGCCGGTAAGACCACCTGCTTTTATATTGTTGTAGGTTTAGTAAAGCCGGACAGCGGCAGAATACTACTAGACGGGCGCGATATCACCCAGCATCCGATGCACGCACGGGCCAGGCTGGGGGTAGGATATTTACCACAGGAAGCGTCAGTTTTTCGAAAACTAAGTGTTCAGGACAATATAGTGTCCATTCTTCAGTACCGCTCCGATCTGCACAAACGTGATTACCGCGACACACTGGAAGGGCTGCTGGAAGAACTACAAATAACGCATATTCGCGACAGCCTTGGCATGAGCTTGTCAGGCGGTGAAAGACGCCGGGTAGAAATTGCGCGAGCGCTGGCTGCAAACCCGGCCTTCATTCTTCTGGACGAACCCTTTGCAGGGGTTGACCCTATATCAGTCATTGATATACAAAGAATCATCAGTCATTTACAGGATCGCGGAATCGGCGTACTGATAACTGATCACAATGTACGCGAAACACTGGGTATCTGCGAACGAGCATACATACTAAGTGACGGCATTGTGATCGCTGAAGGAGGTGCCGATCAGATATTGGAAAACCAACAAGTCAGGGAAGTCTATCTCGGCGATTCATTCACCTTGTAAGCCTTATAGAAGGCTTCTGATATTGTTTCGCGGGCATTTATACAACGCTGCCAACTACTTAACATTGCGCCAAGTTTTGGGCACTCTATGCCAATACACAGACACAGACAAACCAATGTCCATAGCAACAATTTGTCCAATGCAGGCCCAACCTTGTGTCGCAACTCACAGCTACGAAATAAACTTCAATTGACATTGCAGTTAAGCGCTTTTGAACCATACTTTATTCGTGCAACGTTAACCGCATTGCGGACATCGAAGCATAATGAATAACGGTCATTGGCATTATGGGACTCATTGCGGTATTCGCACCCTGTTTTTGAAATCCCTGCCGAGGAATGCCAGAACTTGTTCGACCAGTCAGATCTCGCAAATCTCTTCTGGATTACAATAAGTTGACCGTCCGCAATAGTCAAAACGGATACGCGCACAAATTATGAAACCTTCACTGCAAATGAAAATCGGCCAGCAGCTGGCCATGACTCCCCAGCTGCAACAGGCCATCAAGTTATTACAGCTGTCTACCCTTGAATTACAAACCGAGATTCAACAAGCACTCGAAACCAACCCGATGCTTGAAGTGCAGGAAGACATTGAAGATAACTCGGAAAAAGAAGCGGCAAAAATGCGCAGTGAGAACGAGCGCGAAACTAACCAGCAGGATGCCGAAAAAGCAAGCAACGACGAAACCAGCAAAGACGATTTTGACGAAGCAAAATTTGAAGAGTCCAATTTCGAAGATAACAATTTTGACGATCTGACCTCAAACCTCGAAATAAACGAAGCAGCACCGGACATTCCGGATGAACTTCCAGTGGACAGTGCCTGGGAAGATATTTACGAACCCGCCTATGGCACCGGCTCGATGCAGGGCGGCGAAGAAAACCAACGTGACTTCACCGAGTACACAAGTGCCGGCGCTGGTAGCCTGCAAGACCATTTAATGGAACAACTGCACCTGCGAACACTGACCGAGTCAGACCAGATAATCGCCACCACCGTAATTAACTGCATAGATGACAACGGCTACCTCGAAGACCCGGTCGAAGTAATCCTTGAAGCGGTAAACGATAACTTCCCCAACCCTGAAGATCATTGCGATGAGGAAGAAGTCGAAGCCATACTAAGATTAATTCAGCAACTCGATCCCATTGGTTGCGGTTCCCGCGATACACGCGAGTGTATGCTGGTGCAGCTCCATGAAATGGATTCAACACCGCACATTGAAGTATGCAAACAGCTCATAGGTGAACACCTTCAAATGCTGGCAGCACGTGATTTTGCAAAAATCAAACGACAGTTAAAAATCAACGAAGAGCAGCTACAGCAGTCAATACAAACTATTCAAAGCCTGACTCCCCGGCCCGGCTCGCAAGTAGTCTCTAACAAACCGCAATACATCGTGCCGGATGTATTCGTGAAAAAAATAAAAGGCGTCTGGCGGGTCGAGCTCAACCCGGACATCGCACCACGCCTGGCGGTTAATTCAATGTATGCCGGACTCGTCAAGCGCGCTGACAAAAGCGACGACAACAACTACATGCGAAACCAATTACAGGAAGCGCGTTGGTTTATCAAAAGCCTGCAAAGTCGAAATGAGACCCTGCTTCGCGTAGGTACTGCGATTGTCGAACGTCAAAGGGGCTTTCTGGAATATGGTGACGAGGCAATGCGCCCGTTGGTGCTTCGCGACATCGCAGAACATCTGGACCTGCATGAGTCAACAATATCGCGGGTCACTACACAAAAATACATCCACACACCGCGCGGTATTTTCGAATTCAAGTACTTTTTCTCCAGCCACGTTTCCACATCAGACGGCGGCGAATGTTCTGCTACCGCCATTCGCGCCATGATCAGGAAGTTCATTGCCAAAGAAGATCCGGGAAAACCTTTGAGCGACAGCAAAATAGCAAGTACACTGGTGGCGTCGGGCATTCAGGTAGCCCGGAGAACCGTTGCTAAATACAGAGAATCTATGTCAATACCACCATCTAATGAAAGAAAGCGGCTGACCTAAGGGTCTTGCGCACAGCGCATGCTATTTCTTCACACTTACAGCAACTTACCAAATAATCAGGAAGCGGGGCTGATATCGCACTTCAGCCCTTTTCCGGCCCACCGCCTTATAGATCGCTCACAAAGCGCAAACAGGCAGCGACCCGGGCAACTATATAGCCACAATCTAAATAGACCCGCCCATCAGCAGCCACTCGCGCCGCTGAACCTGTCTTTGTCAACACACGCTTTAACTCATCATTTCAAAGTCTTTTAAAAAGTCAACTACAGAGAGAGACAACAATGAACCTAACAGTTACAGGCCATCACATCGACGTTACTGATTCACTTCGTAACTACGTCACCACAAAAATGGACAGACTGGAAAGACACTCCGATGATCTGACAGATATTCACGTCATTCTTACTGTAGAGAAACAAAGACAAAAAGCAGAGGCCACGGTAAACGTTAAGGGTGCACAACTATTTGCTGATACAATAGAAGAAGACATGTATGCAGCCATTGACCTGCTTACCGACAAACTAGACAGACAACTGATAAAACACAAAGAAAAAGCCAAAGACCATCACCGCAAAGACAAGGAAAAGCTCAACAACGAGGCACTGAGTGCTGAAAATGATGCTATCAGCGCAGAAGGAAGCCTGGGTAGTGATGAGCAAATCTAGCGAAAACATGCATAATTCAATAGTAAATACGTACGGGTAAACTTTCAAAACGATGTCACAAAGCACCATTGGTAGTTTACTTGAGCCGTCTCGCATTAGCTGCGACACCACGTTGAGCAGTAAAAAGAAATCACTGCAATACGTGGCGCAGCTAATGGAGGACTCCCTGAACATCAACGAAGACGAAGATGATGACGAAGGAGTCGATATGGACGTTATGGACGCACTGGCCGCTCGTGAGAAACTCGGCTGTACTGGCATGGGGCACGGCATCGCCATTCCCCATGGCAGAGTAGACTTCGTCTCCGAGCCCATTGGCGCGTTGCTCACCCTGAAGGAAGCTGTGCCATTCGATGCACCGGATGATGTACCGGTCGATATAATATTTGGACTGTTAATACCGGAAAACCAAAACGAAGAACACCTCAACATACTGGCGTCTCTGGCGCGGTTCTTTAATTCAGCGGAAAACCGCAATGCCATTCGTGACGCGAACAACGCAGAAGAGATCCTGCAGATTCTGATTGACCGCGACACAACTCAGTCAACCGAATCTCAGCCCTCAAATACTCAGGCAGCGACCACTGATGCAGAACATAAACCAGACAATGGAAGCTCGCACTGCGATCAATAGCTGGCAGCCGGACTCTGCACTACCGATCAAAGCAACGCCAAAGTCAGGACTGAAAGCGTGCCTAAGAAACTAACCGTCAAAGAGCTCTTCAACGAACTGCAAGAACCGCTTTCACTGCATTGGCTGGCTGGAGAGCAAGGCGCCGGCCGGTCGATAGAAAAAGAATCACCGGAGGAAGAACACCGCCCTAATATTCTCGGTTTGCTGAACCTCATCAGTCCAAACCGGATTCAGGTAATCGGCCATGATGAAATTGCCGGTCTGACCAGACTTGGCCCATCCTTCCAGCAAGAACTATTTCAGCAGCACTGCCAGCTTATCATCGTCGCAGACGGCGTTGAAGTCAGTAGTGAAATAGTAAATCTGGCCACTGATTCATCAACACCGCTGGTCACAAGCCCGGTACGCTGTCGCAAGGTGATCAACGCCCTGGGCCAATACTTAACCAGCCGACTCAGCGATAGCGTCGTCATTCATGGCGTGCTCATGGAGGTACTCGGTGTTGGAATATTAATTACCGGTGAGAGCTCTATCGGCAAAAGCGAGCTGGCACTCGAGCTAATCAGTCGAGGACACTCGCTGGTGGCGGATGACGCTCCCGAGTTTCGCCGTATCGCACACAATACTATCGAAGGCAGCTGCCCTGCCCTGCTGCGTGATTTTCTGGAAGTCCGTGGGCTGGGCATTATCAACATTCGCAGAATGTACGGCCACACCAGTACACGCCACAAAAAGATACTGCGCTTTATTGCCCGCCTTGAGCTCATGGATGATACACATCCATTTGACGAAGACACGCGCCTGCACCATGCCGAACGAACCAGAAACGTGCTTGGGGTAGAAATTTCCGAACTCACTATTCCAGTCGCGCCGGGTCGAAATCTGGCAGTCCTGGTTGAAGTATCAGTTCGTAATTATCTACTAAGAAAAAGCGGCTACGATAGCGCATTGGAATTTAACACCCTGCAACGCCAGATGATGGAGCCATAATATGAAACTGATCGTAATCAGTGGGCTGTCAGGCGCCGGTAAAAGCGTGGCACTGCACACACTTGAAGATGAAGGTTACGTTTGTGTAGACAACCTGCCAATCAGCATGCTGGTAGACCTTGCCCGCAAGATGTCCGCAGACCCCGACAGTTATGGACAGGTCGCGGTGGGTATCGATTCCCGAGGTGAAGCAGACCCGCTTGATCAATTTGAGTCAGTCATCCTGCAGGTTAATTCACTGGGCATTGACACCCAGGTTGTCTTCCTGAACGCACTGGACGATGTACTGATAACCCGCTTTAGCGAAACCAGACGCAAACACCCGCTGTCTAAACATGGCGCTCCCCTGCAAGCCGCTATCGAAACAGAAAGGGCGTTGCTCGGCCGGGTTGAACAAATCGCAGACGTCGGCATCGAAACCAGCAACCTGAATCTGCACCAACTGCGCGAAGTCATACGCAAGCGAGTGCTTGGCTTAAACAGAAAGCCGCTTAATGTACTGCTTCAGTCGTTCGGCTTTAAGCACGGCCCGCCCTACGGTACAGACTTCATATTTGATGTGCGCTGCCTGCCCAACCCCTACTGGTCAACCACGCTAAGACCCATGACCGGACGCGATCAGCCCGTCGCAGACTTCCTGGAGCAACACGAACTAGTCGGTAAAATGGTTGACGACATCAGCAATTTCTTCATGAACTGGACGCCGGTATTCGAATCAGAAAACCGCTCCTACCTGACCATATCCATTGGATGTACAGGCGGCAGGCACAGGTCAGTTTACGTAGTGGAACAAATATACAAAAATGTAAATAGTAAGATCGACCAGATAACCATTAAACACCGTGAGATCGATTAATTAGTGCCCGTCCGGAAACAGGGCGTAGCGAGGATCACTCAGGTGCGTGAGATTTTGACAGCCACATGTGGGCCCATCCATCGTCAACAGCGGGTTGTTTAATAGCTACACTTATCGATGAAAGATCACCCCCATAAGTGGTCCGCTGCAGCGCATATTTCCGGATGGACACCGACTGCAGCGAACGGTTGCCGCGTGTGCCGGTCATACCTATTATACGAAACGGATCATCATTCGTTATCAGGTCATTTTGAAAAGGGCAAAATGTGCTAGAACAGGAAATAGAAATCGTTAACAAGCTAGGCCTGCATGCACGTGCGGCAGCCAAACTGGTAAAGCTTGCCAGCAGCTACGACTGCAATATTGATATTCAAAAAGAAGACCAGCGCGTCAACGCAAAAAGTATTATGGGCGTTATGATGCTCGCAGCAAGCCGGGGCAATATGATCACCGTTTATGTCGAAGGCAACGAAGAAGAAAAAGCCATGGCGGCGGTAGAACATTTAATTCAAGACAAGTTCGGTGAGCCTGAATAATGGCTCTGATGCTGACAGGGATGGGGGTATCACGCGGTGTCTCTATCGGGCCTGTTTTCGTGTTGCATCGAAACCAGCCGGAGATCATTGAAAAAAGCATCGAAAAAAAACAAATCAGCACTGAAGTTAAACGTTTTAAAACAGCCCACACTCTCGCCCGCAAACAACTACTGAAAGTCAAAGGAGCTATCCCCGAAGACTCCCCCGATGACATTAGCGCGTTTATTGAAACCCATCTTCTGATGCTTGACGACTCCATGCTCGCCACCACCCCGGTTGAGCTGATCAAACAAAATCTTTGCAATGCAGAGTGGGCCGTCAAGCTACAGCGAGATGCCATTGTTAAAGTGTTCGAATCCATGGACGACCCCTACATCGCCACCCGCCGTGACGATGTCAATCACGTGTTCAACCGGGTGACACAGGCACTGGTCAATGACAACAAAGAACGCGATGAAGAAGTACAGAACTGGAAAGATCAAATCATTGTTGCCGATGACCTGACCCCCGCAGATACCGTATTGATGCAACACAATGGAGTGGCCGGGTTTGTCACCGAAATGGGCGGCCCGCTATCACACACCGCAATATTAGCGCGCAGTCTCAATATCCCCGCAATAGTGGGCCTGACCGAAGCACGTCGTTTTCTAAAAGCCGGTGAAACACTGGTCATTGATGGTGAAAACGGCATGGTCATGGCCGACCCTGACAGCAACGCCATTGATCACTTTCACAAACGCCAGCGCGATATAAAACGCAAAGCGCGTGAACTGATCAAATTAACCGACACCAAACCGCGCGCAAAAAGTGGTGAAAAAATTTCGCTACTTGCCAACATAGAAATTGAAGACGATCTCAAAGCCCTGCGTCGGGTTAACGCGGCAGGCGTCGGGCTGTACAGAACCGAATTTCTATACATGCGCCGCGACGACATACCCGACGAAGAAGAACACTTCAAAACTTATATGCGTGTTGTGCGTGCACTGCGTGGCTCACCACTGACCATCCGAACCGTTGACCTGGGTGCCGATAAAGAAGTAGATACCGTCTCTACCGGCCCACTGGCCCACAACCCCGCCATGGGACTTCGCGGTATACGCCTGTGCCTTAATGATCCTTCGCTTTTTGTGCCGCAGTTGCGAGCAATTTTAAGAGCATCAGCCAAGGGACCCATTAAAATCATGTTCCCCATGCTGACCACCGTAACTGAATTACAACAGGCTATTCAGTTGCTGGAAAACACCAAAGACAACCTGCGCCGGGAAAAAATAAAGTTTGATGAAAAGATTCACGTCGGCGGCATGATTGAAGTTCCCGCCGCGGCAATTTCGGCATCACATTTTGCCGAGCATTTGAATTTTTTATCGATCGGCACCAACGATCTGATCCAGTACACCCTGGCCATCGACCGCATTGATGATCAGGTGAACTACCTTTATGACCCGGTAAACCCTGCGGTACTCACACTAATCAAAATGGTGATAGATGCAGGCATCAAACAAAAAATACCGGTGACTATGTGCGGGGAAATGGCTGGTAACAGCGAATACACGCGCCTGTTGCTAGGCCTTGGTCTGCGTGAATTCAGCATGCCACCAAACTCCATACTGGAAATTAAAAGCGCCCTCAGAGGCACCAATATAGGCTCAATCAGACGCCGGGCGCTGGCCCTGCTGCACTGCAGCGACAAAGAGAAGCAAGCTAATTTACTTAGAAAACTGAATGAGTAAACCTGATTTAGTTTCTTCAAGTGAACCCATGCGCATACAATGCGGTATCTGATCCAGCGATACCCCCATGCCTGACTCCGTAAAAAAGATAGACAGCGACAAACAGAGCGCTGTTGCAGAAATCCTGAGCAGCGGGAATTTCCAGACGGCACGCACACTGATTCGCGCGCTGCAACCCGCCGAAGTCGCCGACCTCCTGGAGTCATTACCAAGCTCCAAAAGAAAGTTGCTGTGGAACTACATTGAATTAAAAGACGAAGGCGAAATCCTGCTTGAAGTCGGTGATGAAGTGCGTGATTCACTCATCGAAGAGATGAACACCGCAGAACTTGTCGCCATTACTGAAAACCTTGATGTCGATGATCTGGCAGATTTTGTTCAGTCCCTGCCCGACAAAGTAACCAACGAAGTACTGCAGGGCATGGACAAGCAGCACCGCCAGCGTGTTGAAACTGTATTGTCCTACCCCGAAGACAGCGCCGGTGGCCTGATGGACCTTGACACCATCACCGTGCGCGCAGACGTCACACTTGATGTGGTGCTTCGCTACCTGCGTAAAAAGGGAGACATACCACGCCACACTGATCGAATCATCATCACTGATCGCTTTGGTCACTACGAAGGTGTGCTGCCGATAAGAAGGTTGCTCACCAAAGACCCGGGAACCACCGTGGCAGAAGTCATGCGCACCGATGTCGATGTAATCAACGTGACAGAGTCAGACAGCGACGTCGCCAGACTGTTCGAAGATCACGATCTAATCTCCGCCCCCGTGGTCGATGATCAAAATAAATATCTGGGTCGCATCACCATTGATGACGTGGTCGACGTCATCAGAGAAGACGCCGAGCAAACCGTTATGAGTATGGCCGGCCTGAGCCAGGAAGACGACTTCTTCTCCCCCGTGGTGCGAAGCATGCGTCGCCGCAGTATCTGGCTGGGGTTTAATCTTGCCACGGCTTTTCTAGCCTCGTGGGTTGCAGGTCTGTTTGCGCAGACACTCGACCAAATAGTAACGCTTGCGATTCTCATGACCATCGTGCCCAGCATGGGTGGTATCGCCGGCTCGCAAACACTGACCCTGGTTATCCGCGGCCAGGCACTTGGGCAAATCGGTACTGGCAACACGCGCTGGATTCTGACCAAAGAGGCCATTGTCGGTCTGCTGAACGGTCTGGTCTGGTCAACGGTAGTGGCACTCATCGCCTACCTGTGGTTCGGCGACGGCAAAGTCGGTTTAATTATCGGCCTGGCATTGATCGTCAATATGTCTGCCGCCGGCATAGCCGGAGTCACCATTCCGGTCATTTTAAAGAAATTCAGTATCGATCCAGCCCTCGCGGGAGGGGTTGTGCTGACGACTGTCACAGATGTAATCGGGCTGGTCGCGTTTCTGGGACTGGCGACTATTTTCCTGCTGTAAATTCATCAACAGGTTATCAACAGGCTTTCACCACCCTATCTACATAAGAATCCCCATATGTTGTGGTCGAAATATTACAATCACCATTTTATAGTGGTTTGCACTTGACCCGCAAAACCCTCCGCAACTACTATTCTCTGGCTCGCTACAGCGGCAACCAGATCAACATTTTCAGATTACCAAACGCACAACATATTGTGGTATTGAATCAAGTAGATACACTATGTAGTACGCATCGCCAAATTAAGTCAACAGGTTTTTCACCTATCTGTGAACTGGCACACGGCACTGAAGCAATGATCATAAAAACAGCTTGAATGCATGCAGCTTTAATGAAGCCAGCTTACGAAGCCAGCTTTAATGACGCGATCGTAAAAGCAGTCAAAACCACATACAAACCTGTGCAGGCCCGGCAGCATTCCGGCAGGTACCACGCGAAAATGGAGCACAAAAACAGAATGACTAAAGTCGTCGCGATCGAGAGCAAATCACAGCCCGACCTGGAAGTCGGAATACCACTCCAGGACGCTTCCCTGGACATTTGGGACAAAAAATACCGACTCAAAAGTCGTGATGGCGAAAACATTGACGCCAATCTGGACGCTACCTTTCAACGGGTAGCTCGCGCACTATCAGACGTAGAAGAAACAGACGACAAGAAAAACATCTGGTACGGCAAATTTCTGTGGGCCCTGAGACAGGGTGCTATCCCTGCCGGTCGCATCATCTCCAATGCCGGTGCACGTGAACACAAGCCCGCCACCTCCACCATCAATTGCACCGTATCAGGCACCGTCGGCGACTCAATGGACGATATCCTGGGCAAGGTGCACGAAGCCGGCCTGACACTCAAAGCCGGTTGTGGCATTGGCTACGACTTCTCAACGCTGCGCCCGCGTGGCGCTTATGTTTCAGGCGCCGGTGCCTACACCTCAGGCCCGCTGTCGTTCATGGATATCTACGACAAAATGTGCTTCACCGTGTCGTCCGCCGGCGGACGCCGCGGCGCACAAATGGCCACCTTTGACGTTCGCCACCCTGACGTATTCGAATTCATTCGCGCCAAAAGAGAAGACGGTCGCCTGCGTCAGTTTAATCTGTCGCTGCTCATCACCGAAGACTTCATAGAAGCCGTACGTGAAGACCAGCAATGGCACCTGGCATTCCCGGTACAGAATAAAGAAATAGAAAGTGGCGAGGTCAACCTCGATGATCCAGAGCAGGTCCTATGGCTTGACTGGCCAACCAAAGAAGGCTTCTACCAGAACGATGACGGCCTGACCGCCTGCAAAATTTATCGAACCGTCAAAGCACTGCGCCTGTGGGATGCCATCATGTCATCCACCTACGATTTCGCCGAACCCGGCTTTATCCTTATCGATAAAGTCAACGACCAGAACAACAACTGGTTCTGTGAAGAGATACGCGCCACTAACCCATGCGGCGAACAACCCCTGCCCCCGTATGGCGCCTGCCTGCTGGGCTCTATCAACCTGACCCGCTTCGTTAACAAGCCATTTACCGATCAGGCCAGCTTCGATTGGGACAAATATCGCAAAACGGTAGAAATATTCACCCGCATGCTGGACAACGTCGTTGAAATAAACGGGCTGCCACTGTTTAAGCAGCGCGAAGAAATTCAATACAAGCGCCGTCACGGTATGGGTTATCTGGGCCTGGGTTCTGCTGCCACCATGATGCAAATGCGCTATGGCTCAGAAGAATCCTTGGAGTTCACCGAAAAAGTCACCCGTGAAATGGCAATCAATGGCTGGAGAACAGGCGTTGAACTGGCACAGGAAAAAGGTGCCGCCCCCATCATGGATGACGAATTCATCATCACCAGAGACATGCTTCGCAAACGCCCTGAAATGAAAAAAGACGGCTACAACGAAGGCGACAAAGTCAAAGGTAAAGTTCTACTTGGCAAGTACAGCCGGTACATGCAGCAGATCGGCACCGTAGACAAAGACCTGATTGACTCTATCGCAGAGCACGGATGCCGTTTTACGCACCACACATCGATTGCACCAACCGGCACCATCTCATTGTCTCTGGCCAACAATGCCAGTAACGGTATTGAGCCAAGCTTCGCACACCACTATGCAAGAAATGTTATTCGCGAAGGCAAAAAGACCAAAGAAAAAGTAGACGTCTTCTCCTACGAACTTCTCGCCTACCGCGAGTTGATCAACATAGAAGCCATGCCGTTTTCAACAGAACAAAATCAGCAACTGCCAGACTACTTCGTCTCTGCAGATGACATCACACCAAACCAACACGTCGACGTACAGGCAGCCGCACAAAAATGGATCGATTCATCGATCTCAAAAACAGCCAATGTACCCACCGACTTCGCATACGACAGCTTTAAAAACATATATCTTTACGCACACGAAAAAGGGTTGAAAGGCTGCACCACCTTTCGATTCAATCCAGAAGCTTTTCAGGGTGTACTCGTTAAGGAATCTGATCTTGAGAATACGACGTACGAATTTACGCTTGAAGACGGCAGCACGGTCACGTGCAAGGGCAATGAGGAAATCGACTACGACGGAGAAATCCACACTGCAGCCAACCTCTACGATGCACTCAAGGAAGGTTATTACGGCAAGTTCTAGCCGTGACTAGCAATTAACTACACAGCCAGCAATCCAGGCGGGCACAGCTAACACCTGTAAAGCCAGTCTGGAAAAAAAGGAAGGCATAATTTACGCAAACAGCCAGCACCCGGGAACGATGGTAGTAAATGCCTCGTTTTCCGGGCAAGCCAATTGCAAAATGATCTAAAGACACCATTATGACTGATATGACCACCATCAAGATCGCCAACAAAATTGTAGGCTACAGTGTAAACAAAGCTGAAGCAGACAAAGACCCTGCCAACCCGCCAGTGGCAGAAATCGTCCAGATGCACGAAGCACTGAAACGCCCGGACAAGCTGATAGGTTCAACCTACAAGCTTAAAACTCCCGAGCACGTGTCAGATCATGCCCTGTACATCACTATTAATGACATCGTATTAAACGAAGGCACCAACCATGAAATACGGCGCCCGTTTGAAGTATTCATTAACAGCAAGAACATGGATCACTTCCAGTGGATCGTCGCACTGACCAGAATTATGTCAGCAGTATTTCGCAAAGGTGGTGATGTCACGTTCCTGGTCGAGGAGCTTCGCTCAGTATTCGATCCAAGCGGCGGCTACTGGAATAAAGGCAAGTTCGTCCCCTCACTGGTAGCCGAGATCGGCGACGTCATTGAAGAACACCTGATCGGCATTGGTATGCTGCGCGGCCCCGAGCCGGATGTAGCTACTGAAGAATATATAGAGCTGAAAAAAGAAGAATATCTGAAAACCAGTGATGCAAAGCTTGATGATGATACCGGCTTTCCAACCAGTGCAACTACCTGCTCAAAATGTTCCGTTAAAGCGACGATTTTGATGGATGGTTGTAGTACCTGCCTGAACTGCGGTGAAAGCAAGTGTGGTTAATTCGCGGTCAATCCGGAAATTAATCGCATAGTGGTTGCGGGTACCCATAAGCTGGGATTTGGACAGCATAAAGTGGAATTCTGACCACCATAAGCCGGGGGCAGTCGCTATTAAATACCCTGCTTCGGCGCATCCTTCGTATTGAGGCAAGTGGTTTACACAATCAGAACCCATAATGTGCCAGGGCTTGTGACAACACAAAAAAGATGCTCGGTACGCCAGTTCCCAAACAGCGATCTCGCAACGGCTGCTTCAAAACTTGAGGCATTATTATCTGTGGGACTATTTCACCCCTACCGATTTATATTTGAAGACACTATCTGATCTATTTTTCAGAGCCGCTTGCCCAACTCCGGGCTAACGGAGATTTGCGCTCTAACGCGCCACTTAAGTGTTCACGCATTTTGTTAGAGGCATCAGTGATGTCGCCGCTTTCCAGTAGATCGAGAATCTCCAGATGTTCCGTGCATTGCACAACCAATCGTTCATGATCAATTTTTGCTCGGTATTCCATTAGCCGGCGCATCCTGTTCACTCGTTGCAGAGCCATCAGAAAAAACGGATTGCCCGAGAGTTTAATTAACTCTTCATGAAAAATTGATCCATTGGCGAGCAGCGTTTCATCGAGCATACTTCCCAAATCCGTTTCCAGCATATGTTCCTGAAGACGGCGTTGTTCGGTCAGTACTTTTTGATCTAACTTAAATGTAGGCTCGAGCATGGCAGCGGGCTCAATCGACAACCGGAACCGGTATATTTGATCAAACGATTCCGGGGTCTTTGCAACGGGAAGAAAACGCCAGCCATAGCCTTCTTTTCGTTCTGCCCAACCCTCTCTCGTTGCACGGACCAGAATCTCGTTTACTTTAGTTTTTGTCCATCCGTATTCCTGTCGCAGATATTGCTCAGTCACGTCCTGAGGTATCCGGTTCACAAG
>CAKZVB010000188.1 GCA_937922015.1 uncultured Granulosicoccaceae bacterium
TGAACAACTATGCGCCTCAAATGATCGTACCATCATTTACTAAGACAAGGGCCCTCGCCATGGCACGTTCTCGCTACGCAGACTTCTACCGCGCAGACTCCTAGTGACACACCCTACTGTCAACTATCCAGAATCCACAAATTCTGCACATTTCAAGCGTAGGCTTTAAAATGGCACCAAACCACCAGCCAAATAGATCCTTACACAACATTCTCACTATATATGCCCAATACCGCTTCAGTTAGCTGGCTCTTATTCTGTGTGGATTGGCAGTAAAAACAAATGAAACTCAAATACCAGCTATTTATTACCCTGCTCGTCGCCAGCGCATTGCTCATTGCCCTGATGCTGGCTATCAGCAGCTGGAGCTTTAACCGTGGGTTTCTTGGCTACGTCAACAATGCAGAGGAAGCCAGACTGGACCCGCTAATCAGCGATCTCTCGACAACTTACCAGCAGCAGGGAAATTGGCAGTGGGTTAACACGAACAAGGAAACGTGGCGCGCCCTGCTTTCAGAAAATCGCGTTGAACGACGACAGGGGCAAATACGCATCCCACCTCGCGACGGGCACCCGCCGCCGCCTCCCCGCTCAAAGTCGAAACAAAGACATCGCTCAGAGTCATCAAGCCGGGACACTGAACGACCCGGCAAGCCCAGGCCGCCACGGCGTCCACCCGGTCCGAGCCAGTGGCTGGTCCTTGCAGATAGCGACAAGACAGTGCTTGCCGGCAAAATCTCTCCACAGGACACCATTAAATGGTTGCCGATAGAAAGTGACGGGGAAATTGTTGGTTATCTGGGCTATAAGCGCCACCGGCAATTGAACCGCAGAGTGGATCAGGTCTTTGCACAACAACAGAAAAGAAGCTTTGGCTACGCAGCCCTGGGCATGGCGCTGTTATCCGCTTTGTTGTCCATACCGCTGTCGTCACGAATAGTGAAACCGCTGTTGACAGCCAATAAAGCTGTCAGTGAAATCAGCCACGGAAACTATAGCTACCGGGTCGATACCAGGCGTACGGATGAATTTGGAGACCTGGCCAACAACATTAATTCGCTGGGCCTTACCCTTGAACAAAACATGACCGCCCGCCAGCGCTGGATAGCAGAGATTTCTCATGAACTGCGCACCCCGCTTGCGGTTCTGCAAGGCGAAATTGAAGCCATGCAGGATGGCATCCGCAAAACTGACCCTGAGTCACTGCATTCTCTGCACACTGAAGTGCTGCAACTGAGCCGGCTGATAAATGATCTGCATCAGCTGTCCCTTTCGGATATCGGTGCGCTTGATTATCAAATGCACACCCTGCCCCTGCACGACATAGTTAACTCGTACTTGTTGTCTAACACTCATGCGCTGGAAGAGGCAGATCTGCAGTTACGTTTTAATCAGAGCCCTGTCTCAATATTCGGCGATCAACAGAGAATAATCCAGTTGTTAGATAACCTGCTGCAAAACTCGATTCGCTACACCCATGCTGGTGGCACCTTAGATGTGATGGTTGAGGCACAGCAACAACATGCTGTCCTGCGCTGGTCAGACTCTGCCCCCGGTGTGGCTGATAAAGATCTGCAGCATTTGTTTGACCCTTTGTACCGCACAGAGGAATCAAGAAACCGACAGTACGGTGGGTCCGGACTAGGGCTTGCCATTGTGCAGAAAATCGTCACAGCCCACGACGGAACGGTTGAAGCCAACCACGGAACATCTGGCGGCCTTGAAATAAAAATCTCTATTCCACTCAGACAGGGCTAGAAACACATGAACATCGCTATCGTCGAGGACGAACAAAAGCTTGCCACTGTGCTGGAGCAGTACCTGCAACAAGCGGGATACCAGACAGAAATATACAACGACGGTGACTTTGCCCTTAAACAACTTGCTCTCACCACTCCCGATTTAATCCTGCTTGATCTAATGCTGCCGGGTACTGACGGTATCACTATTTGTCGTGAGGTAAGAAAAACCTCTGAGGTGCCCATCATAATGACAACAGCTCGGGTTGAAGAAATAGACCGTCTATTGGGACTTGAAATAGGCGCTGACGATTACATCTGCAAACCGTATAGCCCAAGGGAAGTTGTCGCACGCGTTAAAGCGGTACTCAGAAGGCACTCGGGCACCGGCAATGCCGGCTCAACTGATCAATTTGCACTGGACGAGCAAGCCGCCATCGTACGGATCAACGGCCAGCAATGTGAACTGACGGCAGTCGAACTGCAGTTGTTGAAAACGATGGCCGACTCTCCGGGACGAATCTATAGCAGAAGCCAGCTGATGACTAAAATCTACACCGACAATCGCGTTGTCAGTGATCGAACCATTGACAGTCATATTAAAAAACTGCGGCAACGATTGGAAAAATACGCCCCCGGTACGGAATACATCCATTCCGTGTACGGGATCGGCTACAAATTCGAACTGCCAGATCAGGATTGATCAATTTAATAACCCCTTACCTTACGCGCGGCAACTGCAACTGCCGCCCGCTCCACTGCGTATGCCTAAAACAGCAAATTCTTGAAGTATCTACCTACTATTTCATCACCATTTTCTTTCCATGTTTGATGCAACTTATTTGCACATTCATTACCGATAATCTGTATTCACCTGGCAAGCGGCAATCGCCACTGTCCAGAAACGGATCAATCACAACATACAGGTAGACGATCAATGAAAACTCAAACTAAAGCGAACATACTATCAACCGTTTTATTAGCCGGCCTTGTCACAACCACTGCGTGGGCCGCCACTCCGGTTTTAACCGACACTGATAACGACGGCGTCATCTCCGCTGAAGAAATTCAGGCTGCTCGCGAACAGGCTAAAGCGGCAAGGCTCACACAGTTTGATACTGATGGTGACGGCACCTTGTCAGACGACGAAAAAAGCGCCATGAAAGAAGCCAGAAAAGCTGAACGCCTGAGTCTGAATGATACTGACGGCGACGGTAGACTGTCTCGCGCGGAAAGACGCGCAGCCAAAGCCGCACGACGAGCCGCGATAGAAACTCAGCTTGATGTGAATCAGGACGGGGTTGTCTCAGATGCTGAAGGTGCCGGCTTTGATCAGATACGGGAAGAGCGTAAAGGCCGCAAGCACGGAGACCGCAAAGGTAAGCGTCAGAGCCGGGATACCGAGTAACGTTAAGAAATGGCGGGCAGGCTGAACACCCCGCCGTTCAAACCTGCTGTAAAAACCTGCCGTGCAAAATAAGGGGAGCAAGTGTTAACTCAAAACACTGCCACCCCTTATCCCGGCTGCGAGTGAAGCAACCAACGGGCTAGTCTCCCGTAGCTGCCGCCAAGAGATTTTCAAACACTTAATGACTGCCCCGGGCAAAGATCTGACGACCAATCGAATCATCTCTTTTGTATAAGTATTCCACCACGATTGTATCCTTGTCGGGATAACACAGCACAGGCACTATCAGCTGCCAGCCGAGTAGGCTAACATTCACGGCTCGTGTGATCCGGCAACTACAATGACAACACCACAGCCCCTCCTTTGGCAGATGGACTCCCTCCATAGCAGCGTGCTGTTGCGCGCCGGCACCGCTGATGAAATTCCAGCGATAATCTGGCTGGGCAGCCGACTGCATCAAGCTATCGATCAGTCAGCATTATCCGCCATTGATGACTTACCACTGCCAATGGCCAGACTTGACGCCAGTGTTTCACAAAGCCTTTTTCCACAGACCGCAACCGGCACTGACTCATCCGCGGCCTTGCGCGGTCATCGCGACGGGGCATTTTTCGCTCACAAATTCGTTTGCACAGGTGTTGAGCACACTGGCCAGTCACTGACCATAAATCTACACGACCAGGCAGCTGAACTCAGCGGCACCTTAAACCTGCAACTGCATCACTCCAGTGGTGTGCTCACCATCAGCACCACCATCGTCAATGATGGATCATCTGTCTTTCAGATCGACTGGCTGGCCAGCGCGTCTGTACCGTTACCCCTGGACCATACCGAATGTCTGTACCTGCATGGCCGCTGGGGACTGGAATTTCAAACCGAAAGACAAAGTATCAACCGCGGTCAACTGCTGCTGGAAAACACACGCGGCCGCACAAGCCATGAACACTACCCGGGCATTGTCACCGGTGTTTCAAATTTCAGTGAACAGCACGGCTCGGTGATTGCAGCACATCTAGCCTGGAGCGGCAGTCACCGGACTATTGTGGAAAAATTAAGTGATGGCAGAGTCGGGCTGCAAAGCGGACTGGCACTGGACAGCGGCGAACTACGTCTGCAGCAAGGCGAAGCGTTTACCACCCCTGCTCTGCACATTACCGCAGCCGTCGGTATGAATCAGGCCAGCCAGGCGATGCACCAATACGTCCGCAGTGAGATTCTTCCCGACTGGACTCGCCGCCCCCGACCTGTTCACGCCAACAGCTGGGAGGCACTTTATTTCGATCACGATATCGACAAACTGCGTGAACTTATCGATGCCGCCGCTGCCCTGGGTACAGAACGGTTTGTGCTGGATGACGGGTGGTTTAACTTACGCCGTGCCGACAACGCAGGCCTGGGCGACTGGCTTGTAGATACCGGCGTCTACCCCGATGGCTTGCACCCTGTTGTGGAACACACCAGAAAAGCAGGACTGCAATTTGGCTTATGGTTTGAGCCAGAGATGATCAACCCGGACAGCGATCTATACCGGGCGCACCCTGAGTGGGTACTGCAACTGGAGCCATATATAACACCACTGGCGCGCTTCCAGCTAACGTTGAATCTGGATATCCCCGAAGTGGCCGACTATCTGTTCAATCATATCTCGGCCCTGGTGACTGAATACAGCATCGACTACATCAAATGGGATCACAACCGCGATCTGGTTCTGGCCGGAGACGGTGTAAAAAGCAGAATGCACAAACAAGCCTCTTCCTGCTACCGGTTAATGGCAAGATTAAACACCGCCCACCCGGGGCTTGAAATAGAAAGCTGTGCCTCCGGTGGCGCACGTGCTGACTGGGGCATTCTAAAACACACCGGACGGGTGTGGACATCTGACTCAATAGATGCAATCGACCGGGTGGCTATACAACGCGGCTACAGCATCTTTAACCCGCCGGAAATTATGGGCGCGCATATCGGTCACGAGGAAGCACACCTTACTGCACGCAATCTGTGCATACACACCAGAGCGATCGTAGCCCTGCAGGGGCAACTGGGCCTTGAAGTGGATGCCAGAAACGTAACCACAGAAGAGGCAGATGTACTCAGGCACTATATTAACCTGTATAAAAACAACAGAGACTGGATAAGTGAAAGCACGACGTGGCGCATCGACAGCGCCTATAAAAACCTGAGCTGCAGTGGACTGGTATCCGGCGATCAGTCCCGCTCCTGGTGGTTTGCCATCGCTACTGCCAGTCTTTCCACCACTTCACCGGGTAAGCTGATTCCCACGGGACTGGACGCTAAAAAGATCTACAACGTAAGTGTTGCAAGCCTTAACGTAAATGATCTGGAAAAAATGTCAAAACATGTTCCAACATGGCTCACTGAAGGCGCTACCGTTTCAGGTGAATTATTGATGACTGTCGGCTTAACCCTGCCGGTAATGCCTGTGCAAACTGCTTTACTGGTAGAAATAACCGCTTAATCACCGCCGCTTACTGAGACCACGCTATGAAACTAGGCGTTTGTTACTACCCGGAACACTGGCCGGAACACACCTGGCCCGAAGACGCACGCCGTATGAAAGCGCTGGGTATTTCTGTGGTACGAATAGGCGAGTTTGCCTGGAGCAGGCTCGAACCCGACAATAGAAATCAATTCCAGTTCGAGTGGCTTAACAATGCCATAGACACACTGTGGGCAGAGGGTCTTGAAGTGGTACTTGGCACACCCACCGCCACCCCACCGAAATGGCTAGTTGATGAAATCCCTTCTATTCTTGCAGTAGATGAACAAGGACATCAGCGAGGGTTCGGTTCACGCCGGCACTATTGTTTTTCATCGCAAGAGTATCGCACGGAATGCACGCGCATCGTCACCAAGCTTGCACAGCAATTCGGTAAACACCCCGCAGTCAACGCCTGGCAGACAGATAACGAGTACGGATGCCACAGTACTATAGTGAGTTATTCACACGATGCGCTGACATCATTCAGACTCTGGTGCAGGCAACGCTATGACTCCATCGACCAGCTTAACAACGCCTGGGGAAATGTCTTCTGGAGTATGGAGTATCGCCACTTTGACGAAATAGATCTGCCATGTGGTGCCGTCACTGAACTTAACCCTGCACACAGGCTGGCATTCTGGAAATTCTCATCAGATCAGGTAGCAAGCTTTAATAAACTGCAGACAGACATACTTCGAGAGCATTCACCAGGCAGAGATATTCTGCATAACTACATGGGAAATTTTACCGAGTTTGATCACTACACCACCGCCGCAGACCTTGATATAGCCAGTTGGGATAACTACCCGCTGGGCTTTCTTGATCGCGATCTCGCCGACCCGATCGATCAGCAAAAATGGTTTCGCACAGGCCACCCCGACTCATCAACTTTTCACCATGATCTGTATCGAGGCGTGGGTCGCGGCAGAATGTGGGTAATGGAACAACAACCGGGTCCGGTGAATTGGGCACCACATAACCCGGCACCTCTGCCGGGCATGGTAAGACTATGGGCGCTGGAGGCATTTGCACATGATGCCGAGGTGATGTCGTGGTTCAGATGGCGACAGTTACCCTTCGCACAAGAACAAATGCACACAGGTCTGTTACTGCCTGACTCTACTGAAGACACTGCCTGCAATGAAATAAGGCAGCTGGTCAGTGATCTGGACACCATTGGTCACGATCATCAGCGCTTGTGTGATGTGGCAATTGTGTTTGACTACACCGGTGATCAAATTTGCCGTATTCAGCCACAGGGGCAGAATTTTGATCCGCTGCAATGGGTAATGCAAATCTATACCGCACTGAGACAAAGCGGTGTGAACATAGATATTGTCCCTGCCGGGACGGACCTATCGCCCTACAAGCTGGTTGTGCTGGCCAATAGTATCTCTATAGAAGACGGTCTGCTTAAGCGGTTAAAAGAATTTACCGGCCACACGATTATAGGCCCCAGATGCGGCAGTAAAACAGAGGAATACGCCATTCCGGATTCACTGCCACCAGGTAATCTGCAACAGATCATTCCCATTCGGGTGACCCGTGTTGAGTCTCTGCCTGGCTTTGCAGCGACCACCAGCCTGAGACTTGCGCACACCGCAAACCGATGGCGTGAAAGAATAGAGTCTACTATCGAGCCGGCAGATTTTTTCGACGATGGCTGGGGGTATTACTATCGTCACAACAACGTTCACTACCTGAACAGCTGCCTTGATCCCATGTCACTAAAAGACTTTATGCTCGGGCGACTTCAAGACGCCGGCATCAACACAATCGATTGCACAGAAGGCCTGCGACTGAGTCACTACGGCAGCCTTACCTTTGCGTTCAACTACGGCCCTGCACCTCAGACACTTCAATATAGTGCTGAGTATTTGTTGGGACAAGCTAATCTCGCGGCAGGCGAGGTTGCGGTCTGGTGCAATGCCAGCTAGCTAAACAGAGACTGGAAACGGGTGCAGTGAATTGTCTTAGTATGTTTTTAATACAGTTCACATTTGCTTATACAGAATTCATTAGCCGTCGTTAACGAGTGTGTTACCCGACGGCTAAACCGGTACTATACCCCGATGCCTACTCTACCACTGCCTATCTCCGCAAATGTGCGCGCCAGCCTGTACATGATGTTGTCGATGATGGGTTTTACCGTCAACGATCTGTTTATAAAGTCACTTGGCAGTGCATCAGCAGATAATCCCGAGCATCTGAGCGTCGGTCAGATCATGGCTATTCGCGGTGCTATGCTGTTTATCATCATATCGCTTCTGATATGGCAACAACATTTATTTCCACGCATACGTGAGCTGTTCAGTAGAATAATATTCTTCCGTTCTGCAATGGAAGTATGCGCCACTTTGACGTTCTTAACCGCCCTGCAACTGCTGCCGTTTGCCACCATCGCCGCTATTCTGCAATCCCTGCCACTGGCGGTTGCCGTCGGCGCTGCA
>CAKZVB010000189.1 GCA_937922015.1 uncultured Granulosicoccaceae bacterium
CACTGGTGTCTTGATGCACGTCTGGCCGATCAGTTCTGGTACCAGAAATCCTACCATTACACTGCACCGGTATCAGGCGTACTTGCCATTCATGAAGCACTTCGACTGATATGCACCGAAACCTTGCCAACGCGTTTCAAGCGTCACCTACGCTCTTCAACGGCGCTACAAAACGGCATCGAAGCGATGGGGTTAACTCTCTTCGTGCGTCCGGAACATCGACTGAATTCGGTCATCGGAATAAACGTTCCAAAAGACATTGAAAGCAAAACGCTGCTTACCTCAATGTCAGAAGTATATCGGGTTGAAATCTCGGGATCTTTCGGTGCAAATATTGTCAGAATCGGTCAAATGGGAGAACAGAGTCGCGCCCATAACATCTTCAGAACCTTGCACGCACTTGGCGCTACGCTGTCAACATTGGGAGCAAAGGTCGATGTACCAGCTGGTGTTTCGGCTCTCGAACAAACACTGGGACGTTTCGACGCAGAAGCAGCAAATATGGTTAACACTGAATCATCGAACAGCGCCCCGCAGTCAGCCACCGGCTGAGTGCTTGCAAAGCCCCCGGACCAACACCAGATCCGATGCGATACCACATCGGGTTTGCAGCACAGATTAACAACTTTGGAGAACCCTATGCCAGCTCTATTTAATGATGTAGATCCAGACGGACTTCTGGAATACTCGGTGGTTTATACTGATCGATCCTTAAACCATATGTCGCAGTCGTTTCAGTCGGTCATGAAAGATATTTCCGCTACGCTGAAGGAAGTCTATAACGCTCACGCAGTAGCCATTGTCCCCGGCAGCGGTACCTTCGGTATGGAGGCAGTTGCACGTCAATTTGCACGGGATAACAAATGCCTGATCATTCGCAACGGCTGGTTCAGCTACCGTTGGACCCAGATCCTCGATACCGGCAACATAGCTTCTGATTCCATTGTATTAAAAGCACGTCGTTCAGCCCAGGGCAACACCGCGCCATTTTCACCAGCCCCGATAAATGAAGTCGTGGCAACAATTAAAAGTGAAAAGCCCGCTCTGGTATTTGCACCTCACGTAGAAACCTCAGCAGGCATGATGCTACCCGACGACTACATTAGCGCCATGGCAGAGGCTGTACACTCGGTGGGTGGTCTCATGGTGTTAGACTGCATTGCATCAGGCACTGTTTGGGTAGACATGCAAAAAACAGGGGTCGACCTGCTGATCAGTGCACCGCAAAAAGGCTGGAGCGGCCCACCCTGCGCCGGCCTGGTCATGATGAGCAGACTCGCGCGCGAAAAAATTGAAAACACCGAAAGCGACAGCTTTTCCTGCGATCTTAAAAAGTGGCTGCAGATAATGGAAGCTTACGAGGGCGGCGCACACGCCTACCACTCAACCATGCCGACCGATGCATTGAGACTCTTTCGCGATGTAATGCTGGAAACTAAAACCTTCGGGTTCGACAAAGCCAAGGCGATGCAACTCGAGTTGGGGAGAAAGGTTCGTGCAGCGCTAAAGGAAAAAGGCAACGTCAGTGTCGCCGCCGATGGATTCCAGGCCCCGGGTGTAGTGGTGTGTTATACCAGTGACCCCGCTATTCAAAACGGTAAACAGTTTGCTGAAAACGGAATGCAGATTGCCGCAGGGGTTCCCTTGATGTGTGATGAAGGTGACGACTATTTCTCCTATCGACTGGGGTTGTTTGGACTGGACAAGCTGCAAAATGTTGACCGCACAGTCGCCAGTTTGCAGCTTGTTCTGGAAGAAATATTTGATCCCGTTAGTGCATAAGAATCAGGATTCGTACCTGCATCGATGAACCACAACGTACATCGGGATTGGCCAGCCCGATGTACGAATCGGCATTTAACCGGCCGTACGCTAAGCCTGAAAAATCGAACGGCTTTTCTACGCGCTATGATTTTCCAGTATTATGTGCCCCACTGCAGTGTTGGATGCAGGCACATGATAATGGCGATGTACTTCAGTTACTTTCTCATCCAGCGCGCCGCGCATCACATGCCACATAACAAGTTCGATACCCTCGGAGCCGGCTTCACGCAAGTACTCAAGGTGGGTGATTTTTGACCCTTTCACGGGATCTTCGGTTAACAGATCGAGAAACTGTTTATCAAAATCAGAGTTGATAAGACCTGCCCTTTCTGCCTGCAACTGATGAGACATTCCACCGGTGCCGAAAATGACAACGTTTAGATCTTCCTGGTAAGTGTCGATGGCACGACGGATTGCTTTGCCTAATTGAAAGCAGCGATTACCGGTGGGAGGCGGATATTGAACGACGTTGACTGCCAGAGGTATAACCGGACACGGCCATTCTTCCGGCTGATCAAACATCACCGTCAACGGCACTGTCAGACCATGATCAACTTCCATTTCATTCATGATAGTGAGATCAAATTCATCGAGAATAACTGACTGTGCTATGTGTGAGGCAAGTTCCGGGTGACCTTTAACAACCGGCACCGGACGCGGCCCCCATCCTTCGTCAGCCGGGTGAAATTCTGCTGCACAACCAAGCGCAAAAGTCGGAATACAAGACGCATCGAATGCGGTGCAATGGTCGTTATAGACCAGAAAAACGACATCAGGATTTTGCTCTGCCATCCACTCACGCGATTTTTCAAAACCCTTGAAAACAGGTCTCCAGTAGTCATCTTCTGTCAGCCCCTGATCAACAGCGACACCGATTGCCGGGACATGCGAGCAACCTACACCGGCTGAAATTCTAGCCATTTTTCCATTCCTTTTTGAAACGGTTACCCTCGATAGGCCGGCCACCGTTTAACATCATGTCGCGGTAGTCCTCAGTTTCCATACCGGTCATTTTTGCAGCAAGATTCTGGAAGTTTATACCGTCGTATGCTGCCAGCTTCGATGTGTAGTAGATGTTGCCTCCCAGTGAAAGCAGACCATTCCAGTCGCGCCTGTTCACGGCATCTCGCTGCTCTGCACTCATGGGATACTTATCAAGATAGGCGTCCGCGTCAGCGGTAAACGCCTCACGATTTTTTTCCAGACGCAGTGAAATACAAAACATGTTGAGGTGGTAACCCACGCGGGACATGTCTGCGTCAAACACATAGGTGCCCGGTATGTCGTCGTATTCTTTTGCACTCATTGATAATCCATGCCTTAAAGAAAGATTCTTGATTAACTACAAATTTACCACATCGACTACAGCGTCCATATTTATCTTTCCATAAATGTGTGGAAACAACTCTTCACCACCAACGGTATTTTCAAACACCAGTTCTGCCTGAAGCTTTGCGGTGTCGATTTCCATCACCTGAAGATCTGTTACACCCTGATAATATCTTTCCAATACTCCTGAAAGCTGATCTTTTTTGCAGCAATGAATAAAACCCTCAGCCGCTAATGACTCACAATCGTATACACCAGACGGCTTTGCCCTGGTAATCGCCGCTTCGTTCGTTACGTGAAATACGGTTTGCGTTTGATCAGCTGTCATTGAAGTTGTCTCATGAATTCGGGTAATCAGCTACTGTTTAGCGAAGCGCGCTTGTGATTTAGCTCTGGCTTTCTGCCGTTCTGTTTCGCGGTCTTTAGCTGGTGCGTTAGTCACTAATGTTTCGAGCAATACGGTTGACGCTGCACTCACCTGACGGACAGCAAGATCAAACGCCTGCTGATTCGCAACCGATGGTTTGTTGAAGCCACTGAGTTTGCGTACAAACTGCAGTGCTGCAGCTGATATTTCATCGCTGCTTGCCGGTGGCTCAAAATTATACAGAGTTTTTATATTCCTACACATAATGTGTGCTCCTTAGATGTTCTCCTTAGGCTACTCAAAAAAATCTACCGATTTTGAGCAGGAAGTACAATGTTGTATTTTTCACGTATTTTCTTATCTGCTTTTTTATCAATATATTGTGGACGATGGGATGCCAGTATCTCCCGGGCCCTTGTATTGGTGACCTGCTGCATGGTTAATGCACCATTTTCACCCCAGGTAGTGGGTTCTTGCCGGTCTGAAAATCTGGGGTAATAATAATCCCGCTCCATTGCTTCAAGAGTCTGCGTCTCACCAATGAAGTGCCCTTCTCCGGTGATTACATTTTTCATGGCTTCGAAGCCCAGTGTCTCTTCACTCACCTCGATCCCTCGAACCATTCGATAGACATGAGACAACATTTCATCGTCCACTAGAAATGCTTCGAACGACGCACCCAGCAGGCTGGCCATCATACCTGATGATTCGTACACCATATTGGCACCGGATAAGCCGCAAGCCAATGCCGACAGGGATTTTTCCATGCCCATTTGTGCATCAACCGCTTTTGCATCAGACATACTGCTGGCCACCCCGGAGGGTACTCCGATATGATTTGCCAACTGTGCTGATGCCGCATTCAATAGTGCGATCTCACCGCCACCACCGCTGAATGCACCGGTACGAAGATCAATAACAAACGGCCAGTTTGAGAACACCATCGGGTAGCCGGGTGCAAACAAGTTGACCATTACCAACGCTGCCAGTGTCTCTGCAAATGAAGCTGCCAGCATACCGTCGATAGTGGCGGGGGATGTCGCACCAGACATACCGGCAATGATGTTATTGATCGGCACACCTCTTTTGATGCAAGCCAGTGTCACATCGAACGCATCATCTCCATAACGCATCGGCGAGATCACCGGGCTGATGTGAGCTTTACAAAAAGGTTGTTGTGCAAATTTGCCTGTACCCCCTGCGATCATGTCAAACATGTCGACAATGGGATCAACGTGAGCGCCAAGGGTGAAGCTTGTGCCTACAGGTTTTTCAGTTCCCTGCATCAGGCAGTAAGCAGTGTTGATATCCAGATCAAGATTATCGGCGACGTCTGTCGCAATACAACATCGCGTAAACCAGCTGATATTGGGCAGCGTATCAATGAGCCTGGTGAAATCATATAGATCCCCCAGCGTAGATGGCCGGTATAGCTGTGTATCAAGATCAAGGGTTTGAACTGCAGCACCACCGGTTCCGAAATAAACTCGATCACCCCCGACCTCAAAGGTGTGCCGGGGGTCTCTGCCATGGAAGGTGAATGATTTACAAGCCCCATCGACAATACTCTCGACCAGGGCTTTGGAAAAACACAAACGCCCCATCTGATTTACGGTGGCGCCTCTGCTGGTTGCCTGTTCTACTAACTGCGGTGGTGCGTCCCCCATGCCGAGCTCAGCTAACAGTTTTAATGCAGTGTCGTATATTTGTACCAGCTGTAAATCTGTCAGGGGTTTGTATTGACCCCCTACACCACCGACCGGTGCCGGATTGGTAGCCGGAGGTAATTGCCGACGTGCTTTCATTTCTTCGCGACTAAGCGATCCCCGGCGTCTCCTGCGCGGTCTGTTGTCGCTCATGATCGGGAGCGCTCATAATTCGGACTACTTTGGTGCGGTCGGGACAATGTCAGGGCCTTGGATTTATGCGTTGATCAACAGCCCCGATGCTAACATGCGGTTCAATTGATTGGCTTGCAATAAGCGCCCTGACAATGCCTGTTGCACATCGCACCCCCGTATATACTGTTTGCAAGAGCCGATAAATGTTGTAATTTCACAAAAACACACCGGCCTTAGACAGCACTTCCAGCAACTGAGCGGCAGACCTTAAAAGCAGCCGGAAATGATATACAGATCGGAAAATCACCATACCATCCCGCTTTTGCAGATTGAGCTAAACAGACGATAATTAAAGGTTTTCCAAAATCAGCCGATACCCGCGGCATGATGCCAGAGCTCAAACAACAAACACAAACAGGCCTCGGAAAACAGACCGGTTAAAAGCAGATTCCGACCAGGTTTTAGTGTTAGATTCAACGGAACAAGGCGATGAGAAAAGCAGTTAAAAGTCAGCAACAGACTGATAGAAAATTGTACCCGATTAACGAACACACAATCCACGCTACACCCCTTCGTAAAAAGATCAGCGAAGTTCCCGCTAGAATAGAATTGCGCAGTCCAACCCCCGACGTGCTGACGATTGAACCGGTCATGACCGCGAACTATATTGCCTTTAGCGTCGCCACTTTGATTGTCTCCTCAATCGCCTTGCTGCTGATCGCAAACAAATTTTTCCTGCCACAGCTACCAATGCTACGCCAACTGGGACTAATTCCCGCGGAAATTCAAGTTGCACTGGTGATGTTTGGAATTGTGATTGTGTCACTTATCGGAAACCAACTGCGCAAACCATCAAGGCGGATCGTGTTTGACAATAGTCAAAGAGTTCTGTGGATAGAGAAAGTTATTATCTTTGGCATCAAGATCAAAGAGTCAGCGCAAATGCCAGTTACACAGATTGTTGCACTTCAACAATTAGAAAATAATAACTTGAAAACGGCAGATAACAAAAATCTGCCAATTCGATCATCCCGCGGGACAACAACCGGCTACGAACTCAATGTTGTCTTCGGTAACAACCAAAGAGTGAACTTGTTGGGGCCGGTTATGCAAAAGCGCTTTATTAGCAAAAACGCCAGGGCAATCGCAGACTTTTTGAACGTCCCGGTGTGGCAGCAATCAGTGGGCTAGAAACAGAACCTGTTCGCGAATGAACGATCTACTTTTTCCGGGTTATCGAATTTATGATAACTGATTGCAGCGGTACGTCCTTCGCAAACCTCCCCGCTGCACCTGTCCTGGTGGCGGCAATTTGATCAACTATCGCTTTGCCACTCACTACACGACCAAATACCGTATAACCCCAACCCGCCATCGTCGGTGCTCGATAATCTAGAAAGGTGTTGTCTGCAACGTTGATAAAAAACTGTGAAGTAGCCGATTGAGGATCACTGGTTCTGGCCATTGCAATCGTGTAGCGCTCATTTTTCAGTCCGTTATCGGCCTCGTTGGCCACCGGATCGAGGGTCGGCTTTTGCACCAGGTCCGTGTCAAATCCGCCACCCTGAATCATAAACCCGTCGATCACCCGATGAAAAACAGTATTGTCGTAATGACCGCTTTCCATATAGTCTAAAAAATTCTCAACGGTCAGAGGTGCTTTTTCGGCATCAAGCTCAATAGCGATCGCCCCCATGTTTGTGTCGAGTTGCACCAGCAACACCGCCTGCGCATCTTCAAGTGCAGGATCCGCAGCCGCTGCTAAATCGCCAGGGGCTCCCGCACCACCGGTCCCCATCAGCACTGAACCCGACTCCCCTCCGCCACAGCCGGCAAGCAGCAATGCAAGGACACACACAGCCAAAGACGGCAGCTTAATGAACCGGTTCCACAGACTTTTGATCGACATAGTATAAGACGCCGCAGATATTAAATTTAGAGTGCGCCTCCTCAGCAAGAACAGTACCGCCACCGCTTACTTACATGGCAAACCATCAAGGCCATCCAAAGCCAGTGCGTCAGCCTGCAGTAATGCTCCCATACCGCCGTCTACAACGATATCAATTCCGCGAAGCCAGTTGCTTTCAGGGGATGCCAGAAACAACACAACCTCTGCAATTTCATCTGGCTGGCCCGCGCGCCCGGTTAAGGCCATATTTTTCTCCACCGCCGCACCAAAAGCAGTTTTAAAATCGTCAAGAATAGCCGTCTCCACTGCCGCGGGGCTGACACTATTCATACGAAGGTTTTTATCCTTCACTGTTTGCGCTGCGGCGATGGTCCAGACAATCATTGCCTCTTTAGACAAATTGTATGCACGTGTCGCATCAATGCCTGTCGCCTCCACAAACGCTTCAATCTGCGAGGGAGTCTGCACCATCATGAGCTGCCGCACCTGATTTATGTTCTTCTGCCAATCTCTGCCAGCTCTTGATGCCATGTTTACAATAGTGCCCCCGTCAGCCACGCAATCCAGCACTCCCCGGGTCAGTTTCACCTGCCCCAGCCAGTTTATCAGCAGTGTTTTTGCCGCCTCTCCCGGACGCGGTGGCACACCGGCGATATTTAACAGTGAGTCAAATGGCTCAAGAGTCCGTGCAAACTCAATAGCACCATCGATTGAACTCTGATCCGACAAATCCAGCTTACAAAAGTTATCGGTGACAAAATCAGGCTCGACAATATCCAGCACACTGATCGCCACGCCACGCTGTTGCAGCTTGACCGCACACGACTTACCGATTCCATTGGACGCCCCGGTTATTAACACATGCTTAAGTGGTGCATTCATACCATCACTCACAAGAGGTTCCTTTAGTTTCTATCGATAACAACCGGTTTACACCCGAATGCCAATAGCGTCACAAGCAAACAGACTGAATCTTTATACCGGGGTATTTAGATTTTCAAAAGTCATCGGTCTGTAGATTTCCAGCACCATCGTATTCTCACACGAGCGTCACTTCATAGATTTTTCCAGGAGATCAAGAACTTTCATCGCTGGCAGCACCTGTTCAAAAGACCCGTTTGGTTCACGGCCGGTCTTTATTGCGTCGATAAATTCGCGATCGATTAACTCAATTCCATTACTGGACACCGCCACCTGGCTAAGATCGATCGGGGTTTCGTTGCCATCGACCAGATCGTCGTAGCGAGCTATATAGGTCGCGTTATCACAGATATATCGAAAGTAGGTGCCAAGCGGACCATCGTTATTAAATGACAAACTCAGCGTGCACAATTTTCCGGTCGGGGTTTTCAATCCGATGGTCATATCCATTGCTATACCAAGCTCCGGATGCTCCGGCCCCTGCAAGGCGAACACTTCCGTTGGAATTTCACCTGTCTGATACATAAACAGATCAACCGTGTGACAGGCATGATGCCATAAAAGATGATCAGTCCAGCTGCGCGGGTTACCCATCGCATTCATGTTTGACCGACGGAAAAAATACGTTTGCACATCCATTTGTTGAATGGACAGCTCACCGGCTTTTATCAGATTGTGTACGTATTGGTGTGAAGGATTAAAACGACGAACCTGCCCGGCCATCCCGATGACATCAGATTGCTTATGGACATCAACCACCCTGATGGCATCTTCGATGTTGTCTGACATCGGAATTTCACACAGCACATGCTTACCAGCCTGCATACACTGGATACTCTGCTCAGCATGCATTTGAGTCGGTGTGGATAAGATCACTGCATCGACATCGTCACGAGCCAGCGATTCTTCCAGTTGTGTCGTCGCGTGACCAATGCCCCGCTCCCTGGCCAGCGGTTGCACAGAGTCGAGTGAACGTCCGATAACAGAAGTAACCTGCACATCTTCAATTTGCGACAACGCGTCCAGGTGTTTCAGACCAAACGCGCCAGCCGCGCCTGCGACAGCAATGCGTATCATTAATCAGTTTCCTTTATAGCAAACTCAAGCGCTTGCTATTTTATGACATCAGTTAATTGAACACGATCCGGGGGAAATCGTTACCGACGTCACCCGACCAGGTAATCGGCGAACAAAATAGCACATAGGTCTCTTCAAACCACCGGGTTTTTGCATGATCCAAAGCCGTGGCTTCACCGGAATGCAATATTGTACACATTTTCTGATGTTTATTACGACTTTCGACATTTTTCGGCAGTTTTTGTGAAATAATGTATACATGAAAAAGCCTGACAACGAGCCCAAGCCAGACAATCAGACTGAAAAATGCCTGCGAGAGTTGCGCAGCCGCATCATTTCAGGTCAATGGCCGGGAGCAACAAAATTGCGAGAGGTACCACTGGCGACAGACCTGGACGTCTCCCGAACGCCGCTGCGCGCAGCGTTGCTTAAACTGGAACAGGAAGGACTACTGGAGCGCAGCGGCGCGGGTTACACCGTACGTGCATTTTCATTTAAAGATGCCTTGGTTGCTATCGAGCTGCGAGGAATGATCGAAGGCATGGCAGTCAGGCTCGCCGCTGAACGGCTGAATATCGGTGACCACCTGACAGCCATCAAGGCAACGGTTGCCGCACTGGATACAGTGGTTCAACAGGAACACACTGACGGCTATGGCGATCTGAACAAACTGTTCCACGATCAATTAACCGCGCTGGCCGGAAATGATTTGATCAGAGATGAAGTACAGCGGGCCAGCCGCCTGCCCTTTGCCGCACCCAGCGCTTTTTCCTCCAGTAAAGATGACTACGAAAGATTCAAAGAATCCCTGGTCGTCGGTCAACAACATCATCATGCCCTGCTTCAGGCCATAGAGCGTGGTGAAGGTGCCCGCGCTGAGGCGTTGGCACGTGAACACGCACACCTGGCTAAAATTAATATTGAAGTCGCTTTTAAAGTTCGCGCTGAAAAGCTTCACCATATGCCCCAACTGGCATTGATCACTGACTAACGATAAACACCCGGAGTAAGATCATGCGAGTACAAGTGGCCATTATCGGTGGGGGACCTTCAGGGATGCTTCTCGGGCAGCTTCTGCACAATGCAGGTATTGACACCATCGTACTGGAGCGAAAAACACGCGAGTATGTATTGTCACGTATTCGCGCCGGTGTATTAGAACGTGGCCTTGTCGACTTACTCGAACAAGCAGGTGCTGCAGACAGGTTACACGCAGAAAGCATTACCCATGATGGCACAGTATTCTCGGTCAATAACGAATATTTCAATGTCCCGTTCAGTCAACACACAGACAAGCCCGTCACGGTCTACGGACAAACTGAACTCACCCGTGACCTGTACGACGTGCGCGAAAAAACCAATGGCAAAATCCTGTTCAATGTAGAAGATGTGCAGTTACACGCCGTTGATGGCGACTCCCCCCGGGTACACTGCATAGCGCAGGGAAAACCCGTGTCGATAAACTGCGACTACATAGCCGGTTGCGACGGGTTTCATGGCGTAAGCCGGCAGCACATACCCGCCGGCGTTCGCAGTGAATACGAAAAAATATATCCGTTCGGATGGCTTGGAATTCTTTCAGAAACACCACCTGTCCATAGAGAATTAATCTATTCAAATTCTGACAGAGGCTTTGCGTTGTGTTCTATGCGAAACGACAGCCTCAGCCGTTACTACGTGCAATGCAATGCCAGTGACAGCGCAGATCAATGGAGTGACAAGGCATTCTGGGATGAACTAAAACAACGTATCCCTGAACAGTTCGCAGACACTATAGAAACCGGCCCCTCTATTGAAAAATCGATTGCACCACTGCGATCTTTTGTCTGTGAACCCATGCAATGGGGACGCCTGTTTTTATGCGGTGATGCCGCACACATCGTTCCACCAACTGGCGCTAAAGGACTGAATACAGCAGCATCAGATGTATACTATTTGTACAACGCATTTAAACAGGCCTACCGGGACAATGACCTGCATGGGCTGGATAGCTACTCACAAACCGCATTGGCGCGGGTTTGGAAAGTACAACGTTTCAGCTGGTGGATGACATCAATGTTGCATCGCTTCCCTGTGCACACCGAATTCGATCTGAAAATACAACGCGCTGAACTCGATTCCCTGCGTCAAAGCAAAGAAGCACAGGCAGCGCTTGCAGTAAACTATGTGGGCCTGCCCTACTAGGAGCCTGCGCGGCAGAACCTCTGCTACCGCGAACGCGCCCTGACGGTGCGCCCCAGGCGATAGTAATTATCGATCATTTTCGGGACAATTGAACAACTATGCGCCTCAAATGATCGTACCATCATTTACTAAGACAAGGGCCCTCGCCATGGCACGTTCTCGCTACGCAGACTTCTACCGCGCAGACTCCTGGCCCGCATGATTCACAAGGCGACCGGGAGTGTCCGGCTGATTTCTGGTCTGGCTGTTTTACCCGACCCATCGCCGGGCATTGCAGAACATCTTCATCCAGGCTCCCTCATCACCCCACTGCGCCGGATGCCATGAATTCTGCACGGTCCTGAACACCCGCTCCGGATGCGGCATCATAATATTAAATCTGCCATCCTCACTGCATAGACCGGTAATACCCTGTGGTGAACCGTTTGGATTCTGCGGGTACTTTGTTGCAACCTCACCGTGATTATCAACAAAACGCATAGTTACACCCACCGCAGAAACAGCCTCGTTAAAGTCTG
>CAKZVB010000190.1 GCA_937922015.1 uncultured Granulosicoccaceae bacterium
CAAGGCGATAGTAATTATCGATCATTTTCGTTACGTATGAACAACTATGCGCCTCAAATGATCGTACCATCATTTACTAAGACAAGGGCCCTCGCCATGGCACGTTCTCGCTACGCAGACTTCTACCGCGCAGACTCCTAGTACTCAAGGACTAATATCGGTCGTGCCGGGAAGTCTGGTTCGGGACAAAGTTGCTCAGTGGAATATTTAACCCGGCATTCATCGCCCCAAAACCTTTGCGCAGTACCGGCACTGCATCCAACAGCAGCATAGAGGTTGTTCGAAACAGACTCAGTGGTGTCGCCAGCGGCCACGAATGCTGGCGATAAAATCGCGCCAGCAAATCTGTCTGTCGCACCACAGCTTGCTGATCACTCATGCGCTTGCGCGTAAATTCGGCAAGAATCTCCGGCACCGATCCCGGATTCGATTTGATCCCCGCGACCTGCGCGGCCAGTTCTACCACATCACGCAATGCCAGATTTAAACCCTGCCCTGCGACGGGGTGCACTGTACGCGCAGAGTTGCCGATCAGGACGGCACAACCGCTGGTCTGCGTCGCACTTTGCACTAGCGACAAAGGAAATGACACTCGCTTTCCTATCGCTTCGAAGCGGCCAAGCCGACCACCAAAACGTCGCTGTACCATGCTCAGAAATTCTTTGTCAGTCTGGTTATTTAACTCGATATTGTCCGCAGAATTTGCGGTGTACACCATCGCCATCTGTTTATGTGCCAAAGGCAACAACGCCAGCGGACCTGTTTCGGTAAATCGTTCAAATGCAACGTTCTGGTGATCTCGCTGACACCGAAGGTTGGCGACAATTGCATGTTGCTCGTAGTCAAATGTCCTGGCTTCTATTCCAAGGCTTGCTCTCAACGTTGAATGTGTACCGTCGGCCGCTATAAGCAACGCCGCCTCCCTGGTGTCAGTGCCAGACTCATTTTTGATTTTCACCGTTACCGAATCTGAACCGTTACTTAGCAATTCTGCACTCGCCGACTGAATCAGTTCAACGTTCGATGTATTTTTTACGCTTTCAATCAGATAGCTTTCAAGCACGCTGTTTTGCACCACATAGCCCAGTGCCGGTAAGTCAAAATCCGTTGCACTAAGACGTACTGCACCAAACCTGCCCCGCTCTGTAGCATGTACTTTGTTTATTGGACAGCCGGTATCAGCAGGCCACAACTGCTGAGCATCAAGCAGTTCACGCGATCGATAAGAAAGCGCTACCGTTCTGGCGTTTAAGTCCGTATTTAAACCGGTTGAACCCGTCGCCACGCCAGCATCGACCAATGTGACGTTTAAGCCTGCACGTGCCAATAGCAGAGCCTGTACAGTACCGACAATGCCAGCGCCGACAATAATAATTTTATCAACACTATTACTCATTATTGTCTACTGGTCCGGCAGCAACAAAACATCTCAGTCAGCCTGCATTACGGATTCAATTTCATCGACTGTTTTTGGCACGCCCGATGTGGTCACCTCAGGACCGGACTCGGTGACAATAACATCGTCCTCTACGCGGATGCCGATATCCCGATACCGTTTTAGCACCCCACTGGATGCCGGCATATAGATGCCGGGCTCGATGGTCAACACCATACCGGCCTCAAGTAGCCGCCATTTATCATCGACTTTATAGTCGCCAACATCATGCACATCCAGGCCCAGCCAGTGTCCGGTCTTGTGCATGAAAAATCGCCGGCATGCCTCGTCTTTCAGCAGCTTTTTCAGATCACCTTTCAGCACGCCGATATTCATCAGGCCACGTGTGATAACACGCACCGCCGCGTTGTGCGGATCCAGCCAGTGATTGCCGACAATCGCTTTATCTATCGCCGCAAGATTCGCCTCCAGCACAATCTCGTAGACCTCCCGCTGCACATCACTGAAGCGCCCGTTCACCGGATAAGTGCGAGTTATATCACCGGCATAACAATTCCACTCTGCGCCAGAGTCCACCAGCACTAAATCACCGTCATTAAGCTGCTGGTTATTCTCGGTGTAATGCAAAATACAGCCATTATTGCCGCCACCGACAATTGGCAGAAAAGAATGCTCCGCTCCTTCACGGCGATACACTGAAATCAACTCTGCTTCCAGCTCATATTCCATACACCCGGGCTTACAGGCTTTCATCGCCGCTAGATGGCCGGCGGCACTTAATTTGGCCGCCTTTCGCAATAACCCCAGCTCTGCACGACTTTTGTACAAGCGCATATCGTGAAGATGAAAATCCAGGGAGACAAACTCGCTTGGCACACTGGCGCCAGCGCCAGACTTGGCTTTCAGTTGGTTTATCCAGCCGATAATCCGGTTGTCGAATAGGGTCTCACGCCCCATCGAATAAAAGACCCTGTCTCGTCCCTCCAGCAAACCGGGCAGGATTTCGTCAATATCGTCGATTGGAAAGGCATCATCGGCGTCAAGTACCTCCGGCGCCTGATCAACCCCCAGACGTCTGCCGTTCCAGGTCTCCATCAATTCATCACGCTCCCGGCAAAACACAATATACTCCGCCTCGCGTCGACCGGGAATGAGCACGGCAACAGATTCCGGTTCTTCAAAGCCCGTCAGGTAGTAAAAATCGCTGTCCTGCCGGTAGCGGTAATCGGTGTCCCGACTACGCTTTTTCTCCGGCGCTGAAGGAATAATGGCAATTGAATTATTGCCTATCGCACGCATCAGATTTTTACGTCTGCGAACACGCTCCCGGCGAATCGTTCTGGAATCCTGCATTTCTTGGTTGCCTGATGTTTATAGCCGCTAGTGGATGGTCGGAGAGGGTACCGTGGACGGCCTTAGCTCTTGATTTAACAAGATCACGCCCATGCGCAAATATTCTTCGATTTCTGCCAGTGATTGTTCGGTCTGCTCTTCACTGTCCGATTCTGCACCAAAACAGGCTTCGGCGATATTTTGCACATCCTGAACAAACTCCAGAACATCTTCATTTTCCAGCATTTTGTCCTGCAGCCCACCCATGGAGAGCCCCAGACTCAATCCGCTGCACCAATCTGACAACGCCTCGATGCGGTCTTCAATTGCACAGTCAATATGTGGCAACAGCAGCGAAAATTCGAAGCTCTCGTGATTGATTTCAGTCAGCGTTGACTGATGTACGTCGTGTAATATTTTCAGCGCTCCGGCAGAAATGTCCAGTTTTTCATCTCTGGATTCAAAGAGATGCCGAACCCAGCCCTGCATATCAGACGAACCGGATGCGCACAGAATTCCACACAGCACACCGTGACACTCTGCGGCGCGCACCAGAGATCCACCAGACGAAAGCGCGTCATCTACTTCGGAATATTCAGGTAGGGACATTAAATTTTTCTCTCGGAATTGCAGGCTTTTATTTTGATTCGCCTCAGTGTTTTGCGCAGTTTACCGTTATCATTACTAATTAGGTTAACTATTGTTCATGTTACCGCGTCAGCTCTGCTTTACCATTAGCTCTGCGGTACACTAAATAAAAAAACTATGCCGATGGATGACGACCCGAAATTTTTACGCGAACAGCTGACAGCATTCGAACACAAGCTCACCGAGCTAATCGATATGGCTGATCGACTGAAAGTAGAGAACGAATCTCTTCGCGCACAGCAGAGCAACCTGGTAGAAGAGCGCTCCCAGCTGATCGAAAAAAACGAGCTCGCCAGAACCAAGGTCGAGGCTATAATAACCCGCTTGAAATCATTGGAAACAGTTTGATGTCGCCAAATAAAGTTTCGGTCAAAGTCTACATCATGAACAAGGAATACCTTATCCAGTGCGGGCCGGATGAAAAACAAAAACTGATCCAGGCTGCCAGCAAGGTAGACGATCACATGCGCCAGGCCAAAACCGGCAGCATTAACAACGAAAAAGCAGCTGTTCTGACGGCGCTCAACCTTGCTAATGAATTGCTGGACGTCACAGACACCACCACTGTACTGAGTTCGGTGACATCGACTATCGTTGACATGAACACCCGCATTGATCGAGTTCTGGACGGAACCCAGAAAGAACAGCCAGGCGGACCTGTAATCGCCCGACTTTAAGTTATACTCTTAAGCAATATTCCAAGTTTGGACGTTCTCTGCCGTGTTCGTTTGCAGGCCCGTTATATCCCTTGAGCCTAATTCGATACCCCGGGAGCCGGTTACTTGTCGTTGTTGTGCATGTCCGCTACGGCGGGAAGCCTGATTCGGCAGTAATTCCTCCCACCTGAACCGTCTGGTTCAAGGTACAAGGCCCGCGACGGCACAGGTGGAGAACGTCCGCCTATTTGCAACACGGTTGTCTGCAGAGCAAGTACTCTGACAACGCAATCAGGTGTCAGTACCACCGGCAAAAAAAAGGCGGGATATACCCGATATACCCGCCTTTTTATTTACTACTTAGTTTTTGATTTACTTCAGGAAAGAAGTATCAATCACAGCACTGTAGTCTTCACGCGCAGGGCTATCCTCTGTGGCAAACGCGCCACCGACGATACCGAACGCCGTACCAGCCAAACCACCCTCGTTAAAGAATTCACTCATTTGCGCTTCTTTAGTCGGGAATACCATGTCAGCCATCTGGTTCATGGTGGTTTCTTTGTCCATGCCGGATTCTTTTTCGATCAGGCCGATTTTAGACTGATCTTTAGCGAATGCTTTATTGATCTCATCAGTGGCGTCCATAAAGCCTTGAACCAGCTCAGGATTTTCCTGTGCAAATTTTTCAGTAACTGAAACTACGTCAAACGCCACGATTCCGGCTGCAGCCATGTCATCGTTCGACATCAGCTGCGCGCCATGCTCGAGAGCTTTCTTGGTAGAGTCACCACCAAAGATGCAGGCCATATCAACGCTGCCATCGGCAAGTGATACTACGGCGTCGGCTGGCACCTGATCAACGATAGTTAGCTGGTCAATGTCGACATCAAGTGCGCGCATCTGCATGCGGAAACTGTAGTCCGCCATAGTCGCCAGAGGAACCGCTACCGATTTACCTTCAAGCTCCGAGGCATTGTCCTTTGTAATTCCAGATCCGCTGGCAACAATACAAGGATTTGACGGATAGGTCACCGCAACGCCTATTGTCTTGATTGGCGCGTTGGCATTTACCGCCGTGATAAAAGGTGCCAGACCCTGACTGTAAGAGATGTCAATATCGCCGGCCAGCATTGCTTCTGTCATCTGGGTACCCGCATCAAAATTGGTCCAGTTGACTTTCACGCCCATTGTATCTTCAT
>CAKZVB010000191.1 GCA_937922015.1 uncultured Granulosicoccaceae bacterium
AGGCCATACCAATCATGAATGACGCCAGTAAGCACGGCCATAGAAACAATGTGGCCTTCTTAAAATTCATCGCAAACAACGGCAACAGCACGATCAACGGGCAGGCGTTAAAATAGACCACACTCCACGCACCGGACACGCCGACATTTTCAATGCTTCTTAGTGGAAACCAGTAAAGACCCCAGGCAGCCGCACTTAGAGCCAGTATCAGGCTTAAGGTTTTGTCGGAACAGGAATCAGAAAACATTCAACTTCCACAGCAGGTTGAGGGAGAAATTAATCGACTCATTGACGGTAAGCCCGGTCAGCTCACGTTGTCACTGGTCCATAAGTCTGCATCAATACGTGCAAGAGCAGGCTTGCCTAAAATGGCATCACTTAGTTTTTCGGCGAGCATGATTGTCGGGCTGTTGGTATTGCCATTCGTTACCACCGGCATTATAGAAGCATCTACAACCCGCAAACAATCAACTCCATGGACTCGCCCTTCTGCGTCAACCACCGCGCCGTTGTCTGTCGACAAGCCCATGCGCGCCGTACCAGACAAATGCCACTGCGAGGCAGTATTGTTTGTCAGGCATTGATTAAGCTCTTCTTCAGACTGCAGGTTCTCACCGGGATATATTTCTTCACCGCACAGCGCTTCAAAGGCAGGCTGCTCTACCAACTGCCGCACCATGCGAATTCCCTGGCACATGGCCTCTCGATCCCGTGAGTCCTGCAGATAGTTTACCAGTATCCGCGGTGGCGCCGCCGGGTCCGAACTGCGTAACTCAATACTGCCCCGACTATAGGCCTGCATTAACCCGACGTGTATTTGAAACGCGTGCAGTGGTAGCGCGGACCAGGTTTCATCATCAACAGCAACCGGTGAAACGGTTAACTGGATATCCGGATAGTCGACCTCGGGCGCTGACCTGATACAGGCAACCACGTCAAAATGATTTGATCCACATATCCCTTTCCGGTTGGCCAGCCATCGCACACCGGCCGTAAGTTTTGCCAACCCCTTTGTTTCCGGCCACAGTGACACCGGCTGTAAACATTTGAACTTGAGTACAAAGTCGGGGTGATCATTAAGGTTTTGTCCAACACCGGGCAGATCCTTAACGACATTAATCCCCACCGTGCGCAGATGCTCCGCCGGCCCGATACCTGACAACATAAGCAATTGCGGGCTCGCAACAGCGCCGGCGCTGAGGATAACTTCGGTGTTCGCCAGAACGGTGATCGTGTTACCGCCTTTGTCTTTATAGACCACTCCGGTGGCCCTGCGATCTTCCAGCAGGACTCGCTGCACTTGCGCCTGAGTCACTATCGTCAGGTTGGTCAGGTGACGCACCGGATCGAGATAAGACACCGCAGTACTCACGCGCTCACCATCTGAAACGGTACTGTCCAATACACCGAAGCCTTCCTGACAATAACCACAAATATCATCAGTCAATGGAAACCCGGCTTGCTCACCTGCTTTTAGAAAAGCTTTATATATCGGGTGTTCAGGCACCGGCCGATGCACCTTTAACGGCCCGCTGCCCCCTCGATACTCATCAGCACCACCTTCATAGTTTTCAAGTCGCTTAAAATAGGGCAGAACTTCGGCGTAACTCCAGCCTTCACAACCGGCCTGTCGCCAACCGTCAAAATCCTGAGCATGACCACGGATGAAAACCATACCGTTTATTGATGAAGAGCCACCAAGCGTTTTGCCTCTGTCGTGTTTAAATTGTTTGCCATTGAGAAAGGGTTCAGGTTCCCCCTGATAAGCCCAGTTATGCTTAGTGCTGTTTAGATTAGACAACACCGCCGCCGGCATCTTTAACGACAGCGCTCTGTTCTCCGGACCCGCTTCAATAAGCAGGACAGTGTTAACACCGTCGGCGCTCAGGCGATTGGCGAGAACACACCCTGCAGAGCCTGCCCCGACAATTATGTAGTCATATTCCATCTATGCACACAACGGATTGTCTGATCGTATAGTCACATCTGCTCGTTGCGGGTCTGGCTGAGGTTCAGGCTATTGACCTTCACAGGGGTTTGTACGGCCATAATTGCTTTTCTCCCATTGCCAGAACCATAAATATATGGTCAGTCAACTTTACCATGGATTAATAAACTGACTAATGGTAAGTTAATTTAAATGATATCACCAAACCAGACGCAGTAGGATAACCTTGGTATACGCACGCGCTTAAAACGGTGACGCCGGGCGGTTCAACTACCGCCCTAAACCTACGTATGAGGAAGACCGAAATGCTTAAAAAACTATTTCCCGCAGCCACTCTCGCACTGGCCTCAATGGTGTCGAGCCATGCCGCATTTGCCGATGTGCCAGAATCCACAGACCCTATAAAAGTCATTCTTAACGACTGGACCGGTCAGCATGTGTCGACCAAAATTGCCGGTGAACTGTTAAAGAAAATGGGCTACAACATTGAATATGTCAGTGCCGGCGCACTGCCGCAGCACGCCGGTCTGGCGCAGGGGAATCTGCATGTGCAAACCGAAGTCTGGACCAATAACATCGGCGACCTCTACCCCAAGGCTGTTGAGTCCGGCGATATCGTGGTACTGGGAGAACTGGGCCTTGATCCGAAAGAAGGCTGGATCTATCCGCCATATATGGAAGAAAAATGTCCGGGCCTGCCTGACTACAAAGCCCTGTACGAGTGTACACAGGCATTCGCCTCTGCCGAAACGTTTCCAAAAGGCCGGCTGATCACCTACCCCGCTGACTGGGGAACCCGCTCCAGAGATGTTGTCGCAAGTATCGACATGCCGTTCGAACCCATTCCAGGTGGCAGTGAGGGGGCAATGGTTGCAGAGCTCAAATCTGCCTATGCCGCAAAAGAGCCGATCATAATGATGTTCTGGCAACCACACTGGATGTTCGCAGACTACGATTTTAACTGGGTTGAGTGGACTCAGTCTGAAGGCGAGTGCGTTGAAGAATCACAAGACAAGGATACCGCCTGCGGTTTCGAACAAGCCAAGGTTAACAAAGTGGCATGGAGTGGTTTTGAACAGAAGTGGCCGGCAGCGTTCAAGATGCTGTCAAGTTATGAACTGACTAACGCCGATGAAAACGCAGCGATTCTGGAGATTGATAACAAAGGTCGTGATCTGGACGAGGTAGTTGCTGAATGGCTTGACAACAACGAAGCCAGATGGCAGCCATGGTTAGATTCTGCAATGTAAACATCCTGCCTGCCGCCCGGGAGTCTGCGCGGCAGGCAGAACATCAGCTTCTGCGAACGGACCTGACGTGGCGTTATCATCGATTATTCCCGGAAACAATTAAACAAACATGCGCCTCAAATGAACAACAAGTATGAGTAGCGAAGGGCTCAACAACGGCGCTGTTAAATTGTCCTGCCGAAACATCTGGAAAGTGTACGGCGACAAAGCCGAGCAGTTTTTTAAAGACAGCCAGGATCAGTCAAATAATCCGAAAGCCCGCGCTGACTCAATCCGGACTGCCGGTCATATCGTCGCCAACGCCGATGTGAGTTTTGATGTTCACGTCGGTGAGATTTTTGTCATCATGGGGCTCTCCGGTTCTGGCAAGTCAACCATTGTTCGTTGTCTGTCGCGCCTGGTTGAACCTACCTCCGGTGAAGTGCTTCTCGACGGTGAAAACCTGCTGCAAAAAAACGACGCTGAATTAATCGACGTTCGACGGCACCAGATGGGTATGGTGTTTCAAAGTTTCGGCTTAATGCCGCACCTCAATGTCATAGACAATATAGCCTTCCCGTTAAAGCTACAGGGGATCGCTGAAGAACAACGCTATGCTCAGGCCAGCCGGGTGATCGAACTGGTTGGCTTGCAGGGCAGAGAATCCAATTTTCCCAAGGAACTTTCAGGGGGACAACAGCAACGCGTTGGCATTGCACGGTCACTGGCAGTAGAGCCCGATGTATGGCTGCTGGATGAACCTTTCTCGGCACTTGATCCACTCATACGCAAACAGATGCAGGATGAATTCCTGCGTATTCGATCGGTGTTGCACAAATCCATCGTCTTTATAACGCATGACTTTCATGAAGCCCTGCGCATAGCTGATCGAATGGCAATTATGCGTGACGGCGAAGTGGTACAAATCGGTCGCCCTGTCGATCTGATCCTCAACCCGGTCGATGACTACGTTCGCGATTTCACCACAGATGTGCCGTGGGAAAATGTACTCTCGGCAGCGGATATCGTCGAACAGGCAAACGGACCGACTGAAAATAAACGCCGGGTCTCCGGCGACACACCGATAAGTGAGTTGCTGACCTATCTGGCCAATCACCACGATGGGCTGCTGGTAGAAGACGCACACGGTACCGTTCTTGGCATGGCAACCGCCCGCGGTGTGCTTACTGCACTGGCCTCTGGCTGCAGCAACCAGATATCAGAGAACTGACAACCGAATGTCCGCAAAAATTGGCCGTGGGGAGATACATTGGCTGGTGGTGATTGCCATCACGCTGATCTGTATTGCGCTGCAGGATCAATGGGGCTGGCTGTCAAAGTATCCGCAAGCATGGACAGTGCCCTTCTCTGACTGGCTGAATATCATCATAAACTGGATGATCAAACACCTCGGCTGGTTTTTCCTTGGCTTTTCATGGTTACTTGAATGGCCAATAAAAGCTGTGCGCTGGGTGCTTCAGTCACTGCCATGGGGTGTTACCGCCTTTGTGTTCTGTGTCATCGCCTATGTTGCATCCGGCTGGCGCCTTGCGCTGTTCACACTGTGCTCGTTGTTGTACATGGTGGTGATCGGCTACTGGGACGAAAGCATGAACACACTTTCACTGGTCGCCATCTCCGTGCCTCTGGCGATACTCACCGGTTTTATTTTCGGAGTCTGGGGATTTCACTCAAACCGCGCTGAGCGTGTAATCATGCCAATGCTCGATATATTGCAGACGGTACCGGTGTTTGCCTACCTGCTACCGATCCTGCTGCTATTTGGCTTTGGTACTGTGGTTGGTTTGGTTGCAAGCGTACTCTACTCATTTCCACCAATGGTGAGAAACACCATTGTCGGTCTGCGCAGTGTGCCGGCAGAGGTCATCGAATCCGGCCTGATGTCAGGGGCCAGTAAAAGTCAGTTGTTCTGGCAGGTACGTGTTCCAAACGCCATGAGGCAACTGCTACTGGGAGTAAACCAGGCGACCATGGCATCTCTCAGCATGGTGATCATCGCCTCCATCATTGGCGGTACCGAGGACATCGGCTGGGAGGTTCTATCGACAATTCGCAAAGCACAGTTCGGCGAAAGTCTGCTTGCTGGTATGGTGATCGCACTTATGGCAATGGTGATAGACCGGATAACCTACGGGCTTGCCACACGCACCGACGACTATCAAAACACAGCCGCTGACACGGCGTCCAATACCACAACAAGAACCCTGCACCGATATCGCTATTGGTGTATCGCCGCCGCCGGTGCCGTAGTATTTTTTGTACTCGCGCAAATTTTCGACATTCTGCAGGACTGGCCACGACACTTGGAATGGAGTCCTGCCAAAACGATGAATGATGGATTAACCTACCTGGTTGCCAATTTCCGTGGAGAGATTGACAGCATAAAAAAGTTTGCTTTCTTTTTTATCATGCTGCCAGCCAAAATCGGACTGCAACAGGCGGTCAGTCCGTTCACCTGGGGCTTTGAACTCACCCAGACACACAGAGTAGCCTACGTCATCGCTATGATCGCCATCGCGCTGCTGTGCATGAAACGCTGGAACTACAAGGCGGCTATTGCTACTTTGCTGTTCGCGATATTTTTCTACATCGGGCTTACTAATATGCCGTGGCCTGCAGTCATTCTGATTTACGCAGTAATCGCCTGGAAAATCGGCGGCCCTGCCCTGGGCATCGGCACGTTAACCGGACTTGCCTTTATTGCCTCAAGTGGCAACTGGCCTGAGGCGATGTTATCGATTTACCTGTGTGGTATTGCGGTTATTATTTCTTTTGTTCTCGGTACCGCTATCGGGATATGGGCATCCTATAACGACACGGTTTCCGCTTTTGTCAGACCGATTAACGACACGCTGCAAACAATGCCATTGTTCGTCATCCTTATACCGTTTGTGATGATATTTAAAATCGGTGACTTTACAGCGCTGCTGGCGATCATCGCTTACGCTTTTGTTCCGGCCATACGCTACGCCGAGCACGGATTACGCCACCTGCCCGAAGACACTCTCGAGGCCGCCACAATGATTGGTGCCACAAAAAGACAATTACTCTGGCAGGTTAAAATTCCACTGGCGATGCCAGTCATGATGCTCGGTCTCAATCAGACCATAATGTATGGCATTGCCATGCTTGTGATCACGGCCCTGGTCGGCACCAAAGGCCTGGAGCAAAGCGTCTATATTGGTTTGAGTGATGGTAACTTCGGGGTTGGTATGGTGGCAGGCATCTGCATGGCGATCATCGCCATTATCGTCGACCGCTGCACACAGGCCTGGAGTAGAAAACGCCAGGCAGAGTTAGGCCTTAACCCGATCTAACATGTATCAGCCTGACAGGTTGCGGGCAATCAACAGCCAGCACCACAACAGCCTAAGGGACCTCGATGAAAAATCTACAGGAAGCTTCTGACCTTGAAAACACCGTAGCAATCAGTGCACGTCGTTTTGAAGAGTCACCGTTTATAGCCCGAACCAATAGCCCGCACATGGTCCGCGGGGTCTACGCCGATCGCTACCTGGCAATTTATCTGGGCGAAGACCCGGTAGAAAAATACTGGACGCTGCGACGCAAAGCCCTGATTTTTGATGTCCCCGAAAAGCCAATCGAAATAAGCGGCCCGGACGCCGCACCTTTTCTGGAAAAGGTGTTGTCACGCAGGGTTGCATCACTGCCAGAAGGTCGCGGCCTCTACGCCATTGCCTGTACACCACAGGGTGGCGTGTTCATGGATGGTGTCCTGTTTAAACCGGGCCCGGATCGCTACTGGTATGTACAGGCCGACGGCCCCTTTGAAACATGGCTGATTGCCCACAGCGATGGCTACGATGTCACCATCTCCGACCCCAAATCACGTGTGCTGCAAATCCAGGGTCCTGCATCGATCGATATCATGAGCGCCGCCAGCAACGGCGCGATCAATGACGGTCTGCGTTATTTTTGCTCCGGCTTCTTTGATATCGGTGGTCAAAACCTCTATGTATCACGAACCGGATTTACCGGAGAGCTGGGCTTTGAAATCTACTGTGACGCGACAACCGATCATCTGCGGTTATGGGATCACTTAATTGAAACAGGTGAACCCTTTGGTATGGAGTTCTCCTCTACCCGCGCTATGACCATTCGCAGAATCGAAGCCGGTATCCTCGGCAATCTGACCGACATGGACACTACCATGACACCGTTCGAAGCCGGTCTTGCACCGTTTATTGATATGGATAAAGATGATTTTACCGGGCGTTCAGCGCTTGAAGGTCGCGACCGGCGTTCGCTGTTACTTGGTGTAACCTGTCAAACGCAAACACCCGCAGCGGGTAATGCTATCCTCGACCAGGGCAATGAAGTGGGATATGTCACGGCAGGTGTACCATCACCGACACTGGACTGTGGCATAGGCTACGTGCGTTTTAATGCAGCCGCAGACTGGGTCGGGCGAACCCTTGAATTAAAACCGGCCGATGGACAAACTCACGCCTGCGACATCGTAGATCTGCCATTTTTCGATCGGGACAAAAACATCGTACGCGGAATCGATCGAACAATACCCTAAGTTAATCTGCCGCCGGGGAATTAAATTGACCAATTCAAAAACACGCACCACCACCAGTCACTGGGGTGCCTTTAATGTCACCACCCGCGACGACAGGATAGTCGGCGTCAGTGATTTTGACAACGACCCCAACCCGTCTGCCATTTCAAAGTCACTGCCGGCAGCAGTGCATCATCGAGCGCGGGTGGCACGCCCGTCCATACGTAAGAGCTGGCTGGAACACGGCCCCAGCCATGTTGAATCAAGGCAATTGCGTGGTCGAGAAGAATTCATTGAACTGCCATGGGACGAAGCACTGGATATTGCCGCCGCCGAAATCGACCGGGTCAGGCAAACCTACGGCAATGAGTCTATCTATGGCGGTTCCTACGGCTGGGCAAGCGCTGGTCGATTTCATCATGCACTGGGACAACTGCATCGTTTTCTAAACTGCACTGGAGGCTACGTTTCCTCTGTTGCCAGCTACAGCACAGCAGCGGCGCAGGCCATAATTCCGCATGTGCTGGGCATGCACTTTTTAAAATTAATGTGGGCCGAGATCAACAGCTGGAGCACCATCGCCGAACACACAAAGACGCTGGTTATGTTTGGCGGTATCAATCCAAAAAATTCACAAGTCAGCATGGGTGGCGTCACCCACCATGAGACCAACAGCTGGTTTGAAGAATACCAACGGCGAGGCATACGGCTAATTAATATAAGCCCGCAACGCACAGATACCCCTGACGGTGCAGACTGGCTGGCCATCAAGCCCGGTACAGACACAGCGATGATGCTGGCACTTGCCTATGTACTGGACAAAGAAAATCTATTAGACAAAGATTTTCTCAGTCGAAACACGGTGGGCTACGAAATTTTTCAACGCTATCTAAACGGCAGCGCTGACGGCATCGCTAAAAGCCCCCACTGGGCCTCAGAAATTTGCGGCATCGACGCTGACACTATCCACCATCTCGCACACACCATGGCCGCCACCCGCACGTTAATCACGGTATCCTGGTCGCTGCAACGTGCACAACACGGTGAACAGCCCTACTGGATGGCAGCAACGCTTGCCGCCATGCTGGGTCAAATCGGGCTGCCCGGTGGCGGCATCGGTTATGGATACGGGGCCATTGGCGGCATAGGTATTTCAGTCAAACGACTATCCGGACTCACCTTTCCACAGCTGGACAACCCGGTAAAAACATCTATACCGGTAGCGCGTATTGCAGACATGCTGCTGCAACCCGGTGGCACTTATAATTTCAACGGACAGTCACTCACCTATCCCGATATTAAAATGGTTTACTGGTGTGGCGGCAATCCGTTTCATCACCATCAGGATCTGCACCGCTTACAGGATGCCTGGGCGCGCCCTGAAACCATCATCGTGCACGAACCGTGGTGGACTGCCACAGCACTTAGAGCCGACATCGTATTTCCAGCCACCACTTCCTATGAAAGGCACGATATCGGACGCGCACAGGGCGACTCCTATCTGTTTGATATGCCTGCACTGATTCCACCGGTAGGCGAAGCACGTGATGACTACGATATTTTTGCACAGCTGGCACATCGCGCAGGTGTTGCAGACACTTTTACACAGGGCAGAAGCAGCGAGGATTGGCTGCAGCATATGTATGAAGACTTTCGCAGTGATTCACAACAACAGGGCATCGAGGTACCTTCATTCGAAGATCTCGTCAGTAAGAACTGGGTAGATCTGCCGATTCGATCAGCGCAGTTCTCGCAGATTCCGTTTGAAGCGTTCAGGCAGGACCCGCAGCAATCACCATTGCAAACGCCGTCTGGAAAAATCGAGATTTTCTCTGAAACCATTGCGGGCTTTGCTTATGAAGATTGCCCCGGGCACCCAACCTGGATGCCACCCTCAGAATGGCTGGGGGCTGAACGTGCAACAAAATACCCGCTGCATATGGTTTCTCCGCAACCGGGTGACAAACTACACAGCCAGCTGGAATGTGCTATTGCTGACATCCCCGGTGAGCGCCCCACACCAATCACACTGCATCCATCCGACGCTGCCGCACGCTCTATCGTCGACGGTGCAATTATCCGGGTGTTTAATGATCGCGGCAGTTGCAGGGCCAAAGTGCGTATCAGCAACGATATTCTGCAGGGAGTCGTGTCGCTACCTACCGGCGCGTGGTTTACACCAACTGATGATGGCACTGACACACAGGGCAATCCCAACACGCTAACCCGCGACACAGGCACATCGCAGCTTGGGCAGGGCAGCAGTGCACATAGCTGCCTGGTCGAGATAGAAAACATCCGGCCATAAACCAGCCATAAATAAGGCTGCCGTGGGTTGTCCAATCGAGAACCCTTTACCAACTACTGCGCCGCAACCATCAGACCTTTAATTCAGCCAGCATTTATACGGCGACTGAAAGCACGAAACATGACTCAGTCGACATTTCCAAGGCACTGAATCAGGACTTTCGAATATTGGCCGTTGTCCTCCCTCGAAAGAAATTACCGGTGCTTGTTATGTATAAATTCGCCAGAGCTTTGGTGACGCTGACTCTTTGCTTGTCAAATATTGCGATTGCGACTGAAGTCAGCTGTCAATACGATGCAAACTCTGAATGGCCATGGCTTGACTCCCGGGTCTGTCAAACCCAACAAAAACCTCCTATCTTCAATGACGATGGCACCCCGATCTGTAGTGATTCGCGCGCAGACAAAGACGGTGATGGCTGGGGGTGGGAGAACAACGAATCCTGCATCATTGACACCGATCAGCAAGATCAACGAGGAAGCGACGTTCCAACTCAGACAGTGGTTCAGGAAGATCTGATCGTCTTTGAACAGGACTTTGAAACAGCAACCATCGGCCCATACCACGCGGATGCACTTAACCAGCAATGGGACACCCCGATCTGGCACATGGGCCTGGCGGAAGGTCGCGTCCATGTTGTACAGGATGACATCAAAGGCAAGGCAATGCAGGTGAAGTTCCCTGCACACAAATACGGCTCTCAGGGGGCTGCCGCATTTCTAAGTGATCTTTCTTTCGGGGTAAGCTTTGAGCGCAACTTCGAAGAACTCTATGTTTCTTATGATGTGAAATTTGCCGAAGATTTCGATTTTGTTCTCGGTGGAAAATTGCCCGGCTTATGCGGATACAATGTCACGCAGGATCCAAAAGACGGCTGTAATACCGGCGGCGGATTCCCAAGCGGCTATGACGGCTGGAGCGCCCGTGGCATGTGGCGTGAAGGCGGCGTCCTGGAAAGCTACATGTACCACGCCGATCAGTTTTACCAGTACGGCGATGACGAAATCTGGAATATAAAAGCCAAACGCGGCGTATGGCATACGATTCAACACAGAGTTGTGATGAATACCGTTGGTGAAGCCAATGGCATGATTGAGGCATGGCTTGATGGCGTTAAAGTGCTCAGCTCAAACAATATGTTGTACCGAAAAACACCTGATATAGGCATTAACCTTTTTTACTTCAGTACTTTTTATGGTGGAGCTGATCCTTCATGGGCTCCAGCCAGCGATCAGTATATCTATTTTGATAACTTCCGTATCGCCACCACTCCCTTGTCCGCAAACACGACGCAGGAAACATCTAACAGCGAGGAACAAGTGGCAGAACCGACAGAGACACAACAAACTCAGCAACTACTGACCACTACGACCTTGCCGGAAAAATCTCAGGTAGCAGAGACTGATAACCTTGAAGAGCCGGTACAAGGTGCAGCACAGGAGATCGAATCCGGCGGTGGAGTATTTCTTCCATGGTGGCTTTGCGTCGCGCTCTTTGTTAGAAGAAAACCTGCCCTGCAACATTCATGAGGCGACCAGAGAATTTGACCTTTATGTCTTTATTCATAGTATTTGCGGTAAGTTCAGGGTCAACCCTGAATTGACAGACTGTCTATTCGAAATATTCCGAATGTGCAACCTGTACTCCTGCTATTACAGAATCCAGACGGCTTAGATGCTGACGCAGTGTGTCTGTAGCCGCAACAATATCACGATTGTCCAAAGCCTCGATCAGCAGGCGATGATCCTCGATAACCGTTTCGACTTCTTTGTCTTTAGTAAAGCTTAATACGCACAGCCTTGCCGTTTTGCGCCGGCAGGAATTAATAGTATCTATTGCCTGCCAGCATTCACCGAGTTCGCAGAAAAGCACATGGAACCTGATATCCAGTGCCTGGAACTCATCCCACTGCTGCGTATCTGCCGCGCGACGTTGCTGTTGCAGGTTATAGCGCATTTTCTCTGAACACAAATCATCCCATTTATCACCCGCATTCCTGATAACTTCAAGCTCTGCTGCCAACCGCAGAAAACGAGCTTCAGCAATTTTTTCCATCGAAAAACCGCGCACCACGGTAGCCCGCTGTGGACGGATAAGAAGCAGATCGAGGTTATCCAGTCGATTGAAGGCGTCGCGAACCGGCTGCCGCGATATACCAAAACGCTCTGCAATCTCGGCCTCTGACATTTTGGTACCGGGCAGTACCTTCAGGGTCATGATTTCCTCGTGCAGATTGTCGAACACGTGATCCGTGGCTGTGCGACGCTCCAGGTCTGTTTTCAGGTTTTGCATTGGCTCCGTTAATTTCACCGCTGATTCACTTTTTGTAAAAACCCCTCAGGACGTAAAAAACGACACTTTGTCAAAATACACGTATTAAAATTTTTCAGGCGTTGACATGTAAGGCCCATCCACTGTTATACTACCATACCAGTTCAACCAAAACGACTGTTCACTGTTCATAGGAGAGAAAGTATGTTTAAAAAATTATCACTCGCCACTGCCGGGGTTCTTGCATCACTCAGCTTGTTAAGTCCGCTGCAAGCCGCTGAAAACTGGCGCGCATGGAACATCCACAACGACGGCCATCCAAACACCGCCGCGATGGATCGTTTTTCAGAGCTTGTTGACAAGGCCACAAACGGCGAAGTTACCGTAGAAGTTTTCCACGGCGGCGTACTTGGATCACAACCTGATGCGCTGGAACAGGTTCGACTCGGTGCAATTGAGCTAGGCAACTTCAACCTCGGACCGATCGGTCCAATGGTAAAAGAAGCAAACCTGGTTTCACTGCCTTTCATTTTCAAAAGTGTGCCTCACATGTTCCGCGTGCTTGAAGGCGAAGCTGGCGAGACCATCGCCGCCGCAATGGCTGATGCCGGTGTTCAACCGCTGGCATGGGTTGATGCTGGTGCACGATCTTTCTACGCTCAAAAGGCTATCGAGACTCCGGCTGATGTCGCGGGTTTGAAAATTCGGGTAATGAACAACGACCTGTACACCTCTATGATTGCTGCCATGGGCGGCAACCCGTCACCAATGGCCTTCGCAGAAGTGCAGCAAGCACTTAAGACCGGTGTTGTAGACGGTGCAGAAAACAACTTCCCCTCGTTCAAGAACGTCGGCCACTACGAAGTCACCACTCACTACTCTCTAAGTGAACACCTGATCATTCCTGAGTGTATCTGTGTTAACACGGCCAAGTTCGCCGCTCTTTCACCTGAGCTTCAGGAAGCGGTACGCGGTGCGGCACAAGAGGCTGCATTATACCAACGCGAGCTGTGGGCTGTTCAGTCAGAGCAGGCTCGTAAAGACGTTGAAGCTGCAGGTATAAAAGTCAATGAGATTGCAGACAAAGGTCCATTCCAGGAAGCTATGGCCAAGGTCTATGATGACTACCTGGCTGCCAATCCTGATATGGCTGCATTGGTAGAGATGGCTCAATCCACAGAATAGGATGATCGTCGGAACCCGTCGCCAGTGTGTTGCGGGCTTCCCGGAGATTCTACCCTGCAAATATAAAACGCCCGCATCTGCGCACGGATGTGGGCGTTTTGAAATTGAGAACTGAAATGAGCACATCATCAGAACTGCCGGCGTTCCTGAGGGGTATGGACCGCTTATTCGACGTGCTTACCCGCATTTGTCAAATTATCGCAGGCATAGCGTTAGTGGCAATGACACTCATGTTTGCGTGGCTTGTCTATGGTCGCTATGTATTGAACGATACACCGACATGGGTAGAACAAGTATCGCATCTACTGTTAATGGTTATCGCATTTCTTGGCGCTGCTGTAGGTGTCCGGCAAGATTCGCATCTATCGGTAGTGCTGTTTCGCACCGCGGCACCTACACATGTACGCACGCTGTTTGTGTTCATCACAGATATATTAATGGCAGTCTTCGGTGGCTTTATGTTCTGGTATGGCCTCGAACTGACAAAATTCAAATGGAATACATTGATACCGCTGATTCAAGTGTCTGAGGGCTTTCGCTCTTTGCCACTGACCATCTGCGGTGCACTTGTTTTCCTGTTTTCTACCGGCCACCTCATCCGCCTGATACTCGGGCGTGACGAGCGCAAAGACAGCATAGAATAAGAGAAAAAAATGGCACTGGGATTAGCGCTACTGCTCGGCGTATTTGCGCTCTGCGTTATTATCGGGCTACCTGTAGCCTTTGCATTAGGTATTGCCGCACTTGTTGCTTTCTGGCACGAGGGGCTACCTTTGCTTATTGTGTTCCAGCGCATTGTCGCAGGGATTAATGTCTATTCACTGATGGCAATACCGTTTTTTATATTCGCCGGTGAACTGATGTTCCACGGTGGCATTGCAATGCGACTGGTGCGTTTTGCACAAAACGCGGTGGGTGCTGTACGCGGCGGGCTGGGTATTGTAAATGTTTTTTCTTCCATGCTGTTCGGTGGTATTTCAGGCTCGGCCATTGCAGATATTTCGGCTCTGGGGTCGATTCTTATCCCCGTTATGAAAGACAAAGGTTATGACGCCGATTACGCGGTTAATGTCACGGTAACCTCGTCTATTGCGGGCATCATCATTCCACCAAGCCATAACATGATTATTTATGCACTGGCGACTGGCGGTGCAGTTTCAATATCCAAACTGTTTCTTGCCGGTGTAATACCAGGAGTATTGATGTGCATCTGTCTGGCTGTTGCAGCTTACATTATCGCCGTAAAACGTGGATACGGTGCCGAGAAGTTTCCCGGATGGACAGTACTGCTGCTCAGTTTCTTCGGCGCGATCCCCGGACTCCTGACTGCGGTTATAATTGTTGGTGGTGTTCTTTCCGGAGTATTCACTGCTACAGAATCCGGCGCATTCGGTGCACTATATGCGTTTGTGGTAACCATGTTTGTCTATCGAAGTATCACATGGACCAACTTCAAAATTGCGGTCATTTCCGCTGTCCGCACGACTTCCATGGTAATGATACTGATTGCCTGCGCCGGCGCGTTTGCCTACATGCTGACTTTCTTTCGTGTACCGACGCTGACTATAGAATTACTGACAGGCCTTACCGACAACAAGATCTACATACTGCTAATGATCAACTTTGTGCTGCTGATGCTCGGCATGATTATGGACATGGCCGCACTTATACTAATTTGCACACCGATATTCCTGCCAATAATGAATACCCTTGGTGTCGATCCACTGCAATTCGGCATGATTTTACTGGTTAACCTGGGCCTGGGTTTGTGCACTCCACCGGTCGGTTCGTGCTTGTTTGTCGGCTGCGCGGTGGGTAAATTGCCTATCGAAACGGCGGTGCGAACGATATGGCCATTTTATATTGCTATATTTGTCGCGTTGATGCTGATTACTTTTGTACCGGCAATCTCGCTCACCCTGCCGTACATGCTGGAATAATTCATCATTAACCAAAGTCTGTGCTCACAGCGGCTGATACTGCGCTAATGGCTATGAAATAGCCGCCCACCGGAGAACTGGTAAAACATGGAAGCGACAGTGTTTTTATGTACTCTGTCGTAACGTTTGCGGTATACATGAAAATGGCTGTAGTGCACTACAGCTACGAAGAGATGTTTGTTAATGGAGTCCTGTAACATCAAATATATGTTTCATGCTTAGAAATCAGTTACCGGATAGGGACCGTCATCGAAGTCTATGTTGTGATAACCCTTTGCACCAACAATTTGAGAGAGTTCACTCCTGTAGTCTTTGTCTTCGCTAAGCAACTTAATTGCATTTTCGAAGGTAAACTGAGGTTCCCAACCAAGAATTTCCCGAGCCAGACTATTGTCATAAACACGATCCAGTGTTTGCAACATTTTCCAGTCCCGGCGTTGGTATTCTTCCAAAAATCCGGGGACATATTTATTCAGTACTGCAATCGCATCCCTTCCAAGATCGGTAACATCACAACGATTAAAGGGTGTAGTGCCGGAGATAATAAATCGACCAAATTTTATACTGTTTGCTTTAATTACTGCCAGCTTATGCGCGCTCACGACATCTGCAATATCTACTCTGCGATACAAAAGCTCGTTCACTTTTAAGTTAGCGTCAACGAACTGATCACGCTGTCCTTTATGGTCATCCTCTTCTGCAAAAAAGCGCGATGTTCTTAGAACTACACATGGTAACTCAGTATGTCGACTAAACAATTCACACAGATCTTCCGCAGAAATTTTGGTAACACCGTAAATATTCCTGGGTTTCGTTCGTAACTGTTCTGTTACCCATACAGCAGGCGCTCCTTTGTCAGGATGCATCGCGTTCCCGAACGTGCTGGTTGTGCTGGTATATACAAAGGATTGGCAGCCAGTCTGAACGGCTTCCTCCAGCAGATTCAGTGTTCCTGAGATATTGGTATCGATAAACTGCTGTCTGGTATGAGTAGCGATATGTGGTTTATGGAGCGTCGCCGTATGCAGGACTACATCACACTCAGCGACACACTCACGCACCAGAGATTTGTCTGAGATAGAACCAACGCAATCCGTAAATTCTGATTTCTTAATATCAAACCCCAGAACGCTGTCACCTGCAGACCGAAAAGAGCGCACAAGCGCTTCTCCCAGGTGTCCTGCACTGCCGGTGACTAATACTTTCAACCGATTCGCCTTCTAATAATTCTCTTCTACTTGTCAAACTATAATTTTCAGATACGGATTTCCAATCGATTTTTTGAATCGGAATGTTTTTATCTCGCCAGTCCAGACTATTTTTTTAGCTTATATCGTCGTGTTATCCGATCGACCAGCCAGTCCATCAGTGTCAGACCGGGCAGCAAAATAAGCAATACACAGAATACCACCGGAGCCAGGAGGTACAAAAACCAGAACAGTGTCAGTAACGCGAGTGCCACCGAAATGGTAACCCTGTTAATAGCGCCCCTCTTGCCCTTATACTGAAAAAACGGTGCACCGGCTCGTACCGCTAACCAGGCGACACGAGGCCACAGTCGCATGCCGGACACGGAACGAAAAATGTCCAGAAATAACCGATCTGCTATTTCCCGATCAACTTCAACGATTGTTGTTTTGCCACCTTGCTCCACCGTTATCTGACCTTTTTCAAATAGATAATCATGCACAATTGACGGGATCAGTACCGCACCCAGTGGCCGCAAGACTTCAAAACTCAATGCCGCAGCCAACCAGGGCAGCGGGATAGAGGCACCATCAAATTCGATTTTTTGATCGTTCTCCTGCGCCGGTACGGTGAGCGTACCGTTTAGGCGATTATCGGAAAACTTGTCAATGGTAATCTGGAAGTTTTTTTCAAGCACAAACTTGCGCTTTCTGCTTGCCAGCGCCCAGCTAACAACCCGTCGCAGTAATTTATGCCCTATGGCATCCAGTTCAAGTTTATTGGATTCCATTGAGATCAGACGTACACTGGGCATTCGAAACTGAATGTACAGTGGCTCACTGTAATTCTCGGGTTCTGTCATCACTTTATCTCATAGCGCAATAGCCGCAGACGCAACACAGGATCACCAGATCTTTTCACTATTACAGTGGTTGAGCTGGCTTCAAGCCTGCAACGACACTGGTGTTTTATTTCTACTGAAATGAAACAGGACTAACGCCACTGCCGCAATAAAGGCAGGCAGATGTAACTCTACCGGCTTGAACATT